>CAVLAC010000009.1:0-29970 GCA_963661055.1 bacterium | reverse complement strand
GAGATTACAGGCGGCTTGCCGCCCTACCACCTCTCTGTGTCTCTGTGCCTTTGTGTTAAAAACACAACCCCCAACCTCAACCCCGAAGGTGCTATCTAAAACTCTCTGCGAACTCTGCGGCTCTCGAGTGAGATCATCTTTTAAGCGCGGCAAATGAATATGGGCGAGTGGTGCGAAGCCTTCAGCGTAGCGTTAGCGAAGCTTTTGTAGCCCCTCGGAGTTTATAAACAGAGCACGGTTGCTGTCCGCTGTGCCGCATATTGTCAGTCACAAACCACACGCGTTCTATTCTACAAATTCTACAAAAAAGAAAGATTGTGCAAAATGTGCTTGCATAATGAGGTCAGAAAAGTGTATAATATGTACTCACAACATCCCGAAAACAGGAGTTTGAAAAGATATGGCAAATATTAAAGGTGGTCGCGCTGCTCGTAAGCGTGATCGTCAGAATGCGAAAGCGAACAAGCGCAATACGGTCGCGAAGGCAAAACTTCACGACGCGCATAAGAAACTTTTCAAGGCGGCTGACGCTAATGAGAAGGATGCGGCTGAGAAGAAGTTCAAGGAGTTCGTCTCTGGTCTTGATAAGGCTGTCAAGAAAGGCATTATCAAGAAGAACACTGCTGACCGCAAGAAAAGCCGTGCGCAGTTGAAGCTCAACAAGATGGCTAAGTAAGCGCTTTTGTAAAAAAGAAGGTATACGAAAATGGATAAGAAGACTCTCCGCGATGTGGCGCTTAATGGTAAGCGCGTCGTGATGCGCGTCGACTTCAATGTGCCGATGGCGAAAGATGGTTCTGGTAAGATTACGGACGATACCCGCATTGTCGCGGCACTTCCGTCAATCAAGTATGTGCTTGAGCAGGGCGGTAGCCTCGTGCTTATGAGCCACTTGGGCCGTCCGAAAGGCAAGGGCTATGAGGCAGAATTCAGCCTTAAGCCTGTCGCGGAAGAGCTTTCGAAGAAGTTGGGGCAGGAAGTCAAGTTCGCGCCTGATTGTATGGCGGCGGATGACCTTGTTAAGGCACTCAAGCCCGGCGAAGTTGTGCTTCTTGAGAATACCCGCTTCTATAAGGCTGAAGACGGCAAGGTGAAGAAGGATGACGAGAAGAAGGGCATCCATCTCACTGAAGAAGAGTATCAGACCAAGAAGGCGGAACTTAAGGCAGCGCGCCAGGAAATGGCGAAGAAGCTCGCGTCTTATGGTGATGTCTACTGCAACGACGCGTTTGGTACGGCTCACCGTGCGCACGCTTCGACGGCGGTCATTGCGGACTACATTCAACCGGCGGTCTCGGGCTTCCTTCTCGAGAAGGAAATCAAGTTTCTCGGTGACGCGGTTGAGCATCCAGTGCGTCCGTTTGTGGCGATTCTTGGTGGTGCGAAGGTTTCTGATAAGCTCGCGGTCGTCAAGAATCTGCTCAACAAGGTTGACACGCTGATTATCGGCGGCGGTATGGCTTATACCTTCAAGAAGGCGCAGGGCTTCAAGATTGGCAATTCGCTTTGCGAAGATGACCAGGTTGCTTATTGCAAGGAGATGCTCGAGATGGCGGCGGCGAAGAATGTTAAGATTCTCCTGCCTGTCGACAGCGTCATTGCCAATAAGTTCCCAGCTGAGAAGGACGCGAGCGACATTGAGATCAAGGTTTGCGAAGGCGACATTCCTGATGGCTGGCTCGGTCTTGACATTGGTCCTAAGAGCGTCGCTCTTTTCGCGGAAGCGATTAAGCCCGCCAAGACGGTCGTTTGGAATGGCCCGATGGGCTGCTTTGAGTTCGCGCCTTTGGCGAAGGGCACCTTCGGTGTCTGTGACGCGGTTGCGCTCGTTAAGGCGAATGGCGGTGTCTCCATCATTGGTGGTGGCGACAGCGTCAGCGCGGTGAAGAAGAGCGGCAAGGCTGCGGAAATGACCCACATCTCGACGGGCGGCGGTGCGTCGCTGGAGTTCCTTGAAGGCAAGGTGCTTCCGGGCGTTGCGGCACTTACGGATAAGTAAGCCTCGGCTGGGTAGAAAGAAAGAGAGGGAGGTTGCTAAAAAAGGCGCTTCCCTCTTCTTTTTATTAAGTTTGATAGTTTTTCTCCCTCAAATGCGGCAAATTATGGTATAATATTAGGAAAGATTCGGGTCTCGCCTGGATTGAATGGCTTAACTTTCTGTAAGAAGGAGGTAATTAAGATGAAGAAGATAGTATTGTTACTGGGCATCATTGCCGCTGTAGCGTCCGTCAAGGCGGCGGACTGCATATGGGATTGGTGGTTTGATAACGGTCATAAGAACATCACGGGCTGTGCGCTCGGTGTGGGATGTTCGAATGGCACGGTGACGGGTGCCCAAATTGGGCTTGCTGCGGCGAAGGCGGATAAGGTCGTGAAGGGTGCGCAGGGTGCGATTGGTTATAGCCGCGTCAATAAGTTGCGTAATGGCGCTCAGTTCGCGGCAGTGACGCGTGCGAAGAGTGCCGCGCTTCAGTTTGGGCTTATTTGTTTCAATGATACGGGCTTTTTGCCAGTCTTCGTATTCTTCAACTTCGATAAGAATATGTTTGGTTCGGGGCTCTAAGAGATAAAGAATGGGTATACGCATTTTAGGTACAGGCAGTTATCTGCCGCCGCGTGTTGTCACGAATGACGATATCGCGAAGTCTTTGGATACGAGCGATGAGTGGATTTATTCCCATACGGGCATTCACTCGCGCCATGTAGCGGATGAGGGTGAGTCCACCTCGACGATGGCGGCGAAAGCCGCGCAGGCGGCGATGGTGGCGGCGGGCGTGAAGCCTGAGGAAGTTGGACTTATTGTCGTCGCGACTTCGACCCCTGATTATAATCCGTTCCCCTCGACGGCGTGCGTGGTGCAGGGGCTTCTCGGGTGTGAAAACGCGGGAGCCTTTGACTTGCAGGCGGCGTGCGCGGGCTTTGTGTATGCGCTAGAGCAGGCGCGGGGCTTCGTGAACTTCTATCCCGATAAGAAGGCAATTGTGATTGGTGCGGAATGCCTCTCGCGCATTCTAGATTGGACCGATCGCTCGAGTTGCATTCTCTTTGGCGATGGCGCGGGCGCGGTGGTGCTCGGCAATGACGAAGCGCCTGGCGCGGCGAGTGTGAAGACAAAAGCGCACACGATTCTCGGTGCGGACGGCAAGGGCTCTCACTTCATTACGCGGACGGGTGGTTGCAAAGATGCTCTCCCGATTGACCCCGCGACAGGCGTGCCCGCTAAGTTGCAGCCGATTCTGCCTCAACTCGTCCTTATGGGGCACGATGTCTTCGCGTTCGCGGTGCGGACTCTTTCGAAGGTCGCGGCAGATCTCTGCACGAAGCTTGGGACGACTCCCGAGGAACTCGATCGCGTCTTTGCCCATCAGGCGAACGGACGCATTATCGAGGCGGTGGCACGGCGTATGAAGTTGCCGCTCGAGAAGTTCTGGCTCAATTTGGCGACGACCGCCAATACGAGCGCGGCATCGATTCCGATTTCGCTTGACCAAGCCGTGAAGGCGGGCGAGTTGAAGGACGGAATGAAAATTGTAATGGTCGGTTTTGGCGCGGGGCTCACCTATGGTGGAACATACTGCGTTTGGCCGAATCTCTAAAAGGTTTCTAACATCACTTAAATCACTTAAAAGAGGAAATAACAATGAAGAAAGTCATGATTACGGGTATTGGCATGCTGTGTCCGTGTGGAAACGGCAAGAAAGAAGCATGGGCTAATATCAAGGCGGGCAAGTCTGGCATTACGCGCATTACGAAGTTTGATCCCGCGCGTGTGACGAGTCAGGTCGCGGGCGAAGTTAAGAACTTTCAGGAATACGCGATTGATTCGGGGCTCATCGATAAGCGTGAAGCGCGGCATATGGCCCCGTTCTCGCAGTATGCCGTCGCCGCCGCGAAGGAAGCTTGGGCGGACGCGGGTTATACCGCCGAGAATCATCCGAATATGGACCGCGTCGCCACGCTCTTCGGCAACGGCATTGGCGGACTCGATGTGACTGGCGATAGCTACAAGATTCTCTTTGATCGTGGTCCTGACCGTCTTTCCCCGCTCGCGGTTCCTGAGCTCATTCCGAATGAGTCGGCGGGCAATGTCGCGATTGCGCTCGGTGCACACGGTCCGTGCCAAGTCGTTGTGACGGCGTGCGCGTCTTCGACGGACGCACTTGGTTTCGCGCTTGATATGATTCGCGCGGGGCGTGCGGATGTCGTTATCGCGGGCGGAACTGAAGCGGCGGTTATGGAGTTCACGGTTGGCGGTTTTATGAAGATGAAGGCGCTTTCCACTCACTTTAATGAAACCCCCGAGAAAGCGTCGCGTCCGTTTAATGCCGATCGTGACGGCTTCGTCATTGGTGAAGGCGCGGCGGCACTCATTCTTGAGAGCGAAGAGCACGCTAAGGCGCGTGGGGCGCATATTTACTGCGAACTCGCGGGCTATGGTTCGACTTGCGATGCCTACCACATCACGGCGCCTGATCCGTCGGGCGAGGGTGCGGTGAAGGCGATTGAGATTGCGCTCAAGGACGCAGGAATGACCGATAAGTCGGAAATCGACTACATCAATGCGCACGGAACTTCCACCCACCTGAATGACCAGATGGAAACGAAGGCGTTCAAGGTCGTGTTTGGCGATGAGCAGGCGAAGAAGATTAATATCTCGTCCACGAAGTCGATGCACGGTCACCTTCTTGGCGCGACGGGTGCGCTTGAGGCGGCGATTTGCGCGTTGACGATTGAGGAAGGGTTTGTCCCGCCGACAATCAACTACGAGAAGCCTGATCTTGAAGTCAATGTTGAGAAGGGTGAAGTTCCGCTCGACTTGAACTATACGCCGAATGTGGGCGTGAAGCGCGAAGTCCGCGCGGCACTTTCGACCTCGCTCGGCTTTGGTGGTCACAACGGCGTCTTGGCGTTCCGTAAGGTTCAGGGTTAAGGAGGTACGATAATGGCACACGAGGCACTTACAGAGTTCCCGACATTCAAGAATGTCTATAATAAGCCTGGCATTGAGCTTTTGCCACACCGTCCTCCGTTCCTTTTCGTAGACCAGCTTTTGTCTGCGGATGAGACGGGCGCGATTGGTGAGTACACCTACACGATGGAGAAGAATGACTTCTTCAAGGGGCACTTCCCGACATTCCCGATTGTTCCGGGTGTAATTCTGATTGAGACGATGGCGCAGGTTGCGGGTTGCGGCTTGATTGCCACAGGCTTCTTGGGCGAAAAGGCGAGCTTCCTCTTCGCGAAGGTCGAGGAAGCGGTGTTCCGCAAGCCCGTGCGCCCCAATGACAAGCTCGTCGTTGTCGCGAAGAATGTCAAGGTCAAGAAGATTATTGGCGTTTTTGATTGCAAGGGCTATGTGAATGGCGAGTTGGCTGTTGAGGCGACTTGCAAGTGCATGCTCGGGGGCGCGAACTAAGAATGATTCGTATCGTCAAGGCGGGGGATCGCCGAATTGCCGCGTTCAATGCGCGGCCGGCATTCCCCGAGGAAGCCGAAAAGGCGGCGGCGGAAGTCCTCGCGGATATTCGTAAGAATGGTGACGCGGCAGTTCGTCGTTATGTTGCCAAGTTTGAGGGTTTTAAGGGCAAGGATTTGCGCGTAAAGATCGACCCGAAGGCGAAGATTCCTGCTGCGATTCTCAAAGCCGTTAATGATGCGCATCGCCGCGTTTTGAAGTTTTCCAAGGCTTCTTTGCGCAAGGCGTGGTCAATGAAGACCCCGAAGGGTGGGGTCGAGGGTGAATTTTATTCGCCTATGGACCGCGTCGGCGTTTATGTGCCAGGTGGCACGGCTCCTCTTGCCTCGACTTCGATTATGACAGTGACACTCGCCAAGGCGGCGGGTGTGAAAGAAATTGTGGCGTGTACGCCTGCGGGCAAGACGGGGGAGGTTAACCCCGTCCTTTTGTATGCCCTTAAGCTCGCGGGTGCAACTGAGATTTATCGTGTCGGTGGCATTCAGGCGATTGGGCTTATGGCATTTGGCACGAAGACTTGCCGCAAGGTTCAGAAGATTGTTGGACCTGGCAACGCCTATGTAACTGCCGCGAAACGCCAAGTTTTTGGCTATGTCGCAATTGATCAGGTGGCGGGTCCGAGCGAAATTGCTGTTTTGACGGACGGCTCAGTGGATATTCGTTGGATCGCGGCGGATTTGCTCAGCCAAGCCGAGCACGGTAGTGGCTGGGAGAAGTCCCTCTGTGTCTGCACCTCGCAGAAGATTGCGGAAGCGATTAAGGCGGAAGTCTTGAAGCAAACCGAGACCCTTTCGCGCAAAGCGCTCGTCCAGCGCGTCATCGACCGCGATGGAATTCTCATTGTCGTAGCCCCGAATGTGAAGGCGGGATTGGAAGTCGTCAATGACTTCGCGCCTGAGCACTTCGAGATTATGACGAAAGAGCCGCTTAAGGACATGAAGGGCGTGCGTGCGGCTGGAGCCGTTTTTGCGGGTGCGTGGACTCCTGAGTCGGCAGGCGACTTTGTGGCTGGTCCGAGCCATGTGCTCCCAACGGGTGGCGCGGCACGGATGTTTAATGGGCTTACGCCAGACGATTTCCGTCGCCGTCATAGCTTTGTTTCCTTTACACGTGCGGACTTGGCGCAAACCAAGTCCACAATTGAAGCTTTTGCGGCAGTGGAAGGGCTGGATGGGCACGGTCGCGCGGCGACTATTCGCTTTGAGAAGCCCTAAGTGCGCGAAATTAGCATGACTTTCATACAGCGACATGCTTACGATATTGGATGCGGATTTGCCGCGTGCCTATGGCCGTTCTTTCCGCGTCGTCGTCGGCTCGCTGTAGACAATATTCTTAAGTGCGGTATTGTGACGGACGCGGCGGAAGCGCGGCAGATTGCGCGTAAGGCGTGGTGTCATCTCGCGGGTCATATTTGCGAGGCACTCTGTGTGCCGCGCGTCGTTAATGCTTCCAATTGGCGGGAACATCTCGACTTCTCGGCGGCGGACCCTGCGGCGGTGAAGTTGCTTTTGGAGACCCCCGACAAACCTGTTTTGCTCGTAAGTTCTCATCACGGAGTTTGGGAGGCGGCGACAAATGTTCTTTCGTTTGCCCGTCCGATGATAGCCATTGCCCGCGTGATGAATAATCGCCTTGTAGCAGGATGGATGAAGAAGTACCACTTTCGTGGACCTGTGACCATTATTGATAAGAATCGCGGGTTTACGCCTGACATTGTCCGTCAATGGCTTACCTCTTGTTCGGCTATGACGATTTTGATGGATCAACACGCCTCGCGCGGCGAAAAGTTACAGTTCTTGGGGCGTCCCGCTTTGACTTTCACAAGTGCGACGCGGCTTGCGATGCGCTATGGCGTACCGATTGTGGTGGGGTCGTTCGTGCGAATTGCGCCTTACCATTATCGGCTTGTGGGCGGTGCTCCGCTTTCTTTTGATAAGAGTATGAATCGTGCTGAGGCGACACAACTTTTGAATGACCGCCTTGGGGAGGCTATTCGCCTTTATCCTGAGCAGTATCTTTGGGCACATCGTCGGTGGCGAATGGACTGAGAAAGGTAATTTCACTTTATGCTAGATTTTATCTGTCTTGGGTTCTCCTTCGTATTCTTTTGGTCGACTTTCATTGTTCTTTTTGGGCTTTTGCGCACCCCGAAGACCTACAAGAAGGCGGCGCGCAATCTTAAGTTCGCTGTTCTTATTTGTGCCCGCAATGAAGAGCGCGTCATTTCCTTGCCCATCCGTAGCATTCATATGGGGAAGTATCCGCGTGAGGATGTGGATGTAATTGTCCTTGCCGATAATTGCACGGACTCCACCGCCGCGATTGCCGAGCGTGCGGGTGCCCAAGTTTGGGAGAAGACCACGCCGAGTTCTTGCAAGGGCGATGTCCTCACTTGGGGCGTAGAGAAAGTGCTCGCCACAAAGAAATATGACGCAATTGCCGTCTTTGACGCCGATAACATTGTTTCTGATAAGTGGTTTGACGCGGTAAATGACGCGCTGCAAGATGGTGAAAGTGTGGTAACGGGGTGTCGGCACGCCTCTAACTACGCGAAGAATCTTATCTCGGGCTGGTACGCGATTTATTGGGGGATGATGAATGAGCTCTCGAATCGCGTCCGCACGAACCTTGGGCTCTCGGGCAAGTTGACGGGCACGGGTTTCGCGTGTTTGACTTCCGTCTTGGGTGAGAAGGGCTGGAAGACATCAACAATTGTAGAGGATGTGGAGTTTACCGTCCAAATGAATCTCGCGGGGCGGCGCATTGCCTATGTTCCCGCCGCAGAATATGCCGATGAACAGCCCGAGGACATCCGTTATATGTGGCGGCAGCTTTCGCGCTGGGCGACGGGCGGTTGGCAGGTCGTCGTGCGCTACTTTGGTATTTGGGTACGGACACTTCTGCACCATCCGTCCCTTCGGCTCTTCGATAGCTACTTCGCCATTTTGACAGGGATGTCCGTAGCCTTTGTGCTCCTCTTTAATGGCTTAGCGTTCATCTACCGTCTTTCGTGCGTTGATTTCGCGAATCGCTCAGCGTTTATGTTCTTTGTGGGCATTCTCTGTTTCGTCGGTGTTATGGGCTGGTTCACGGCATTCGCGGCGGTGGCTCTTTCGCGGCACAAGCGTCTGCCTGGGCTCGCGGCAATTCTGACATTCCCTATCTTCTCTTTCATCCTCTCGTGCTCGCTCCTCTATTCGATTGTGCATCCGACGCGCAAGTGGAAGGCGATTCCGCACGGCATAGAAGAACTTGAACCCAAAGTGGAGGCTTCGTGACGGCGCAAGATGTGATACTTGGTGCGAGGGTTCAGCATGTGCGAGAGCTGAAGGCGCAAGTGACGGAACTCAAGAGTGAGAATGACCGCTTGCGCCGTGAGAATGAGGAATTGCGTAGCCACTTTGACCTAGCCCTCACCGCCGCGCTTGACTTGGGGGCGCTTCCCGAGGGCGGCTCGCTCGTCTTGGTGGATGGCTGGAACTTCATTTTGGGGGCAAACCGCACGGCGAAAGACCCCGCGCAATTGCGAGGGCATGTGGAGAAGTATCTTGCGGAAAATCCGAAGGATTCCGCGTGGATTATCTTCGACGGACCCCACGAGGCGACGACGAGCGTGCCGCGCTTGCGCGTCTCCTACACGGGCGGCACGGGCTCGCAACGTGCCGACAGATTCATTTGTGACTTCGTGCGCATGGCATCCTTTCGAGGGCTTGCCAAGCGAATAATCGTAAAAACCCGCGATAAAACGCTACGCCGTGAGGTTGAAAAGCTTCAGGCGCGGAACGAGGTGTAAAGATGGGTTTGTAAGAATGCCACATTTATGGTATAATTCTAAGCACAAGATTTCATATTGAAGGAATAAATAGCAATGGCTGAAACGGAAAATCTGGCGACGCAACTGAATGCGTTCGCTGAAAACAAGGACTTTGAGGGTGCTTTTGCCTTCGTACGGGAGCATCAGGCGGATCTCGCCAAGGCTCTGCGGCAATCGGGCATCCGTGATGCATTGAAGAAGGCGACGAACGATCGGTTGATACTTTCGTTCTTGGATGGTGTCGGCTTCGGGCAGGCTCCGCTTGATAAGGTGCTCGCGGCACTTGAGAAGCTCCTGGGCTTCCAGCCGGGCGCGCTCGTCCTCAATAGCACATGGGGGCTCGGCATCGTCAAGCGGCTGGACTACTTCTATAAGCGCATCACGGTCGACTTCAAGACGAAGAAGGGACATCAGTTCACCTATATGGCGGCGATTGATATGCTTCAAGCCGCGCCTGAGAACCACATCCTCGTTCTCGCCCACGCCGACCCCGCGCGTATTGAAGGGCTTCTTAAGGATCATCCTGGCGAATTCGTTAAGCTCGTCCTCGCGAGTTACGGCGACATGCCGCTCACGCGCCTTGAGACCGTAGTGGTCTCGAATGGCTTTGTGAAGGCAGTTAATTGGAAGTCGTTCTGGGATAAGGCGCGTTTGCAACTTCGTCACGAGGGACTCGTGGAAATCCCCACGCGGAAGACGGACCCCTTGCGCTTGCGTCAGTCGGTTGAGGATTATGGCGACAACTGGCTTACCGCCTTCACGCACGAGACCGACCCGAAACTCATTTTGGCAGGCGTGCGCGAGTTTGTCGCGAAGGAGAATCGCTTCCGTACGGCGAGTGAGGATACGAAGAAGAAGATTGGTGAGCGTCTCGCGTTCGCGGTCACGGCGGCACGCCTTGTGGACGATGCTCTTTACGCGCGTCTCGCGGGACTCGTCATCCAGCTGGGCTATACGACCCCGACAGCGGAAGAAATGCGTGAGTATCTCTGGCAGCGTAAGCGCTACATTAAGGCAGCGGTCGACTTGCCCGCGCGCGAAGTAGGGATGATGGTTCGCTTCCTCGCCTATGACGACACGGGCAAGGCGCGGCTTTACGCGGCAATTCCTGACCTCTGCTACGCGGCGGTTGAGGAAATTGTGGATGCCTTTATGGATGATGCGAATTTGCGCAATGCGATTGGCGCTTATATGAAGGCACCTGCCGCGCCCGCGACACTGACGACACTTCTCGCTGGGCACTATAAGGACTTTCAGTACTGGACGGAACTTCCTTCGCATGTGACGATTCTCTCTCACGCGATTGCGCTGGGTGAGGGTCGCCAGAGTGGCGAGACCTTGCGCCTCCAGAATATGATTCGCCGCCTTTTCGCGGACACCAAGTGGCTGACGGAAGTCTTTAATATGCTCTCGCCTGAGGATCGTATTCTCTTCTTTGAACGCTTCCAGGCTTCCATTGCGTGGGATCCGTCGACCCACCACACCATCGTGGTGCGTATGGCGCATATCTGTCCTGAACTTGAGGCGCATGTGGTTAAGGTTGAGAAGAAGCGTGAATATGCACGCGTCACTTCGTACCGTAGCTATGCGTTCAAGAAGGCGGAGTACCTCAAGCTCATTAATGAGGAAATGCCCGCCAATGTCAAGCGCATTGAGTTTGCGAAGGGCTTTGGTGACCTCTCTGAAAACGCGGAATACCAGTACGCGAAGGATGAACAGCGTGCTCTCATGCAGAAGCAGACGCTTATGCAGGCGGATCTCGAGGCGGTTAAGCCTACCGAATTCGCAACGGTCGAGCTTACGGAAGTTGCGCCTGGTCTCGAAGTCGTGGTGGAGACCGCGTCGGGCGAGAAGGCCTACAGCGTACTTGGTGAATGGGATAATGACATTGAGATGAACATCCTTTCGATGAAGACCCAGCTCGCGAAGAATATGCTTGGCAAGAAGGTCGGTGACAAGTTTGAGCTCCCAGGTGTGGAAGGTGCGGACCGCTTTGCTACAGTCAAAGAGTTGAAGCCGCTCAGCGACAAGGTGCGCGAGTGGATGAAGCTCCCTGCGGGTATGCAGATTTAACTCTAGTGGACTAAACGGATGAGAAAGGAGTTCTCGCTATGATTAAGAAGATCGAAAAGAAATCCGCTATTACCAAGACGACAACGACTAAGAAGACGGAAATTGCTTCTAAGGCGAAGCGTATTTCGGCGCGTGAGCTGAAGAAGCAGGGCGCGGCGAAGAAACCCGCTAAGGTCATCCAGCAGGTAATGGACGAGGATACGGCACTCGCATTCGCAATGTCCATCGCCGAGCAGAAGAAAGCCGCCGCGCGGGCTTCGGAGGACGCTTATCCAGGCGCGGGTGTGCGCTTGACGCGCCGCCCGACGACACGTGCTAAAGGCGCGAATACCGTCCATTTCTCGAAGGCGGATTTGGCGGACTTCCGCAAGCGTCTCTTGGAAGCCCGTTCAAAGGCTCTTTCAGGCGTGAACGCGATGAAGGCGACGGGTTTCAATGAGGCAGAAGACCACGAAGCGGATGGTGGTGACGGCACCAACCAAACGCTCCGTTTGCAGGCTCTGGGGCAGATGGGTGTTATTAACCGCACCATTCGCCAAATCGAGGAAGCCCTCCATCGTATTGACGACGGCTCGTACGGGGTCTGCACGGTTTGTGGCAAGCTCATCCGTAAACAGCGTCTCTTGAATCAGCCGTTTGTGCTCACCTGTATGGAATGCCAGACGGAAATGGAACGCATTAAGAATCGCGGGCGGTGAGAACATTCGTCCGTCTATTCGCCGCCGTCACTAATCTCGTGTTAGTGGATGCGGTAACAAAGGAACTCGCCGTGGCGAAACTGAAAGGTGCCGCGGCAGTTTCCGTTATACCTGGCTATTTCGACTTAGCTTATGTTGAGAATCGTGGGTGCGCTTGGGGACTCTTTCAGCACCAGGTGTGGCCGCTCGCAGTGGTGGGAATTGCCGCGCTCGCTTTCCTCATCTGGAAACGCCGCGAAATCTTTTATGCTACCGCCGTTGGCTGGCGACGGGTCTGCGGCGGAATCTGCGAGGCGATTCTTTACGCGGGTATCATCGGGAACTTAATCGACCGTGTTTATCGCGGCTATGTCATTGACTTCCTTGACTTTCATTGGCAGGGGGCACATTTCCCATGCTTTAATGTGGCGGATATTTGTATTACTGTCGCCGCAGGGCTTCTAATTCTCCTTTCATTCACGAAGGGCGCGGCATATTCGAAGAAATGACGCGGGAAGTCTATCTCTTGGCAGGTCCTACGGCGAGCGGAAAGAGTGCGCTCGCCGCGATTCTCGCGCGGGAGAGGAGTGCACGCATTTTGAATGCGGATTCCATGCTCGTTTACAAGGGTATGGATATTGGCACCGCCAAGCCCTCGAAAGCGGAAATTGCCGAGTTTGGTATGGGCGGAATTGATTTAGTCACGCCTGCCGAGGAGTTCTCGGCGGGCGCGTGGCTACGCGCGGCGGCGGCGTGGGTCGCGAAAGTGCCGCGTGAGGTGCCCGTTATTGTTGTTGGGGGCACGGGGCTCTATTTCTCCGCACTTTTGCGGGGGCTAGACCGCGCCTGGGTGAAACCGCCACCCGCTTATCCCGTCATAAAGATTGACCGTGCCATTATCCGTGCACGAATTGCCGCACGGCTTGATGATATGTTTATGCAAGGGCTAGAGGACGAAAAGCGACGTTTGCACGAGAAATATCCCGTTTGGTCACGAACTGCCGCGCTCGCCATTGGTTATCGTGAGGGCGATGACCGCGCGAAGATTCTTACACGTACCTGCCAACTCGCGAAGCGGCAGGATACTTGGTTTCGTCATCAAGCCGAGCCCTACTATGTCGAACCTACCGTGGAAGCCGTGCGTGAATGTTGGCAGAAGTGGGGTCCGTGGCAAGTGGAGTTCTGAAAAGAAGATGAAAAATCGCCTTATTCTCGCAAGCGGAAGCCCCCGACGCGCTAAGATATTGCAGGGGTTGGGTGTCGCTTTCGAAGTCGTGAAGACGGATGCCCCCGAAGTCTTTATTCCACACGACCCCGAGCGAACCGTTCGTGAGAATGCGCTCGCTAAGGGGGCGGCGGTTCGGGCGGTGCAGGGGAGCGCGGCGACGGACATTCTTTCGGCGGATACAATTGTTTGGTTTGGAAACCGCATCTATGGAAAACCGCGAGATTTGGACGAAGCGCGGCAGTTTTTGCACGAATTAAGCGGTAATACCCATGTTGTTTATACGGGCGTTGCCTTTAACGGCGAGTGCCGCGTTGAGAAGTCGTTTGTTACCTTCCATAAGCTTACGGACTCCGCGATTGAGGCATATGTGACGCGGGTAAAGCCCTTAGATCGGGCAGGAGCCTACGATATTGATGAGAATGGCGACCTGCTCGTTGCCCATTGGGAAGGTAGTTATGAGAATATTATGGGGCTTCCCATCGAACCTCTGCGTTATTGGCACTTAGTTCCAGAATCCTAAAATAGGGGCACAAAAGAGGGCGAATTTTTGGTATAATATAGGGAACATTGGAGTAAAACTCGTATGCATACGATATTGGAACATCCGCTTGTTAATCACCGCGTGGCGTTGATGCGCGATCAGGCTACGCCGCCGAAGCTTTTTCGTGAGCTCGTGAATGAAATCACGACCTTCTTGGCGTATGAGGCGCTGAAAGATGTCCGTGTGAAGGAAGTGCCCATTCAGACCCCAGTTGCGAAGACGACGGGGAAGCTTGTAGATGAGCGTGTCGTTCTCGTACCGATTCTGCGGGCGGGCATGGGAATGTTAGACGCGATGTTGCATGTGCTCCCCTATGCGAAAGTGGGCGTTCTTGGTATGCAGCGCAATGAAGAGACGGCGGAGCCAATTCCGTACTACGCGAAAGTTCCGCCCGCGAAAGGCGAGGAGCTCGCGATTGTGATTGACCCCATGCTTGCGACGGGCGGCAGTGCTTGTGACGCGGTCTCGCAATTGCTGAAACTCGGGTATAAGCGCGTCAAATTCCTGAATCTTGTTTCCGCTCCCGAGGGGCTCGCACGCTTTGAGAAGGAGCACCCCGATGTGCCCGTCTACTCGGCGGCACTGGATGAGCGGCTTAATAGCCACTTCTACATTGTGCCAGGGCTGGGTGACGCGGGTGACCGCATCTTTGGGACGCTCTAAGCGAGAAAAAGTCGATTTCTACTAACTAACCTCTAAGAAAGTAATACTTATGTTTGAGAAATTATTCAAATTAAGTGCGGCAAAGACAACGGTCCGTACCGAACTTGTTGCGGGTCTGACGACCTTCATGACAATGGCGTACATTCTCGCCGTGAACCCGAATATCTTGTCGCAGGCGGGGATTCCGCGCGGTGGCGTATTCGTGGCGACCTGTCTTGCCGCGTTCGTGGGCACGATGCTGATGGCGTTTATGTCAAATTATCCGTTCGCGCTTGCGCCAGGTATGGGACTCAACGCGTTCTTGACCTTTGGCGTGTGCTTCGGTATGGGGTACAGCTGGCAATTCGCGCTGCTTGCGGTGTTTGTGGAAGGTCTTATCTTCCTCGCCCTCTCGCTGACACCTGTGCGTGAAGGTATCTTCAACTGCATTCCCTTTTCGCTGAAGAAGGCGGTCGCGGCAGGCATTGGTCTTTTTATCTGCTTCATCGCCTTGCAGACTTCGAAGATAATTGTCAATAATGACGCGGTTCTCGTTGGAATTATGAGCTTTAAGAATGCCGCGTTCCATACGCAGGGCATTTGCGCACTTCTCGCCATCCTCGGCACGATTCTGACGGGCGTGATGATGACGAAGGGCGTCAAGGGCGCGATTCTTTACGGAATTTTTCTCACTTGGATACTCGGAATGATTTGTCAGGCGACGGGCGTATATGTGCCTGATCCGACGAAGGGCTACTTCTCGCTGTATCCGTCGCTCACCTTCGCGGGCATTAAGGACTCGTTTGTTGAGTTCAAGTCGACCTGCGGCGCGGTGTTTGACCCGAATGGCTGGACGCATAAGGGCGACGCGAAAGAGGGATGGGCGCTCATCAAGGGACTTGACTTCTTCGTCGTTATGTTCGCCTTCTTCTTTGTTGACCTTTTCGATACCCTCGGCACGCTCATCGGCGTTTCGATGAAGGGCGGCTTCTTGACGAAAGAAGGCAAATTGCCGCGTATCTCGGGTGCGCTCTGTGCGGACGCGATTGCGACTTCGGTTGGCGCGGTTTTCGGCACTTCCACGACCACGACTTATGTGGAGTCCGCCTCGGGCGTGATGGTTGGTGGCAAGACGGGTCTCACCGCCGCGACAACGGCAGTACTCTTCCTCGCGGCAATTGTGTTTGCGCCTGTGTTCCTCGCGGTACCAGGCTTCGCGACCACTCCCGCGCTCATTATCGTCGGTTATTTGATGCTCTCCTCAATTGCGGAAATCGACTTTAAGGACGCGAGTGAGTCCATCCCCGCCTTCTTGACGGTCGCGATGATGCCGTTCGCCTATTCGATTTCAGATGGCATTATGGCGGGTATCATCAGCTATACGCTCATCAACCTCTTCTGTGGCAAGGCGAAGAAGGTGCACCCGATTATGTATGTCTTGACGGTGCTCTTCATTGCCAAGTATGCGCTGATGTAATTTGTGGGGGTCTTTCAGATGACGGAAGAAACACAAGCGGCAATTGAGTCCATTCGCGAGTGGCTCTTAGAAACGGGCGTTGATTACGCCCTGAAAGTCGCCGCCGCGCTCGTTATCCTTATTGTGGGAGCTGTCGCGATTAAGATTCTCGCGGCAGTTCTGCGCCGTAGCCTAACACGCGCTGACGGACGCCATGCGCTCGCCGTGCGGTTTATTGTCTCGGTAATCGTGAAGTCCGCGTGGGCGGTGCTCGCGGTTATTGTGCTCGGTAAACTCGGCGTGAATGTCGGACCTCTCATCGCGGGTTTGGGCGTGACGGGCTTCATCCTCGGCTTCGCCTTTCAGGAGTCTCTCGGGAGTCTCGCGAGCGGACTTATGATTGCGCTCAATGAGCCTTTCAAAGTCGGCGATTATGTCGTCGTTGGTGGCAATGAGGGCACGGTTCTGCAGCTCGATATGATGGCGGTTACCCTTGCGACACCCGATAATCGGCGTATTACCGTCCCGAATAAAGCCGCGTGGGGCTCGCCCATCGTCAACTATTCGGCACTGGCAACCCGCCGCGTCGATCTCGCTGTGCGTGTCGCGTACGGAACTGACATCGCACGGGCTCGGGCTACGGCAACTGCCGCGCTCGCGTCCGTCACGGGTGTTCTCAAAGATCCTGCGCCGCTTGCTGAGATTAGCACATTTGATGTGGGTGGCATTGCCCTCACGGTGCGTGGCTGGGTGAATAACGCCGACTACTGGACGGTATTCTTCGCCGCGTCACAGGCTCTTAAGGAGGCTTTTGAGCGTGACGGAATTGAGATTCCGCGTCCGCAACTTGATGTTCATATGGCCGCGAATACGGTGGCTACAACAAAGTAATAAGGTAAAAGAAAATGGCTAAAGCAACAATTAAAGAGATTCCACCTGAGGGTATTTACGATGCGCGGCAGTTGGGTGCGCCGCGTATGGCGGTTTTGGGTGTACAGCATTTGTTCGCGATGTTTGGCGCGACGGTGCTCGTTCCGCTCTTGACGGGCATTTCGGTCTCCTCTACGCTCCTTTTTGCGGGCTTGGGTACGCTCTTCTTCCATCTCGTCACGAAGCGCATTGTCCCCGCGTTTTTGGGAAGCTCCTTCGCCTTCTTGGCGGGCTACTTCGCCTTGACGGGAATGAAGGGCGGTATGTGGGAAGGGCTCACGAAGACGCAACTTCTCGCCTATGCTTCAGTTGGCGTTATTGTCGCGGGTCTCATCTATGTCGTTTTCGCGGGTATCGTGAAGTCCGTCGGCGTAAAGCGCGTTATGCGGTTCTTCCCGCCCGTGGTGACAGGTCCGATTATTATTGGCATTGGTCTTGTGCTTTCGCCTGTCGCGGTGAATAGTGCTTCCACCTGCTGGCCCGTGGCTCTCGTCGGCATTGTGGCAGTCTTGGCGGCGGCGATTTTCGGTCGCGGTATGGTTAAGATTGTGCCGATTTTGATTGGTGTCCTCGCGAGCTATGCGGCGGCGTACCTCTATTGCAATGTGCTCGGGCAGGGTCCCGCGATTGACTTCTCGCACATTGCTGCCGCGCCGTGGGTTGGGCTTCCTGTTAAGATGGAAGAGACTGTGTTCCCGATTCTCGCTCACGCGAGGGACAATGTCGGGCGTATCGTAAGCTCCATCCTCATTGTTGCACCTCTCGCGGCGGCGACAATGATGGAACATGTCGGCGATGTTTCGGCGATTAGTTCCACCGTGAAGCGTAACTTCTTTGCCGACCCAGGTCTCCATCGCACGCTCCTTGGTGACGGTATTGCCACTAGCCTCGCGGCAGTTTTCGGAGCTCCTGCGAATACGACTTACGGAGAAAACACGGGCGTTCTTTCGCTTTCGAAGGTTTATGACCCGCGCGTTATCCGTATCGCGGCCTATCTCGCCATTGTTCTCGCGTTTTGTCCGAAGTTCGCGGCAATTATCACGACGCTCCCCGCCGCGACAATTGGCGGTGTCTCGTTCGTTCTTTACGGAATGATCTCCGCTGTGGGCGTGCGCAATCTCGTGGAGCACCAAGTGAACTTCTCAGTGCCGCGTAATATGCTGATTTGTGCGATTTCTATTGTCTGCACGCTCGGGATTAGCTTCTCCAAGGCGGGAGCCATTACTTTCGCGATTGGCGAAGTTCATTTGTCTCTCTCGGGACTCGCCGTGGGCGCGTTGATGGGCATCTTCCTGAACGCGATTCTGCCTGGCAAGGACTATGATTTCTCTGAAAAAGAGCCCAATATCAAGTCCGCCGAGCGTTTTGGCGGGGTAAAGGATTAAAAGAAAATGTGCAAAAGGACGCGCATTTCGGCGCATTCTATGCTATAATATAGGTAAAAGGCTGAGGAGGGGTTCGTGCCCCAAGAAGCCAAAGAAGGAACGATATGGAAAAGAATAAGAAGAAAATTAGAATTACCGACACGACACTTCGTGACGCGCACCAGTCGCTTTGGGCGACGCGGATGCGTACGGACGATATTCTGAAAATTGCTGAAGAAGTCGACAACGCGGGTTATTATTCACTCGAATGCTGGGGCGGAGCGACCTTCGATGTGTGTATGCGCTTTTTGCGGGAGAATCCGTGGGAACGCCTGCGCCAGATTAAGAAGGTCTGCAAGAAGACCCCGCTCCAGATGCTTTTGCGCGGACAGAACATCCTCGGCTATAAGCACTATCCCGATGATATCGTTGACCGTTTCGTGGCACTCGCCTGCGAAAATGGTATGGATATCTTTCGTGTATTCGACGCGCTCAATGACCCCCGCAACTTGGAGCAGGCGATTCGTAGCGTTAAGAAGTGGGGTGGGCACGCGCAAGGCACGATTTGCTATACGACTTCGCCCGTCCATACGGTGAAGAAGTATGTGGAACTCGCCAAAGAGCAGGAAGCGATGGGCATTGACTCGCTCTGCATTAAGGATATGGCGGGCATTCTCACGCCTGGCGCGGCACGCGAACTCATCGCGGCACTCACCAAGGCGCTCCCGAAGATGCCGATTCAGGTGCATTCGCATATGACGAGCGGCATGGCGGCGGCGATGTATCTGGCGGCGGCGGAAGCGGGCGCGGGATGCCTCGATTGCGCGATTTCCACGATGAGCTCGTTCTCGAGCCAACCGCCGACGGAAAGTATTGTCGCGATTCTTGAGTCCGAGGGCTTCGATACGGGTCTTGACCAAAATAAGCTCGCGAAAATCAATGCTTACTTCAAGGACCTCAAGAAGACGCGGCAACCCGCTTCTTCCCGCAAGGTTGAGCCCGTGGATGCGGGCGTACTCGTCCACGCGATTCCAGGCGGTATGATTTCGAATCTGCGCTCGCAACTCGCGCAGCAGGATGCGCTCGACCGCCTTCCTGAAGTGCTCGAGGAACTCCCGAAGACGCGCGGCGATATGGGCTACCCGCCCCTCGTCACCCCGACTTCGCAGATTGTCGGTGTGCAGAGCGTGTTGAATGTCCTCTCGGGCAAGCGCTATTCGATGATTACGGACGAGACGAAGCACTACGCGGCGGGCTACTATGGGCGCACTCCAGCCCCGATTGACCCGAAGCTTCGCAAGAAACTCTGCGGCAATCTTAAGCCGATTACCTGCCGCCCTGCGGATCTTCTGAAGCCCGGTCTTGTCGCGGCAGCGGACGTGATTCCTGCTGGCTTGATTCACGCTGAGGAGGACATTCTCTCGTATGCGCTCTTCCCGGAAGTCGCGCTCGGCTACTTCAAGTGGCGTAATGCCGATCCAGCGAAGCGCGACCCGATTCCTGCGGATGTTGAGCAGGCGAAGGCGGCGGCGGAAGCTCCTGCGGCGGCTCCAGCGGCGAAGAGTGCCGCGAATGGTGCGGCAGCGGCGAATATTCCAGCGGGCACACCCGTGGAAGCGCCCCTTAACGGAACCTTCTATCGCAGTGATGCGCCAGGCAAGGCTCCGATGGCGGCGGATGGTGCGGCTGTCAAGGCGGGCGAAGCCATTTGTGTCGTCGAGGCGATGAAGCTCTTCAATCCGATTAAGGCGACGGTGGCGGGCAAGGTCACCTTCCTCGTTGAACACGGTAAGCCTGTAACAAAGGGTCAAGTCATTGCCGTTATCGCTTAAACGCGAGGCGGCATACTTAAGTCATCTGAGAAGGAGGTACATCTATGGCAAAAGCGAAAGTTAGAAATCCACGAATTCTTATCGTCACGCCAGAGATTACCTATCTTCCAGAGGGCATGGGCAACTTGGCGGGACGTATGTCCGCCAAGGCGGGCGGTATGGCGGATGTCTCGGCATCCCTCGTCGCGGCACTTTATGAGCTCGGCGCGGATGTGCATGTCGCGCTTCCCCATTACCGCCGTATGTTCCATGTTGAGACGGCACAGCTCGTCGCGGACGAATTGCGCAAATATAAGACCCACCTCTCAGACGAGCGCATTCATCTCGCCGAAGACCGCTGTTTCTACTATCGTGATACGGTCTATGACCAGGGCGACGGCAACCTCAAGTTGGCGCTCGCCTTTCAGCGCGAGGTTATCAACAATATTATCCCGCATGTCCAGCCCGACTTGATTCATTGTAATGACTGGATGACGGGGCTTATTCCCGCCGCCGCGCGGCGCGAGGGGATTCCCTGCCTTTTTACGGTCCATAATATCCACACCCAGAAGACGACTTTGGCGCGTGTGGAAGACGCGGGCATTGACGCGGCGGAGTTTTGGCAGAACCTCTACTATTCGTATCCGCCCTACAATTATGAGGAGTCGCGCAATGGGAACGCCATTGACCTGCAGGCCTCGGGGTGTTTCGCCGCGCACTTTATTAACACCGTTTCTCCAACCTTCTTGCAGGAAATCGTGAACGGATGGTTCTCGTTCATCCCTGACTCCATCCGCAACGAAATCCGCAATAAGGCGAATGCGGGCTGTGCGGTCGGTATTTTGAATGCCCCTGATTCGACGGATAATCCTGCGACGGACGAGAAAATACCGTTCCGTTACAATGCTGAGAACCACTGGGAAATGAAGCGGCGCAATAAACTTGCCCTGCAACACGCCTTGGGGCTCGAGGAGAATGCTGACGCACCGCTCTTTTTCTGGCCGTCGCGGCTAGACCCCGTCCAGAAGGGCCCCCAGTTGTTGACGGATATCACCTTCCGCTTCCTCGCGAAGTATGCGAAGGAGGGGGCGCAAATCGCGATTATTGCCAATGGCGCGTATCAGAAGTACTTCCGTGATATTCAGAGCTTCCACGGAATCTACAAGCGCCTTGCCATCCACGATTTTGACGGACGCCTCTCGCAACTCGGCTTCGCGGCGAGTGACTTTACGCTTATGCCGTCCCTGTTTGAACCGTGTGGACTCCCCCAAATGCAAGCGCCCATCTACGGATCGCTTGCCGTCGCCCACAATACAGGCGGGTTGCACGATACCGTCGAGCCCCTCGATTGGAATAAGTCCATCGGCAATGGCTTCCGTTTTGATACCTACGATTCGAACGGACTCTTCTGGGCGATGGACCAGGCTATGGCGTTCTACCATCAGCCGAAAGAGATTCGGGAGCGGGAAGTGTCGCGGATTATGACGGAATCTATCCGTCGCTTCAGCCACCAAGCGTGCGCGAAGGAGTACATCAAGCTCTACGAACGGATGCTAGACCGTGCTTTGGTGAAATAAGTTTAAAGAAAGAGAGTAAAATATGAAAAAGATGGTAATTGGTTGCAGTATGATGGTTGCCGCGCTGTGTGCGATGGGCAAGCCGAGTTTCGCCGACTTTGACGCGAAAGCTCGCGCGGGCGAAAAGATGACGGTAGTCTACTTTGGTGGATCACTCACTTGGAGCGCGAATGCGACCGAACCCAATCGCACAGGCTTCCGTGGACTGATGAGTGATTATCTCACGGCGAAGTATCCGAAAGCGCACTTTACATTTGTGGATGCCGCCATTGGTGGCACAGGGTCGAATCTCGGGATGTTCCGCCTTGAGCGCGATGTCCTCGCGTATAAACCTGACCTCGTATTTCTTGACTTCGCGTGCAATGACGGCGGCGAAAACACGGCTCTCGCGCCGACTTGTTGCTATGAGTACCTTTTGCGGGCGATGATTGGCAAGGGTGTCGCCGTCCAGCAGATGATTTTCACATTCCAGGGCTGGTCGGGTCCGCAAGCCGTGCCCGCTAAGTGCCATCCGCGCCGCGACCTCTACCTGAAGCTTGGCGAAGCGTATGCTACCCCTGTCGGCGATGTGTATAAGACGGAACTTTGGCAGAAAATGAAGCGCGGCGAAGTTTCAACGGACGAAATTTGGCCGATTGATGGCGGGCACCCCGATGATGTCGGCTATAAGATGTTTGCGGACGCGGGAATTGCCGCATTTGAGAAGGCGATTGCCGAGAAAACCGTCTGCCGCGTTCCCGAAAAGCCCGTTTTTGGTACGGTCGAGAATGTGACGCGGATTAACCCCGTGGACGCGGCACTTCCTGAGGGGTGGACGCGTAAGCTTACTTATCGCACCTCGCTTTGGTATGACGGACTCTCCTCGCGCTGGATGGGTGATGTCGCGGCGTTCTCGGGTACGAAAGCTTCGGCTCTTACCCGCACAGCGGACGCTAACTTCTTTGGCGTCTTCGGCGAGGCGGACGAGAATGCGCTGGAAGCGGATGTGATTGTGGATGGCGAGAAGGCGGCGCGTTTTCGCGGCACGCACGGCGCAGGTCCTGGTCGCCTCTTCATTTGGCGTAATACCCTCCTAAAGGATTGGCAGAAGAGCGGTGCTAAGCCACACGAATTTGCGCTTCAGCCCATTCCTTCCACAAATCCGAAGGGCGAGTTCCATGTGGGTTCGCTCTGCTTCGCGAAGATTGTGCCTTCCGTCGCGGCGGATGACAACGATGGGAAGGGCGCGGCAGATGCCCTCGAGAAACTCGACCACGCCCGTGGCAAATAAGCAATGCGCGATTATTGCAGAATTGTGGCGGCGGTGCCACGTGTAAAGCCAGGCGATATCACGGCAAATGTCGATGAAGTAATTCGTCTCGCGAGTGAAGCCGCCGACCAAGACGCGGACGCGGTAGTATTCCCTGAGCTGTGCCTCACGGGCTATACATGCGGCGACCTCTTTTACCGTTCTTCCCTCCTGAAGGCGGCGGAAAATGCGCTTGAGCAGATTATAGCGTTCTCCTATAGCTGGACTAATCTGCTCGTGGTTGTCGGGCTCCCCGTGCGGCAAAATGGACGCATTTTCAATTGTGCGGCAGTTGTTCATCGGGGTTTGCAGGGGATTGTCCCTAAGACCTACCTCCCCAGCACACGCGAGTTTTATGAATCGCGTTGGTTCGCGACGGCGGATGAACGCGCGGAAGATACCATTGATTTCGCTAATACGCGAGATGTCCCTTTCGGAAACGACCTCATCTTTGATAAAGGCGGAGCAGTCTTTGGCGTGGAGATTTGTGAGGATATGTGGACGGCGAATCCGCCTTCCACACGCCTTGCGCTACGCGGTGCAAATGTCATTCTTAACCCGAGCGCCTCAAATGAATTGATTGGTAAAACCGAGTATCGCCGCGCTCTAGTGACGGGACAGTCCGCACGGTGCCTCGCGGCGTATGTCTACGCGGGGGCGGGGACTGGCGAGTCAACGACGGACCTCGTATTCGGCGGGCACGCACTAATTGCTGAAAACGGCACGCTTCTCGCGGAAAGCAAGCGGTTTTGCCGCGAGGCGCATAGCATTGTCGCGGATGTCGATGTTGGGTTTCTTAACTATGAGCGGTCGGCGAACTTCGCGTTCCGTTCCGCCGCGAAGTCGGTGGAGCCCGCCCATTGCGTGCAGTTTGTCGATGACGACAAGGAAGAGGCGGACGAAGTAGAAAAAGAGCGCACGCCTCTCCTGCGCCCTGTGGATCCACATCCGTTTGTCCCGAGCGCGGCAGATGATTGCGCCTTGCGGTGTGAAGAGATTCTGGCAATTCAGTCGACGGGGTTAGCCACACGACTCGAGGCCATAAAGTGCCGCGCTGTCGTCTTGGGGCTCTCGGGCGGACTCGATAGTGCCCTCGCTTTGCTCGTTTGCGTGGAAGCTTTTGACCGCCTCGGCTTGCCGCGTTCGGGCATCCGTTGCTATTCCTTGCCAGGCTTTGGTACAACGAAGCGCACGAAGAATAATGCCGAAGGCGTATGTGCCGCGCTCGGGGTTTCGCTCGAGACGGTGGATATCTCGGCAATGGCGCGGCTGAACTTGAAAGAGCTCGGACGCGACGAGAAAAAGAAGGATATTACCTACGAGAATGCCCAAGCCCGTGGGCGCACCTATTTCTTGATGAATAAGGCGAATCAACTAGGGGCACTCGTTGTCGGCACAGGCGACCTCTCGGAGTTGGCGCTCGGCTGGTGCACCTACAATGGCGACCACATGAGTATGTATGGCGTTAACGCGGGCGTCCCGAAGACGCTTGTGCGGTATGTGGTGGAGTGGTATGCGACTCAGAAGGATAAGAAGGCGCGCAAACCGCTTTTAGATATCCTCGCCACCCCCGTCAGCCCTGAATTGTTGCCACCGACAGCGAAAGGGGAGATTGCCCAGAAGACGGAAGATAAGGTTGGACCTTACGAACTTCACGACTTCTTCCTTTACCACTTTCTGCGGCGCGGCGCTTCCAAGGAAAAGATTCGCTTGCTCGCTCGTACGGCATTCCCCAATTATGCTTCGAAAGTCATAGATAAGTGGCTTGAAGTCTTCTTTACACGCTTTAGGACTCAGCAATTCAAGCGCAGTTGTATGCCCGACGGACCCAAGGTCGGCAGCGTAAATCTCTCGCCGCGCGGCGATTGGCGGATGCCGAGTGACTTAGCGACGCTAATCTAATGCTAAAATAACGCGACGCTAACGGAAGCCTACACAGATAATTCATATAATGATAGCCAAATGGTAACAATAACTGAAATAAGAAAGGTTATAAAAGATGTATAGTAACATCCCACTTTGGCAATCGATTCTCTTCATCGTAGGCGGACTCGTTGCCTTAACTTGGTCGAGTGGTATCTTTGTAGATGGGGCGGCGGCGCTCGCACGGCGTTGGGGCGTGTCGCCTTTTGTCATCGGTATGGTGATTATCGGGTTCGGAACTTCCGCGCCCGAACTTTGCGTAAGCGCGATGTCGGGGCTCTCGGGACACGCCGATCTTTCCCTCGGCAATGCTTTTGGTAGCGATAACTTCAATATTGCGATAATCCTCGGTGTCGCGGCACTTATACGTCCGTTTACCGTGAAGCCGTTAACGGTGTGGTTTGGTGTGCCGATGCTGGTGCTCGTCTCAATTTTGCCCCTGACGCTGATGTGGGACGGTTCTTTCTCGCGGCTAGATGCCTTCATTCATCTTGCCGTATTCGCGGTTGTGTTGCCCATCTATTGTATGGTGGATAAGTCTTCGACGGAAGAACCGTCGTCCGAAAGTGCCGCGAAGATGCACTCTTTGGCATTCGATTTGATGCTTATTCTCGGCGGACTCGTCGTTTTGGTGGGCTCGAGCCACTTCCTCGTCTGGGGTGCCGTCGATTTGGCGCGGGCGTGTGGCGTGAGCGAACTCTTGATTGGGCTCACCATCGTCGCAATTGGAACATCCCTCCCTGAACTCGCGAGTGCCATACAGTCCGCGCGGCGCGGACAAGATGAGTTCGTTCTCGGCAATATCGTGGGCTCGAATCTTTTTAACACCCTCGCGGTGGTGGGCATTTCCTGCGCGATAAATCCTCCCGCCAAGTTCTCCCCCTACATCATTACCCGCGACCTGCCGCTGATGATTGCCCTCTCGCTTTCAATTGGAATATTCGGCTTTAATCGGCGGAATCCGCGCGAGAATGGCAAGGTCACACGCGGTGAGGCGACCCTCTGGATAATCTGCTACATCTTCTATATGTGGATTATGCTGGTGCAGGAAGGGCGGATGGAGGTCGTCGCGCCTTGAAGTTCTCCGTCAAAGCCTGCCTCGTAATTCTGGCGCTCTACTTCGCTGCCGCGATTTATGGCGAGATAACTTATCGTGTGGCGCGTTATCGTGATGTTACACCCATTTATAATGAGGTGCACGCCGACTCCCGCTATCTCGCCCCACTAGCCCCCGCGCCTGATGGCACGCGCTACCTGATGGGCACCGACAATCTCGGTCGCAGTGTGGCGCGGCGTTTGGTGCAGGGTACACGCATCGCCTTTCATGTCGGCATAATGACTTCCCTCATCGCCATTCCCTTGGGTGTCGTCTTGGGGCTTCTCGGCGGATACTTTGGCGGCAAGGTGGACGCGCTCGTCGTGTGGCTTTGCGCGACCGTCTCCTCTATGCCAGGGCTTCTCTTTATCTTGGCGATTTCTCTCGTGGTGGGGCAAGGGCTTCTTGGCATCTACCTCGGCATAGGTCTCACGACTTGGGTGGGGGTCTGCCGCACCATTCGCGGCGAAGTGATGAAGCATGTCGAACGCGCCTATGTGCAAGCCGCTCGCACCCTCGGCTATAGCCACTTTCGCATTATGTTCCGCCATATCCTCCCCAATGTGGCGCATATCGTCTTGATTCAGTTCTCAATTCGGTTTCCCTCTGCCGTCTCGACCGAGGTTCTAATTTCCTTCCTCGGAATTGGCGTTCAGGGCGAGCCGAGTTGGGGCGTTATGATTAATAATGCCCGCTTGCGCCTTTGGCAGGGTGTTTGGTGGGAAATGACTTTCACCACCCTCGCAATTTTTGTCCTCGTACTCGTCTTTAACCATCTCGCGGACTACCTTCGCGACCGCCTCGACCCCGCCTTGCGCGCGGAACGCTAACGGAAAGGAGCACTCCCTATGAAAAAGCTATTTATTGTCGACTTAATGCCTTTTCTCTATAAGGGGCACTTCGTTTTCTTGCGGAATCCGCGTATGACCGCCTCGGGCATCAATACTTCCGCACTCCTCGGGCTCGCGAACGGACTCCTCGGCATTTTGCGCCGCGAAAAGCCCGATTACCTCGTTTTAGCGATGGACTCGCAAGGTCCGACCTTCCGCAAAGAAGCCTACCCCGCCTACAAAGCGACGCGGCAGAAAATGCCAGAGGATTTGGCGGCAAGTATTCCGTATGCCTTCGAATTGGCGGACGCCCTGAATATCCCCGTTGTTCAGATGGAAGGCTTTGAGGCGGACGATGTCATAGGTACGCTTTCCAAACTTGGCGCGGAAGCAGGCTTCGCCGTTTTTTTGGCGACCCCCGATAAGGACGCGGCACAGCTCGTCGCCCCGAATGTCTACCTCTACCGTCCTGCCCACGCGGGGGATGCGGCGGAAATCTATGATGAGGCGAAAGTGTGCGAACATTGGCATTTGTCTTCCCCCACCCAAATGATTGACTATCTCGCCTTGGCAGGTGATGCCTCGGATAATATTCCTGGCATTAAAGGCGTCGGAGAGAAAACTGCGACGGATTTGCTTTCGCGCTTTGGCACCGTCGAGGGCATTATTGCGAATGTCGCGTCCCTCAAAGGCAAACTCGCGGAGAAGGTGGCTAATGGCGCGGAAGACGCGAAAATCTCGAAGTTTCTGACAACTATCCGTAAGGATGTGCCGCTTACGCCTGATTGGGAAGCTTACCGTTGTTCGGGCTTCGACCGCGAAAAACTCGCTAAGGTCTGCGGCAAGTTCGAACTGACGCGCTTTGCTCGTGAATTGCTCTCCCCCGAAGAAGCGGCGACATTGGATGCCCCAAGCACCACGCCCCTTAAAACAATTGCCGATACGCCTCATACCTATACGCTCATCACGACGGAAGACGAAGCACGGCAGTTACTCGCCGAACTCGAAAAAGTGCCGCGCATAGCCTTCGATACTGAGACCGCTGAGGTTGACGGACACGACTCCACCGAGGCGCACTTCTGCCGTCTCGTTGGCTTCTCCTTCGCCACAGAGAAGGGCAAGGCGTGGTATGTGGACGGAACTCTCATCGACATATTCCGTCCGTTATTCGCTGACCCTACGAAGACTTTCATTGCCCACAATGTGAAGTTCGACCGCTCAGTGCTCTTACGCTACGGAATCGGCTTCGCGTCCACCCCGCAAGATACGATGCTCGCCCACTATTGCTTGGACGCGGCGGCGCGGCACGGACTCGACTTCCTCGCCGAACAAGAGCTGGGGTACCGTCCGATTCCGATTACGGATCTGATTGGCATCAAGGAGCGCGGCAAAGTTCAGCGGTCGATGGCGGATCTTAAGCCGCAAGAGATTTGCGATTACGCGGCAGAAGATGCGGATGTCGCACTGCAACTCGCCGATAAGCTCTTTCCAGCCGTCCAGAAGGCGGGGGCTGAACGCGCACTTCGTGAAGTGGAAGAGCCACTCGTGAAGGTGCTTATTGATATGGAGCGCGAGGGCGTGAGGCTTGATGTTGCCACGCTTAAGGAATACGGACAAGAATTAGATGCCGAAATCCTCGGTATTTTGACGAAAATCCTCGATTATAGCGGACCTGATTTTAACCCAGATAGCCCTCGTCAATTGAGCGAGCTCCTCTTTGGTAAGTTAACCCTCTCAACGGACGGCATTAAGAAGACCGCGACGGGGGCGTATTCCACAGACGAAAAGAGTCTCTCGCATTTGATGGGGGCGCACCCGATTATCCCGCTGATTCTTGAGTATCGCGCCTGCACAAAGTTGAAGACGACTTATGTGGATAAGCTTCCAACGCTAATTGATGAAAACGGACGCATCCATACCACTTTTGCGCAGGCGTTCACCGAGACGGGGCGGCTCTCGTCGTCGAATCCGAACTTGCAGAATATCCCTGTACGCACCGCTCGCGGCAAATTGATTCGTAAGGCGTTTATTGCCCGTGACGCGGACCATGTCCTCATTTCGGCGGACTACTCCCAGATTGAGTTGCGGCTTATGGCGGCATTCTCTAAGGATGAATCAATGCTCGCGGCGTTCCGTAACGGAGAGGACATCCACCGCGAAACTGCCGCGCGGGTTTACAACATCTTCCCTGAGCTGGTCACGCCCGAACAGCGTGCCTTCTGTAAGATGGTGAACTTCGGTATCATCTATGGCATTTCGGCGTTCGGACTCTCCCAGCGGCTGAAAGTTTCCCGCAAGGAAGCGAGCAACTTGATTGAGACTTACTTTAAGCTCTATCCGAAGATTAAGGCGTATATGAACGCGGCAATTGAGAAAGCGCGGCAAACAGGCTACGCCGAGACCATCCTCGGACGGCGGCGGACGCTAAGGGACATCAATTCCCGCAACGCTACAGCCCGCCAAGGGGCGGAGCGTGATGCCATTAATACGCCTATCCAAGGGAGCGCTGCAGATCTAATCAAGGTCGCGATGGTCAATGTCGATAAGGCACTGCGCGCGGCACATTTGCGCACTCGCCTCGTTTTGCAAATCCACGACGAACTCCTCTTCGATACGCCGCGTGAAGAAGTCGACCAAGTCAAGGAAATCGTCCGTAAAGAAATGACGGAAGCCATAGACTTCGGCGTCCCTCTCGAAGTCGGCATCGGCGTCGGCGACAATTGGCTCACCGCCCACTAACCCTTTTTCTTGCGCGAAACATCACGGACGTTTCCGTCCGTGCACCTAACCTCTTTTACGCACATGTCGCGGCGGGCAAGGAACTGCCCGCCCTACCAACCCCACAGCGCGGCAGGGGTAGGGGGCGGAGTCCCTTCCGCCCCGCGTACTAGAGATTACAGGCGGCTTGCCGCCCACCTCTTCTCTGTGTCTCTGTGCCTTTGTGCCTCTGTGTTAAAATTCAATCCTGTAAATCCTGTTAATCCTGTCTAACCCGTTCTAGGGTTATTCTTTCCTCATCCTCCGTGTGCCGCGAAGCGGCTTTCCGCGTGTTCCGTGGTAAAAATAACCCACGAAATCACTACTACCAACTCGGGTAATTGACGGGGGGGGGGTAATATGATATAATATTGTACTAATAAATGGCTGTAAAAGGCTGTTTTGGTAGGGGCACGCGTCCCTGCGTGTCCGCGCCGTTTGGTAGGGGCACGCGTCCCTGCGTGCCCGTTGGTAGGGCGGGCAGTCC
>CAVLAC010000008.1:0-31454 GCA_963661055.1 bacterium | reverse complement strand
GGTAGAGTGTGCCAAAATGGCACAGGCGGGGTGGGGCGCGGCGTTTGGAGTGGGACATTTAGTGTGCCAAACCACCAGAATCCCGCCTTGGCACACCCTGTGCTTACATTGGGTGTCGCTCTCGAGATGGGCGGCGAAAGGATGAAAAGAATATGGCAAAAGTACTTGGTATCGATTTGGGCACAACCAACAGTTGCATGGCTGTAATGGAAGGTGGCGACGCGGTCGTCATCCCTAATAAGGAAGGTGCACGCACCACGCCTTCAATCGTCGCATTCACAAAGACGGGCGAAGTCCTCGTGGGACAAGCCGCGAAGCGTCAGGCGGTAACGAATCCGCATTCGACTATTTACTCCATTAAACGCTTCATTGGTCGCCGCTTTGATGAGATGACGGACGAAATTAAGATGGTTCCGTATAAAGTGGTCGCCGCGCCGAATGGCGACGCGGCAGTTGAAGTCGCGGGCAAGGTCTACACGGCGCAGGAAATTTCCGCTATGGTTCTTCGTAAGCTGAAGGAAGATGCTGAAGCCTACCTTGGCGAAAAGATTACGGAAGCGGTTATCACGGTTCCTGCTTACTTCAATGACCAACAGCGTCAGGCGACAAAGGATGCGGGCAAGATCGCGGGACTCGATGTCAAGCGTATCGTCAATGAACCGACTGCCGCGTCCCTTGCTTACGGACTCGACAAGAAGAAAAATGAGAAGATTGCGGTCTTCGACTTTGGTGGTGGCACTTTCGATATCTCAATTCTTGATATCGGCGATGGTGTCTTCGAAGTGAAGGCAACGAATGGCGATACCCACCTCGGTGGTGATGACATTGACCAGGCGGTCATGAAATGGATGATTGCGGACTTCAAGGCACAGCAAGGCATTGACCTCGGCAACGATGTGATGGCGCTCCAGCGTTTGAAAGAGGAAGCGGAAAAGGCGAAATGCGCCCTTTCGACCGCGACAACCTACGACATCAACCTGCCGTTCATCACGGCGGACGCGACGGGACCGAAGCACCTGCAGATGACTTTGACGCGTGCGAAACTCGAAGCCCTCGCTTCGGAACTCGTTGACCGCACGGAAGGTCCGTGCCGCAAGTGCCTCTCGGACGCGGGGCTCAGCACCGTGGACGAAGTCGTGCTCGTCGGTGGTCAGACGCGTATGCCTGTTTTGCAGGAGAAGGCGAAAGCCATTTTTGGCAAAGAGCCGCATAAGGGCGTGAACCCCGATGAAGTCGTGGCGATGGGCGCGGCTATTCAGGGCGGCATTTTGAAGGGCGAAGTTAAGGATGTGCTCCTTCTCGATGTGACCCCGCTTACGCTCGGCATTGAGACGCTCGGCGGCGTGTTGACCCCGCTCATTGAGCGCAACACGACGATTCCGTGCAAGAAGTCTCAGGTCTTCTCGACGGCGGCGGATAACCAGCCCGCTGTGACCATCGCGATTTTCCAGGGCGACCGCAAGATGGCGCGCGACAACAAGTCGCTCGGCAACTTCAACTTGGACGGCATTCCGCCCGCACCGCGCGGCGTTCCTCAGATTGAGGTCACCTTCGATATTGACGCGAATGGCATCTTGAATGTCTCGGCTAAGGATTTGGGCACCCAGAAGGAGCAGAAGATTACCATCACTGCGGCGGGTGGTCTTACCAAGGAAGAGATTGAGAAGATGCGCAAGGATGCGGAAGTCCACGCGGCGGAAGACGAGAAGCGTCACGCCGAAGTCGAGGACCGCAACAAAGCCGATGCGCTCGCCTTCCAGACTGAGAAAGTCCTGAAGGACGCGGGTGACAAGATTGCCGCCGACAAGAAGGCGCCTGTCGAAGCCGCGCTCAAGGAACTCAAGGACGCGCTCGCTAAGAATGCGCCTATCGCCGAAATCAAGGCGAAACAGGAAGCACTCACCAAGGCGATGGAGCCTGTCGCGCAAGAAATGTACTCCGCCGCGCAAGCTGCGGGTTCCGCGTCGGGCGCAAGTGCCGCAGGTGGTGCGGGCACACCCCCGCCGAACAACGAGCCGCCGAAGGATGACGGCAAGAAGAACGGCGATGATGTCGTGGACGCTGACTTCACGATGAAGTAAGGCGTATAACAACTAACCATTTAACTTCTACTAGTAAGGAGAAACAGAAAAATGAAGATTAGACCCTTAGGCGATCGCGTGCTCGTTGAGCCGATCGAAGAAAAGGAACAGACCGTTGGCGGAATCATCATCCCTGATACCGCTAAGGAAAAACCGATGCAGGGCACCGTCGTCGCCGTCGGCAAGAAGACCAATAAGGACGGCAAGGAAGTCGCGTTTGATGTGAAGCCAGGCGATACCGTGTTGTTGCCGAAGTATGGCGGAACAGAAGTCAAAATCGACAACAAGAAGTACCAGCTCGTCCGTGACGAAGACCTCCTCGGTGTCATCGTTAAGTAAGTTTAGAAAGGATATTAACTACTATGGCTAAGCAAATTAAGTTCGACGCGGATGCGCGTCAGAAGATTCTCGCGGGCATTGAGAAACTTTCCGCGGCCGTGACCTCGACACTGGGGCCCTCGGGTCGCAATGTCATTCTCGACAAGAAGTTTGGCTCGCCCCAGATTACTAAGGACGGTGTCACCGTCGCTAAGGAGATTGAGCTTCCCGATCCCTTCGAGAATATGGGTGCTCAGATGGTTAAGGAAGTCGCTTCCAAGACAAATGATGTCGCGGGCGACGGCACAACAACCGCTACCCTGCTCGCGGAAGCCATCTATCGCGAAGGCCTCAAGAACTTGACGGCGGGCGCGAACGCTATGGCGCTCAAGAACGGCATTGATAAGGCTACAGTCGCTGTGACAGAGTCCATCGCTAAGCTCTCCAAGAAAGTCAAGAGCGCGGACGAAATTGCGCAGGTCGCGACAATTTCCGCGAATGGCGATACCGAAATCGGCAAGATGATTTCGGACGCGATGGACAAGGTCGGCAAGGAAGGCACCATCACGGTTGAAGAGGCGAAGACGCTGGAGTCCACCCTCGATGTCGTTGAAGGTATGCAGTTCGATAAGGGCTACCTCTCGCCTTACTTCGTCACCTCGCCTGAGGATATGGAGTGCGAGCTCGAGAATCCCTTCATCCTCCTCTACGAGAAGAAGATCGCCAGCTTGCAGGATATGTTGCCGCTCCTCCAGGGCATTGCCAAGACGGGTCGTCCGCTTATGATTATTGCGGAAGATGTCGAAGGCGAAGCGCTCGCGACACTCGTCGTCAACAAGCTGCGCGGCACTTTCCAAGTCTGCGCGGTTAAGGCGCCTGGCTTTGGTGACCGCCGCAAAGCAATCCTCGAAGATATCGCGATTCTCACGGGCGGCAAGCTCATCACGGAAGATCTCGGCATCAAGCTCGAGAATGTGCAACTCACCGATCTCGGCCGTGCGAAGAAGGTCGTCGTCGATAAGGATAACACCACCATCGTCGAAGGTCTCGGCAAGAAGGCGGAAATCGAAGCGCGCGTCGCTCTCATCAAGAAGCAGATTGAGGAAACCTCGTCCGATTACGACCGTGAGAAGCTCCAGGAGCGTCTCGCTAAGCTCGCGGGCGGCGTAGCCTTGATTAAGGTTGGCGCGGCGACTGAAGCGGCAATGAAGGAAAAGAAGGATCGTGTCGATGATGCACTCCACGCCACACGCGCGGCAGTCGAAGAAGGCATTGTGCCAGGCGGCGGTGTCGCGTATCTGCGTGCGCAGAAGGCAATTGATGCCCTCAACCTCGAAGGCGACGAAAAGGTCGGCGCGAACATCATTAGCCGCGCTATCGAAGCACCTCTTCGTAAGCTCGTCAACAATGCGGGACAGGAAGCCGCGCTCGTCATCGCCAACGTCAAGAAGGCGACAGGCACGAACGGCTACAATGTCCGCACGGGCGAATATTGTGATATGATTAAGGCGGGCGTTGTGGACCCGGCTAAGGTCACGCGTTCGGCTTTGCAGAATGCGGCCTCCATCGCGGGCTTGTTGCTCACCACGGACTGCATGGTCACGGACATTCCTGAGAAGAAGGAAGCCTGTGGTTGCGGCGGTCACGGCGGCGCACCCGATATGGGCGGTATGATGTAATAATTCTTCTCACCCAAAGAGCCTGCAGGAATTAACCTGCAGGCTTCTTTTTACCTCTATGTGCCGCGTCGCTTCCCTTTTCCTAACAAGTGCCCTTCTCGCACTTTTCTTTGGCTGTCACACAATTGACGAACGCCTTGAAAGTGCCGCGACACCTCAGGAACTCTTACAGGCGACGGCGGACTTCTATGTAACGGACGGCAAAGACGCGGCGTGCGCCGTAGCCCTCGTCACCACGAACGAGACCCTTTTTGCTTTCGCGGGTGAATGCACAACGAATAGCCTCTTCCGCATAGCGTCCCTTTCCAAGCTCTTCCTCAACAGTGCCCTCGCGAATGCCGTGGCTAAAGGCGATGTAAAACTTGAGACAACTGTCGGGGCGTGCTTTGATGTGCCTGAAGAGTTTCGCACGATTACCCTCAAAGAACTCAGGGACAACGAATCGGGACTGCCGCGCGATTTCATCGACTTGCGCAATCCCTTCGAAGTTTGGCAGGCGTTCGAGGGCGGCTTCTGGGGTGCGCACATCTATCGCAACTTTGATACGCGAGACGGACTCTTCGCCGCATTTGAAAGCCCCCACTGGCAGAATCTCGTGCGGGAGAACCGTGCCCAAGTGCCGCGTCCGCGCATCTATTCCAATGTCGGCTACGGACTACTCGGGCTCTGCCTCGAAAAGCAGACGGGGCTTCCCCTCGAAGATTTCCTCACGAAATATCTAACAAAGTCACTAAACTTGCACGATACGACCTATGAGCCTGAACGAACTGGGCGCGGCACTCGCCTGACGCGGGCTTGCGCAGGGCATTTGCCGTGGTTCATCCGGCGCGGAGATGTCGTTCCTGATATTCGCTTGGGCGAGGGACTTCGCGCGGCAGGCGGACTCTTCACGAGCCTTGCGGACTGCGCCCGCGCCTTCAAGAACTATTGGCGCATCGTTGATGCGGAATGTGCGCGCATTCCAGACAATGACCTTGCCGACTACGATTTGATTGGGCTCCTGCGTATCAAACACCTGCCTGAGGGCAAGCCCCTCTTTTATCGCGCAGGGATGATTTATGGCGGCGCGTCACTTGTCTGTTTCGACCCTGAAACGCGCTCCGTCATCATCATCCTTAGAGATGTAACGAGTTGGCCCGATAAACGCGGCTTTAAGCTCGCGGAAGCCCTACGCCGCGCCCAGCGCACAAAGTAGCATATAAAGACCCGTCCCAACCGCCATTGAGAGCATCATCTGATGCCATTTAATTTGGAGTGCCATCGTTACGGCGGTGCAAATCAGCATAGGGACGAGGTGCGTGCCCGTCAAAATCGCATTCCGTAGGCAATAGATTACCAGTAGCCCAAAGACGGCGGGTCCTAGCCACTTGCCAAGGAAGACCACGAAAGGCGGGGTCGGACGGTCAGGACGGAACACGAGAAACGGAAGAAACCGCGTCAGCATAACGCCCAAAACAGCGAGGATAATTAGGATTGCCATTTGTGTGGAAGTCATGGTAGTTTCTTTCTCAAGAGCGTAAGTACGGCAAGGATTCCGAACATCGCGGGCAGCATAAAGTTTTCCGTCCCAAACAAAACAAGCGCACAAAGCGAAACGCCGACACCAATCAGAGAGCCCGCGTGGCACTTCTCAACACGCCAGTTTTCCGCAAAAATTGCGGCGAACATCGCCGTCATAATAAACTCAATGCCCGACAAGTCTAAGCGCTGATTAAGGTGCGCGAGTGCCGTGCCAAAGGTAGTTCCTGTTACCCAATAGCACCAAACGAGAAGACTCACGATAAACTGGAAATGATGAGGATTTAATTCCTTTGGAACAGGACTCGCAAAAGTCACGGCAAAAGTCTCGTCCGTCAACATTGCAATCATAAAGAACTTGCGCCATCCCGCGCCCTTAAAACGGTCAAGCATAGAGATACTATAGAATAAGTGCCGCGCCCCCACGAGAATCGCCATAACAAAGACAGCGAGCGGACGGAACGCCCCGAGCATCATACTCGCGAGAATAAACTCTACTGAGCCCGAGTAAACAAACGCGGCAGTTACAATGGGGAACCACCAGTCAAGCCCCAATTGCGCGGCAAAGACTCCGTAGCCAAAACCGACGAGCCAATATGCCGCGAAAACTGGTAGCGTCAACTTAAGCGCCGAGCGCAAATAACCGCCACTTAGCATTTCGTTAGGCGCACATCGCCCCAGCCACAAGGAAGCGCAAAGACGACGGAGTCTCCTTCACGCTTTTTATCGCCCTTCATCAGGGGTTTGAGGCTCTCAAAAGTCAGTCCTTCGGGAAGCGTCGTGGGCAAATGTGCCGCGCTGAAGCGTGCGGCAATCTCGTCCGCCCAGGCCTCAGAGGCAAGCCCCAGCCGTGCGGCAAGACGCGCTTCCTCGACGCACCCAATCGCTACCGCCTCACCGTGGGAGACAGCGTAATTCGTCGCCTTCTCAATGGCGTGGGCTACCGTGTGACCACAATTAAGCTTCATCCGTGCCCCTGTCTTCTCAAGGGGATCTTCACGCACGGTACGAATCTTCACGGCGAGATTCGCTTTAATCTCGTCCGCCGTGGGCACGCCCGAGACATCGCTCATATGAGGAAGCCCACCAATGATTTCGTGCTTAATCATCTCGGCGCGTCCATCGGCGAGTCGCCGCGCAGGAAGCGTCTTCAGGAAGTTCGTATCAATAATCACTTGGCGCGGCGGATGGAAGGCGCCCGCCATATTCTTTCCGCACGCGAGGTCGCACGCCGTTTTGCCTCCGTAGCTCGCGTCCACCATAGCGAGGAGCGTCGTCGGCACATTCACCCAGTCAATACCGCGCATCCAAGTCGCGGCGGCAAAGCCCGTCAAATCGCCTGTGACACCGCCACCAATTGCGGTCACGTGGTCTTTGCGTCCAATCCCCTTCTTCGCGAAGGCGGTCCAAATCGCCTCAACGGTCTCAATCGTCTTGTGCTCTTCGCCTGTCGGGATAACGCAAATCGCTTTCGCCGCGAGTTCCGGATACGCCGCCGCCACACCCGAATCAATGACGACATTCACTAAATCGGCCTCCGTCAGCGCACGGAACTTAACGCTGGTCTCATCCGTTAGAAGTGCGTCCAGCACAACAACTGCCGCGAGGGCTTCAACGACTGGCATCGCCCGCCGCGCGATACACGGGTCGTGCCGTCCCTTAATCTGCAATGTCGCGGGGGTCATCGTCTTTAAGTCGACGCTTTGTTGCGGAATGAAGATGGAAGGCGTCGGCTTGAGGGCGACACGAAAGACAAGCGGCATTCCACTTGTCATACCGCCAAGAACCCCGCCCGCATTATTCGTGGTCGTAACGACCTTGCCATCCACAATTGCGAATGGGTCATTATTCTCCGAGCCCTTCAACCCTGCGGCGGCAAAGCCAAGCCCAAACTCCACGCCCTTCACGCCTGGAATCCCGAACATCGCCTGCGCGAGGGCTCCGTCAATACCCTCAAACATCGGACCTCCCAGCCCGACGGGGAGCCCCGTAATTTCAGCCTCCACAATGCCTCCGACCGAATCGCCCACGGCTTTCGCGGCGGCAATATCGCCGACTTGCGTGAGGCGCATCGTAATCTTAATGCCGCGCCGCGCCAAAACTTGCAAGCAGAGTCCACCCGCGATGCACATCGCCGCCGTAAGCCGTCCCGAATTCGCGCCACCGCCAGGCGGAATCCGCCCCGTCTTCACATAATTCGGGAAGTCCGCATGCCCTGGACGAGGAATCGTCTTCTCATAATCCTTGCTACGCGTATCGGTGTTTTTGATAATCGCCTCAATCGCATCACCCGTCGTCACATTATCGCCGCTTAACCCCAAACGGAACTCGGGGACATCAGGTTCTTTGCGGGCAGTCGAAAACTCGTCCCTGCCAGGCGCGCGGCGTTCCATAAACGCCTGCAATTCGGCACGGTCAATGGCCTCACCCGCAGGGAAGCCCTCAAGGCGCATACCAATAGCTGGGGCGTGTGACTCACCCCAGACATCCAGTTTCAAAGTCGTACCAATCTTCATTATTTCGCCCTTTCTTCCATCTTTTGCTTCGCGACTACGCCTTCCTCAAGTGCCGCGCGAAGTGTCGCGTGGTCATTCTTCTCGAGTGCCACCTTAAAATCTTCCATCCGCGCAATATAGCGCGTCAAAACAGGCAAAAGTGCCGCGCGATTGGCGAAGAAAAGTTCCTCCCAAATCGCGGGGTCGGGAGCTCCGACACGCACCATATCACGAAAGCTCCCCGCCGAATAGCCCTTGTGCTCCTGCGCGAGGGGTTCACGCACATAGACGGAGGAAATCAAATGGCAGAGCTGACTCGTAAAGGCAATCATCTCATCGTGATGGGCGGGATCCGTATAAACGACTTGCCCAAAGCCGAGTTCCTTCAAGAAACCCTCAAGCTTATCCAGAACGCCGCGCCCATAAGTCGGGTACGGTGTCAAAATCATCGAAGCCCCGTCAAAAAGTGCCGCGCTCGCATTGGCATAGCCCGTCCGTTCTTTGCCCGCCATAGGGTGTCCGCCCACAAAGAACCACTTCTTTTCGTAGGCGTACTTCTTGAGCCCCTCATAAATCGGCTGCTTCACGCCCGCAATATCGACGACAATCGCGCCCTCCTTTAGCTTAGGGGCAATCTCCTCAACAACGCGCACCACCACATCTGGCGGCACGGCAACAAAGACAATATCAAAGGCGGTCAAATCAGGACGCTCCGCCGCGCGACCAGGGAAAATCTGCGCCGTATGCCCCGCCCTTTTCGCGGCGAGTTCCAGCGATCCACCGATGAGACCGCGTCCAATAATGGCAATATTCATTTTATTTCCGTTCCTTTCTCCGCCGCGACAAGTGCCGCGTTGAGGCGGTCGGCGAGCGTAGTGCGCCGCTCCTGCACAACATTGTTTTTGATGGCTCGATCTACGGCGTAGGGTACGCCAATGAGAAGCACAAGCTTCTTGCCACGCGTCAGAGCCGTATACAGCAAATTGCGTTGCAACATCACATAATGTTGCGGATGTATCAGCACAATAACGGCGGGGTATTCGCTACCTTGCGACTTGTGAATCGTTGTCGCGTATGATAAGACGAGCTCCTCGAGTTCGGAGGCATCATACTTCACGGGCCGCCCATCAAAGGACGCGACCAGCGAGCGTTCTGCCGCGTTTATCGCCGTCACGAACCCGACATCGCCATTATAGACATCCTTATCGTAGTTATTCCGCAATTGCATGACGCGGTCGCCCACACGAAAGACTGTGCCGCCCCGAATTATCGCGTCACCATTGGGGTTGAGTGCCTTCTGCAATTCACAATTTAGATTTTCTGTCCCTAGCAAGTTTCGCCGCATCGGCGAGAGCACCTGCACATCCTTCATTGGGTCAAAGCCAAACTTGTTTGGGATGCGCGTCGTCATAAAGTCAATCGCCCGCTTCAAGCACTGCTCAGGGTCTTCAGCCCGCACAAAATAGAAGTCGCTCTCGCCCGCCCTTACTTCCAAAGGCTCACCCGCATTTACATGGTGCGCATTACGCACGATGAGTCCGCGCGTATCTTGACGGAAAATTTGGTCGAGCCGCGTCGCGGCAATAACCCCCGACTTAATGAAGTCGCCAAGCACACTGCCAGGTCCGACGCTTGGGAGCTGGTCGGTATCGCCTACCCACACGACAACCGCCTGGGGCGGGAGCGCGGCGAAAAGGTCTTTCGCGAGATAGATATCAATCATCGAGGTCTCGTCAAAGATAAAGACATCGCCCTCGCAAGGCTTATCCGCGTCATAAGTAAAGCGATTCGTCACAGGATTCCACTTGAGCAAGCGGTGAATTGTGCTCGCGGGTTGCCCAACCGATTCGGACATCCTTTTTGCCGCGCGCCCCGTCGGAGCCGCCAGAACGACATCCAACTCCCGCGCCAAATAAATGTCAACAAGCGCACGGATAATTGTCGTCTTACCAACGCCAGGACCGCCCGTAATGATGGAAAACTTATTCTCGAGGCAACGCGTAAGCGCCTCCGTCTGCCGCGCCGCCAAATGAAAGCCCGCACGCCGCTCCCACCACTCTACCGCCTTCGGAGCATTTATGGCGCGAAACGGAACTTTCGCCGTGAGAATCTTCGTGACGGACTTCACGGTATCACGCTCCGCCCAATAGAGGGAGCTACGGTAAATGCGCCGTCCATCCTCGCCCGAGCCTTCCGCAATGACGCGGTGGTCGGAAATTTCTAGCTCCAGTGCCTCGCCAAGAACCTCCACCGAGATTTCCGTCAATTCATGTGCTCGCAGAAGGAGGTTGTTCTCAAATGTCCAGCAGTGTCCGCCTTCATCGGCTTCCGTCTCAAGCGCATAGTTAATCGAAGCGCGTGCCCGCAAAAGCGAGTCCTTGGGAATGCCGACTGAAAGCGCAATGCGGTCCGCCGTCGCGAAGCCCACTCCCCAAATATCGCGGCACAACCGATAGGGATTCGCCTTAATGATGGCGACGGCATCGGGTCCGTAGCGACGGATAATTTTCGTCATCCGATTAACGGAAATCCCGTAAGTCTGCCCAAAGATCATCGCGTCCCTTAGGCTCTCATTCGCGTGCCAACTCTCACGAATCTGGGCAATCTTCGCCTTCCCCAACTTCGGCACTTCCCTCAGGCGCCCCGATTGGTGGGAAAGGACATCAAGAGTGCGTTCGCCAAAAGTCTGGACAATGCGGCGCGCAATAACCTTGCCCACACCCTTAATAAGCCCCGAAGCCAAATAGCGTTCAATTCCAGCGGCGGACTTTGGGGCAATGCAAGTAATCGCCGAGGCTTTAAACTGGCGTCCGTGCACCTTATCGACGACCCACTTGCCTTCGGCAACGACATCCTCGCCTTCCCAAACCGCCTGTGTTTTACCGACAATCGTGAAGGTGCGTCCCTTGGCAAGCTCAAAGGTGGCGGGGGCTTCGACGGTCAACACCGTGTAGCCATTCTCATCATTGTGATAGACGACGCTCTGGACTGTGCCTTCCACAGTCTCAGGCGCGGCACTTTCTGCCGCGTGCTTACTCGCGTCTTTCGCCGTCATTTCACCTTCTGCATAAGTGCCGCAGCGGCATTCGATTCCGCCTGCCGAAGAGTTCCGCCTTTCGCCTGCGCCGACCCCAGCCCTTCCACAAAAACACGCACGGTGAAGCACGGCTTATTCGCCGAGCCTTCGCATTTCACCAATTCATAATTCGGCTTACGCGGAGGCTTCATCGCCTGCGCATAATGCTGGAGCGCCGTCTTTGGGTTGCCATCAAGTTCGCCGAGCGCGGCATTTTCCGTCAACCGAAGAGCGTCAAATATCGTCTGCGAGGCAGATTTGCCGCCATCCAAATACGCCGCGCCAATCACAGCTTCCACGGCATCCGCGAGCGTCTTCGCTTGCGGATCAAGCGGTCCCGCACCCTTATTGCGCCGAAGGTGCGCGGCGAAGTCGTGCATATTCGCCGCCGCACAAAGTGCCGTCGTCGAAACCATATGCTGACGATGCGCCGTGAGCAAGCCCTCTTTCTCATTGGGAAACGCCGCGAAAAGCCATTCCGTCGCCAAGAGTTGCAATACCGAATCACCCAGCAATTCAAGCCGCTGATTGTCCGTCGCATTCGGGTAGCTCATGCGAAAGGACGGCGTCGTCAGCGCCTCCTCAAGAAGTGCCGCGTCCGAGAAAGTATAGCCAAAAATCTCGTTCTCAATTTCCATTGCCTATATTATACCAAATTCTGCCCCAATAGAGTATCCTGTATTTATCTCAAGGCATATAAAAAGTCCCCGGTGATTAAACACACCTGGGGACAGGGGAAGACAAATGATGTGAATGAAAATTTTTTCGGCGGTCGCGGTCATATGACTCTGCTCCCGCTTACTCGCCCAATATTTTATCATATTTTGGCTGAGAATGCAATAGGAAATTTGCAAAAAGGTAATTTTCTCCCCTACCCATCCCAAAATGAGAGTCGAAGTCGAGAGTCGAAGTCGAACAATGGTGGGCGGCAAGCCGCCCATAATCTTTAGCTCACGGCGGGCAAGGGACTGCCCGCCCTACCACTTTACGCTACTGTAGGGTTGGTAGGGGGCGGAGTCCCTTCCGCCCCGTAAAAAGTATCAATATAAAGCTCAAAAATCGGGCGATTGGTAGGTATAATGAGAACAAATATTTTAGTCCGCACCAGAGGACGGATATGGAATTTTTGTTCTTTGACAACTGAAAGACCCTTTACGGCGGCGAGCCGCTCCTCTCCTCTCGTGCAACCCCCGCCCCTCGCCGCCCGCAACGGGGCGCAAGGGACTGCGCCCCCTACCCTTGCCGCGCTGTGGGGTGGTAGGGCGGGCAGTCCCTTGCCCGCCGTAAAAGTAACCATAAAAATCGTAAAGCGGGCGGCAGCAAAGAAAGACGGCAGGTGAAGAGCGGGAGGGGTGGCATTGGAGTTATCAACATTTTCTTGCCATGGAGTCAGACCCCATGGCAAAACTAAACCCCTCCAAAAGCCACTGACCTACGAATTTTTGTCGCGCCAGCGACAAAACTCGGTCGCGCCAGCGACGATCGTGGGTCTCTAGAGCGGCAGACTTTGGTCTCTGCGCCTCTCGAGTGAGATAATCACCCCACGCTTACTCAATAAACATCCTCGTCGCTCCAAAGCGCCTCGCGATTATCTGCCCGCTCAGCAACAATCCCACAGGCGGTCTTGAAGTCTTCAGGTTTGACATCCGCAGGCAACTGCACAGTGAACAACACCTCGTACTTGCCAAGGTCCACCTTACAAGGCTGAAGATGCCAAAACCCAAGCGTATAATTCGTCGTGAGAAGTTGCATTGCCATCGCCTTCGTCAAATTGCCACAATAAGCCACGGACCGAACATGTATCGTCCGATATCCATTCTCTTCATAAACTCCTGGCATCACATAGACGGACTGTCCCCGCCCCTCTGGAAAGCCAAGGCGAATCCGAAACATCCCTTGATCATCAACTTCGGACTTGAATCCCGCATCTTGAATGAAGTTGTCCATTTTGGCAATCCACGCCGCAAGTTCAGGCGGCATTTCCTCCACAGCATCAGCAACGGCATTCGTCTCAACCTGCCGCGCTACTTCCGTAACCGTGTTTGTTTCCGCCGCACAAAGTGCCGCGCCCATAACACACGCCCCAAGGGCTAATATTATCTTTGTATTCATCCTAGTTTCCTTTTTAAGTTCCATATAATGTAGTTCTAGACATTACTTCAAATGTTCAACTTTAAAATAAAATGGTGTCTGAAGGAATGGCAAGGCGTTGTACTCGTCTGCTGTTTCAGATGGAGAGAGAGATGTCCAAAACCATGTTTCTACCACATCCCCCAACTTCTCAAGATGCAAATCGTAGAAAGTCACCCGCACAGATGGTTTGCATTTGTAAGAATGATTATTACGGAAATGCAAAACCGCCTTCCCCTCCTGAAGTGTAAGACCTTGAAAAGTCCCACTTGGGGAAAGGAAGCGACCTTTTTGACCATATGTTGGAACGAGCCCTTGATAATAATTTTGCAAATCTCCTGCCTTCAGCCATCTTCGAATGTCAGCATCCTCCTTATTATAGCTACTCAACAACTGCTGTTTCATTGCAGAGAATTGGGATGCCTGTTGTGCAAAATCGCTTTCATACCGACTGCGAAATGAAGCAACTCGGTTTGATGTCGCAGACTGCGTCGCTTTCACCTGCTGATTGAATCTTGCATCTTTCTCATACAGTTGCTGGATCAATTCTTCTTCTGTATAATCACACCCACTGATAACTAGCCCCAGAAACGCAATTGCACCACATTTTAAATTGAATCTCATAAAAGACCGCCTTTCGTCGTCCAATCCCAACCATTCTTTATCTTGTGTGAAAAATCTGGATTCAGAACTCGAATCGAATAATATATAGGCTCGACCCCTATTTCTGATACTCTTGTAAGGTCAATTTTTCCTGACACATTTTGTGTATGCCATTCTACATATGATGTGGTTTTACTCACATTCAGTGTTGACCCCTGTGAAATTCCAAAACTAATATGATCCATTAAAGTTGGGTTAGGCGTATTCATATATGATATTAGATTGTTGGCATACTTCTGTCCAGCCATCATTTGATCGCGTTGGTATTCTAAATCCGTTTTAACACGAGTGACTTTTTCATATTTCCCATCAACCGTGAACTCACATCTTTCTATAAACAAACCATTACGGTCATACACCGCCACAGAAATTTTTCGCCCTTCTGAGATTTCCTTCCCTTCATACGACAGAGCCCAGTGCCCGTTATCGTTTGAAAACTGAAGATAAATTGGACCTCCTGTGCCAAGATTGTCCCATTCTTCCTTCTCCGCACTTATTACATAGCATCGCTCTTCATTCATAAAGTCAGTGAATTCCTTGTTCCGTTGCGCGACATATTCATAAAAGGTCTTCTGATATTCTTCTCTTGTCGTGAATTCTGCATTAAATCCACTTTCCTGCCGAATCATTTCCTGAAAGCGAGACAATTCATTTCGAATTAATTCCTCATACTTTACTACAATACTATTTATCTCAGCAATTTCCCAAGCCAAGAGATGCTCTTGCATATCTGTGAAAACACGACCCTCTAACTCTTGCACCCTCTCTGCTTGCGTGTCAATTTCTCGTTGCGAAATGCGATTTGACCCAAAGTTCAAACCGAGAAGAACAACACACAACACACCAACTCCTCCCAATAACGGAGGGATTCTTCTTCTCTTAATGCAATTCATTAGAAGTTCCCTTATTTAAAAACCTCATTTACTATTATCGGATCTCGAATATAAGTCCCTGATTCATCACGGCAGAACTCACCGATGATCATAACCTCATCATAAGACTCAAAGTTCGCACGTGCTGCGTCAAGTTCGTTTCCAATGATTGTATTAGAATAATCTCGAATAAATCGACAATTAATCTGTGCACGATAAACACCACTTGTCACGACAAGTGGGATCTCCCAGCCATCGAAATAATCTTTCTGACTTTCTCCGTGAAAGATTATCTGGACTGTTTTCGTGACAGCTCCCGTCTTCGCCTTGTGCTCTCGCGTCGGCAGTCTGTGCCCGCAAACGCGCACCATACTTCGATTGCGCACCCAATCCTGCGTACGCGTTTCCTTCAGCAGGTCTCCCGCCGACAAATAGCGGGGATTGTAGAGGGCACCAAGGAAGCGGCGCGTCAGTTCGGGATCCTGCCGTCCAGCCTTCTCCAACAATTTTCCGAATCTTATCATTGACCTATCCACATCCGAAATCAACAGCGGAGAATCGCTTTGGTATTCATATGCGAGGCGCAAGGTCGCCGAAGCATCCCCCTTTTGCGAAGCTTCAGTATACTGCGCACGGGCTTCCGAGGCGATTCGCCGTGCCTCCTGCAGCTCCTTCCCTCCGAAATTACATCCACCTGCAAGCAGACAAATGCACTCGGCAGCAATTACAACCATATTAATGTGCTTCATTGTAAACCTTCCAGAATCGATCGCGTTCCTTCATGTCCTGTTCGGCGCGGTACGAGCCTTCACCCACCGCTTTTCGTAGCATTTCATACGCCTCGCGTTCCGTCTCCACCGCACGGTCGTAGTCGCTCTTGAAGAGATTGCTCCACCATCCCCGCGACAAAAAGAGAACCACAATGACGATGGGGACGAGAAGAATGGTTAGGCAACTCACGCCATTCGTTTCCTCTTTCTCTTTCATTTCGGATTCTCCGCCAAAAGCCGTTCTGTAATTCCCTCAAACTCGGACACGATATCGGCATCGTTAAAGGCTGCCAAGTCTGGCAAATCTAATTTCATCACCGCTTCGAACGCCTCCGCACTCGTATGCATCATATCTCGCAAAAGCGCCGCGCCCATAACACACACACCAATGGCTACCATTATCTTTGTTTTCATCTTAGTTTCTTAATTTTCTTTATATATTCTTCAAAACGCATCCTACATCGTAATGACCTTAACTATTAGCTGCCCTTTCAATATTTTCCCCACTAATTCTACTTCTTTCCCATAGATTCTTGCCATCAAAATGACATCCCTTATTTCTTTTGGAATGCGAACATCAAGCTTGAGCCAAGCAATCTTATTCTTGCAGAACCCAAGACAACGCATATCTTCGCCTTCTACGCGACTACGCCCCGTCGGTTTAATCGTAATGGACGCAATACCATTTTCATTTATTGTCACTTTATTGATATAACAACTAACGGAATACATCTTAGTTCTTCCTTGATTTGTTTTCAAGTTCTTTTTGGAAAGACCGCGTAAATATCGGCAATTCGGGATAATAGTGATGCCGCGCCATTGCCAGATAATCGCCCAACTCCTTCGCAATCGCCTTCTTGTGCTCTCCCTCAATCGCAACATAACCGACTCTCGCAATGCCCTCTGATGAAGATTTCTCCTCAAAGTCACATTCTCTAAAACTTGGCCTCAAAATCTCTTTTCTATTCCCGCAACCAAAGAGCAAAAATGCGCCCGACTGAACCTGAACTCGCGCATTGGATTGAATTGGCAACACACACCAGATTCTTTGCAGGTCTTTTATAATATCACTCTCACATTCTTTCCAATCAAAACCTGGCCTTTCGCGGGAAACCTCGTAGCTCAAATAACCAAGATTATCCAAATTAACCTTCTCATCATCGAGGCGAGCCAAATTAGAAAGAACAGCAACTGTATCCGAGCTTGTATACTTAATGCAATCCTCCCTAACGGCATAAACATAGACAAATGCCGTATGTTCATTGTACTCCGATTCCACATCGTCAAACGGAGTAGTTGCCATTGCTGTTGCAAGACGGACATCACTCGTTATGTCCAACAAGCGCGTTAATGCCTGATAATGTTGCATTGTTGCCAACATATCGAATGTCGTCATATTAGGCGTAAAGACATTCGGATAACGGCGTATCGTTTCATAAAAGATCTTGCGTTCATTCTTATAAAAACACTCTTTCCTGAAGAGACTCGGAATACATTCGCTCGCGGGCAAAGGCACATCGCCACCATCAGGGTAACGCTTATACTCGCCACGAAAGAAGAATTGGCAGTTTCTATACCGAGGCTTTCTCCTGGTATCTTCAACTATCTCTTCAATCTCTCGCAAGATTTGCCAGAAACATCCGCACATAATCAGTTACTCTCCCCTTGATTGCTTTGTTTGGGTTCACTTGCCTCTAACTCTTTACCTTCTTTTTCACCTTCATCTGACCACCATGCATTCCATTTGTCAGCAAACTTGTTTGCCACTGTTTGATAATTCTTTACCTCCAAAGCACAATAAGCAGGCTGGTCACAATTCTTCAATTCATCAGGATAACACAATATAGCTTCCCCTTTTGAGTTAGGGGCAAGCTCGACTTCAAACGGCAAAGTACAGAACTTTGCTCCATATTGATTAAACGAGAGAATCTTTAATTGGAGCGTTCGATGTTGCTTGACTGGATTCTCATAGTACACCGTGTAGGACTTATCTTTTATATCAATCTCCTCGATGCCATCCTTCCCCACCTGAATCTTATCCTTCTGCAAGAAGAAATAACGTTTCCAATCCTGTTCAAGTGGCCATTTCAAGATAGCATCCTTGACTTTGTCGACATCCGATGTCGCAAGATGACGAATTTCACCCGAAAACTCAACGCTACTCGGCACAAATCTAACATCTCGGTTATTTGACAGATTTTGATCAATATCATAGCAAATATCAGGCATATACAATATCTGAACAGGCCAGGACTTATGGGGCAACCTTATCGCAAAAGAATCCTTCCCATTCAACTTATACGGAGAGCAAGGAATTCTGATTGAAACAATATCATATTCTTTTATACCTTTAATGACGCTTCTTTTCTTGAAGGCTTCTTCTATCGTATCAACTTTATTTGTTCCTTGATACAAATCCAGGGCAATTGTCATATCGCCTAGAATAAACCACGTCAAAGGAATCTCAAAGACAAATTCTCCCGCCTTCTTATCATATCGCTCATAGCGCAAGCTCAATCGTTCAATGTCTTTCTTCGCGACATTCCACAATGTGTCTGATTTCATTGAGCCTACATAATAAAGTTTTTCAATGCTGGCGGTCGTGTTTTTAAAACAAACTCCGCGCAAATACTCCATCGTCAACGGATCTTTGTTCCGTGCCAAGATGTCACGATAAAGCATTCGTGCACGAACAAGATCCGAGTCTTCAGGAACAGGATTATCCGTAAAGAAGTTTTCCCGAAATCCTTGGCGCTTGTCTTCATTTTTTTCTTTAACAATCTTCTCTTCTTCCTTCTTAAACAAGTCAGAATATTGTACGAGTTTATTCTTATTCTGCCGCTCCAATCGCGCAATCATAGCAGCGAGTATCTCACAAGCCATTGACTGGTCGTTTAAAACCTGACTGTAAATTAAAGCGCAGAAATATTCCCAATCAGAGTTGTTGCACTCACGATCATTTTTCATAATGACTTCAAGTAGTGCTCGAACTCTCGGCATTTCTACCCTTTTTTGCTCGACGGAAATACAGATTTCTGTCATCGCAACAGTTGCCGCCATCGGGTCTGAACGGAATAATCCTCGATTAATCTCATTAAAATGTTGACATGCTACAAGCGCATCTTCCAGATGGTCCGTCTTGTAAGCAATCACAGCATAGTAATACCAGAATGTAGGGAAGAAGGTATATGCCACATGCCTCTTGTAATTCTTCAGCTCCTTATATACATTGTCAAGGTCGTCGTTCTTGAGGGCATTTACTAAATTCTTTGCATTTTCTCCAGAAAGTCTAAACTTATCGGGGATTGTAAATCCATCGTCCGTTTCTGAAGAAGATTCAGTTCTCTCTTTGACATCTTTGGCGGCTCCAAATTTATACTGCAAACTTAAAAGCTTTTTATATGTTTGATGCATTGCATCTTCTTTCTGGTCTGCATACGCAAAGGCGGCGTTTTGCCCTTTATCTTGAATTTCGCGTTTCGCCTTCTCAAATTCTGCATACGCAGAAATGGCTTCTCCCAAAACAGCCTTCCCAGCACCAATAACCATCGATGCTGGATTTGTGCCTTGTGTGGCACCTTCCGATCCCGAAAGTAACGCATTCTTCGCAAAGTTCATCCAAATATCACGTTTCTTATTAGTTCGGTCTCGTTCCAACTTACTCTTCTCGCGTTCAAAGGTCTTCTCGGTGTTTCGCATCGCATATATTGCATCAAGCAACATTCCAATATGATCCCGAATATCTTCGTTTGGAATTCGATTCATATCTATATTATTGGGGTTAATCGTCTTGTACTCTTGCTCCAAGACAAGTGCGTTTTGATACGAAGCTAAAGTCGCAACAACATAATTGATATGGTTCAGGAAAAGCAAGGTGTCAATTCCACGATCAAGGTTCGTGGTTGATGTTGCCTTTGAAGCGTCTCTAAAAAGAGATTTAACATTGTTAGTTTCTGCGCTAAGCCCAAGGCAGAAAACACTAACACATAGCGCCACAATTCTTCTCATATCGTTCAATCCTCTCTATTATAACGCGGGAACATGATGTCCCTTAAATGCGCCCGATGGATGACGGCGGCATTTAGGGGCAGTTAATGCTTGAATGCTCTCCGCCTTTGAGCCGCAATACTGGCATTCATACATCGCTTTCTCGGCACCTTGATAGAGTTCATGCTTATGCTTCCCTGCTGGATGGCGATAGCAGTCCGTCGCTGTCAATGCGTTTATTGTCTGATAGCCTCGTCCACAATATTTGCAGTAATATGTCTTCTTCGCCGCAGCAACAAGTGATGTTGCAAGCAAAGCAAGGCTAAGTGCACAAGCAATTTCAAAACACCTCTTTTTCATTCTCTTATTCCTTATTTTGTTCGCTGACCCATTCAAGTGGCGCGAAGTTGTGGAAGGAGAAGCTCTTACTTCAAGACTTTGAGTACTGACGGAGCAGTAATACGAATTGAACCATTGATATTCTGCTCGATTGGTGTGCCTTCGTCTGCGGGCATAACTTCGACACCCGTTAGAGTTGCAGGATAGCCTGTGAGTTCTGCCGTTACGCGCTGGAAGATGAAGAAATAGTTCCGCGCCGTAATCTTGTATTTCGTCCCAACGAGCGCGTCGCAATTTGCCTCATCACATGCAATCGCGTAAGCACCATTCTTGGCACGCCTAATCAGGATTCCGCCATTCGAGTCCGTCATATCCGCAATATGCTTTGCCTTAGAGCCCCAACGGATAAAGAATAGCAGACAATTTATCGAATCAGTCGCTTTTACCTTCTCTTTGCCGACTTCATACTTCTCGTGCACCTTGTCCTTCACGATATATGGGCGCACATTTGACTCGCCCCCGTCATTCTGACGCACGGCGACACACCCTGTTAAGACTGCCGCGACACTCGCAGCCAAAACCAACTTCTTCATCTCTTTTTCTCCTTTAGACTCCACGCTTCAATATAATTGCTAATGACACAGCCACCAACGCAGAAAAAGAGCGGCGTGCCTTCAAATCCAATGTTCCAATGGAGGCACGACCAAGCACCTTTACGAAAACAGAGAATAGAAGACACGCCTGTGGAATGAACCACACTGCGCATCTTACATATTCGGCTTTCGTAGAAGATTTGGTCGTTTTCCATTGAAGCCAAATACGCAAGAGTGCGTACTTATGTCGCGGTACCTTGTTAGGATTCCACGACTCCCTTCATCTACCGCTCTTTCGAGCGCCTTCAGTAAAGGTTTTTAGGTTCCACGAGTTTCCTCGCTTCACCCCGACAGAGGGACGGCTTTCGCCACCCTCTTATGTCCAAATCGTGCTTATAGTATACCATTATTCTGTCCGATAAGTCAATCAGAAATTGCACGCGGCGATTTTTACCCACGGATTGCCACTAATTGTAGTTTGGCTTGGACGCGCGCCGTCGCGTCCGTTAAGTCTCACTCGAGAGACCGCAGAGAGGAAGAGGACGCGCGTCAAGATAAGGCGAGAAGGTCTTGGCGCGAAGCGGTGACGGGGCGCAAGGGACTGCGCCCCCTACCAAGCCCACGAGCGCAAAGTGGTAGGGCGGGCAGTCCCTTGCCCGCCGTGAGCTAAAGATAATGGGCGGCTTGCCGCCCACCACTGTTCAACTTCGACTATCGACTTCGACTAAATCTCTACAATTCTACAACTCTACACGGTTAGCTCGGCGTGAGATAATAAAAAACAGAAATTGCAAATTAGGGGTTGCCAAAACACCTAATTTCGTGGTATACTATAAGCTGAACTATGAAGCTATCGCAATTCCCAAGTCCGCGTGACTTCCTGCTAAAGTGGCGCGGCGATGTACTAGAAGTAACCTTACGCGTCGAACCCGTCCGTAAAGGACGCGCGGCATTTCGCACCAACCTGGGGCACGCAAGATGCCGCCGTCAAGAAATCATTGACGAGACGGATCGCGGCATTACGCCTATGGCACGGGCTTGGCACGACATCCCGCTCACGGAGGTCCGTCCTGGACTCTACGCGGCACAAATCCCCCTCAATGAAATAGGCATCTTCAGCGGCAAGGCGTGCTTCTTCCCTGAAGGAAGCTCAACGCCCCTCTGGCCCGAGGGCGAGAATTGCCACATTAAGGTAGAGAGCGAAACGACGCGCTCCCGCAACTCCATCTACACCATCTTCCCGCGGCAGTTTGGCTCATTTCGCGAAGTAATTCGCCGCCTCCCCCACATAATGGACACCCTCGGCTTTCGGTGCGTCCAGACTCTGCCGCCCTTCCCAGTGCCCACGACCTATGCGGTGATGGGCAAGATGGGGTGTCCGTTTGCCGCGCTGGACTTCATGTCCGTCGACCCCGCGATGGCGGAGTTCGATACCCACGCGACCCCGCTCGACCAGTTCCGTGAGCTCATTGACGCGGTGCACGCCAAAGACGGACTCTTCTTCGTGGACCTACCCGCGAATCACACGGGCTGGGCTTCGACTTTACAGACCCACCATCCCGACTGGTTCAAGCACAATACGGACGGCTCCTTCACCTCACCTGGCGCGTGGGGCGTAACTTGGGCAGATCTCGTCGCCCTCAATTATGATAAGAACCCCAAACTGCGCGCGTATATGGCGGAAGTCTTCCTCTTTTGGTGCCACCAAGGCGTGGACGGCTTTCGTTGTGACGCGGGGTATATGATTCCCGCGCAAACCTGGTCCTACATCGTCGCACGTGTCCGTGAAGAGTTCCCCGATACCGTCTTTATGCTGGAGGGGCTCGGTGGAGACCTCGCCGTCACCGATAAGCTTCTCACAGAAAGCGGGCTCAACTGGGCGTACTCGGAAATCTTCCAAACCTACACGCGCGACCAATTCGAGGCGTACTTACCGAGTGCCCTCGAACGGAGCGAAAAGTTTGGGACACTCGTCCATTTCGCCGAGACTCACGACAACGACCGCCTCGCCAAAGGTGGCACACTCTACGCACGACTTCGCGTCCAACTCGCGGCACTTTTGAGTGCACAGGGGGCGTGGGGGATTGTGAATGGTGTCGAGTGGTACTGCACCGAGAAAATCGATGTGCACGACAAGAACGACCTCAATTGGGGCGCGGCAGATAATATGATCGCGCTCATCGCGAAGCTCAATGCCCTGCTCTCCTCCGACCCCACCTTCACGGGGCACTGTCCCCTCAAGCTCATCACGCGCGGCAATGGCAATACTCTCGCCGTCCAGCGCGGCACTTCGCGCCTCGTCCTCGCCAACTTGGACTGCACCAATGGCGTGGAAATTGATTGGGAGCGCGGCACATTCGCGCCTTCCCACGCCGAAGACCTGCTCACGGGGCGTGTCTTTGACGCGACAAAGCCAATTGTCCTCGCGGCAGGGGAGGTTCTTTTCTTGAAAGATAAGGACGAAGTAGAAGTTCCGCTCGCGCCCACCCCAAACGAAAGTGCCGCGCCCGAAGCCTTCACGCACTGGCAATTCCCACGCGATACGCGGCGCGATGTCGTTGCCCTCGGCGGCAAGACCCTCGAAATCGCGGCAGGCTCCGCCTTCAGGGGTACCCTCTCAGACCCTGAGACGGCGAAAATACTGCATGTCTTTAGATCTGCGCCCCAAGCAGGCACATCTACCCACACGGCAATTATCACCGTCCCTCAATATGAAGATGAAAACCATAAAGAAAAGGGCACCAATTGTCGAATACTTGCCCTTAATCTGAGCGTTTATGAGCCGAGTGGCACAAAACATACGACTTCAAAGATTGTAATTCCTCCGCCCGCAGAGAAGGCAAAGGTCAAACTGTCGGTAGACTCTGAAGAAATTCAAAAAAAGCCTCTCATGCGGGCTGTCCTTTCCAACGGAGCGGGCGCGGCGGCGCAAATGCGACTGGGGTGGGGCTCTATCGCGAGCCAATATGATGCCATCCTCGCGGCAAATCCTGACCCCAATTGCCCTTCCGACCGAATCAATGTCTGGACACGGATGCGCTGCTGGGTACAACACGAGGGCTATGTACGCGAACTAAATGCGCACTGCATTTCTTTTTGTGGGGTAGAACCCGAAGGACGCGAAGCATTTTGGGACTTCAGAGTTCCGTATGGAATGGGCAAATTCGCCAACATCTCCTTTGATGTTGCACTCGCGCAGGGCGTAAATGCCGTACAAATAAGGATACATCGCAACACCCTCTTTGAAGGCGAAGGTGAGAAAGTCCCGATTCGTCTCGTGTTCCGTCCCGATTTGGAATGGCGCAGTTTCCACGCGACAACCAAAGCCTATGCGGGACCCGAAAAGCTCTTCCCCACCGCGTGCACGCCCACTAAAAACGGCGTAAAGTTCCATCCGTATGAAGGCACCTTCGAACTTCGTGTCAAAGGTGGCGAATATCACCACGAGCCGCAATGGACCTATAATGTGCCGCATTCGGAGGAAGCGGCACGCGGACAAGAACCCGCAGGTGACTTATTTAGCCCCGGCTGGATTTCGGTAGACCTTGGTACAACTGGCGATGCAATTATTGAGGGCGAAGTAACAGGCATTGGACCCACGCGCAAACCGACTCAGCGTCTCGTTTGGAGCGACGAACTCTTTGGGCGTATGGGGAACATCCCACTTGAAGAAGACTTGCGCCGCGCAATGAACCTCTTCATTGTTAAGCGGGATGACCTCAAAACTGTAATCGCGGGATATCCGTGGTTCTTAGACTGGGGACGCGACACCTTTATCTTTATGCGCGGAATGATTGCCGCTGGTATGGCAAAAGAGTCGCTCACCATTCTGAAGGCCTTCGCGGCATTTGAGGAGAATGGAACCCTCCCCAACATCATCTACGGCAAGACGGCGGGTAATCGCGATACGAGCGATGCCCAGCTCTTCTTCATCCTCTGCGTAAAGGAATTGTCCATCATTAAGCGCAAGGGCATCAAAATGTCGGATATTGCGCCGCTAATCGACACCTGTCGGAATATTGTCGCCGCCTACAAGACGGGCACGCCGAACGGAATCCATATGGACCCCGAAAGCGGACTAATCTGGAGTCCGCCCCACTTCACATGGATGGACACCAACTACCCCGCCTGCACGCCGCGCGTCGGCTATCCCGTAGAAATTCAGGCACTCTGGGTCGCGGCACTCGACTTCCTTAACGAGAAAAAGCTCGCCAAAAAAGTGCGCGCGTCGATTAAGAAGTACTTCTTGCGTCCAGACGGTGGCGCGTGGGATTGCCTCGCCGCGCCTAATGGAGAGCCCGCCGCGCAGGCCGTACCCGAGGACACCATTCGCCCCAACGCACTCTTCCTAGTAACGCTCGGGGTCGTCTACGATGTCTCAATCGTCCGTCAATGCGAGCAACTCCTCGTGCCGGGTGGCATCCGCACGCTAAATGCGGAGTCGCCCCTCTATAAGGGCTGTTACGCGGGCGACGAAGACACCCAGCGCAAGCCCGCCTACCACAATGGGACGGTCTGGGCGTGGCCCTTCCCGCTCTATGCCGAGGCACTCGTTGCGGTGGGGCTCGCGACAAAGGACGAAGCCCTGCAGATTTTGGCTTCCGCTGTAGCAAACTTGAATGATGAGGGGTGCGTTTGCCATATGAGCGAGATTGCGGACGGTGACGCGCCTCACGCCCAAAAGGGTTCTACGGCTCAAGCTTGGAGCATTAGCGAGCTCCTGCGCGTGTGGCTAGAGCTCAAACCAAAGGAGTAATCGCCCGCGTCACTTCTTAGTGCCGAGGAGGCGTCCGTGTGAATCACGGTAGGTGGTGCGCCCTGAGGAATCGGTCGTTGCCGTCGCCTGCAAACGCCCTTGCGCGTCGCGGTAGGTGGTCTTGCCCGATTTGTCCACGCTCGCCGACCCCGTTTTGCGTCCGAGCGAATCGCGATAAGTCGTATTGCCGCGCTTATCTGTCGCCGCCGTCCCTTGTTTGCGTCCGTACGCGTCGCGATAAGTGGTTACACCCGCCGCATTCTCCGAAGAGGAGCCCGTTTTGCGTCCGTAGGCATCTCGATAGGTGGCGTTGCCTTTAGCGTCCGTCGTGACGGAACCCTGCTTGCGCCCCTGGTAGTCACGGTAAGTAGCGGAATCTGCCGCGCGAACGAATGTCGCCGTGGCGAATAGTGTTAGAAATCCTATAAATAACCGCCTCATTAGGACCTCCTTATCGAGCCGAGTTGCCCCGCTCATTGGCGGAGAGGGAGGGATTCGAACCCCCGGAGGACTTGCATCCTCAACGGTTTTCAAGACCGCCGCGATCGACCACTCCGCCACCTCTCCGTATTTAAAGTCGCTTACTTCTTTTTGGCAAGCGCGGGGTTAATCGGGCGAATCTTGACGAGCTCAACAATCTTCGCCACAACCTCGGGGTTGTTCTTAAGAAAATCGATTGTCGCCAATTGCCCTTGCCCCAGCTGTTCATCGCCAAACGACAGCCAACTGCCGCGCTTCTCGACGATGCCGCGCGAAAGTGCCGCGTCCAAGACGGACCCTTCCCACGAAATGCCGCAAGAGTACAAAATATCAAATTCTGCTTCTGTAAATGGTGCCGCCACCTTATTCTTGACGACCTTGACGCGCGTACGGTTGCCGACGACCTGTCCGCTCGCCGACTTAATCGCGCCAATGCGCTGCACCTGCAAACGGCAAGTGGCGTAGAACTTAAGCGCCTTGCCGCCAGGCGTGGTTTCGGGATTGCCGAACATCACGCCAATCTTCTCGCGCACCTGATTCGTGAAAATGCAGAGCGTCTTCGTGGTCGAGACGAAGCTCGTGAGCTTGCGCATCGCCTGAGACATAAGCCGCGCCTGAAGACCCATATGACTATCGCCCATATTGCCATCAATTTCCGCCTGCGGAGTGAGCGCGGCGACGGAATCGACGACAATAACATCGCACGAACCCGACTTCACGAGCTGTTCACAAATCGTCAAGGCTTCCTCGCCCGAATTGGGCTGGGCGACGATGAGGCTATCCAAATCAACGCCAATCTTCTTCGCATAGATGGGGTCGAGCGCGTGCTCCGCGTCAATAAACGCGGCAATACCACCCGCCTTCTGAGCATTGGCGACGACATGCAAGGCGAGCGTCGTCTTGCCCGAGGACTCCTGTCCATAGCACTCCACAATGCGTCCGCGCGGCAAACCGCCGACACCAAGCGCCATATCTAGCGAAAGGGCTCCCGTCGAAATGACGGGGATTGTCTCGGTCTTGTGGTCGCCGAGGCGGATAATGGACATTTCACCAAATTCTTTACGAATTTGGCTCAGTACAGCCTCAAGAGCCGTATTCGTGGGCTTTTTCGTCGCGCCCGCTGTCGTCGTTTCTTTTGTCGTTTCTTTCGCCATAGTTCTCTCGCTTTTCTAGATCAATATTATACCATATTTCGGCGTGTTTAGGCTAGCCAAACTTTTCAGCCCTCAATTTCCGCTTCCGTTGCCGTGAGCGCCTTCGACTTAAGCTTCTTTTCCGCACGCGCCCCAAGCTCAATGATTCGCTTAATCGGACCTTTCACGCTCTGCCCCGAACCTTCCTTATTCGCGAGCTGGAGGGCGTGCGAAAGCGTCGCCTGACTCTTAGCCATTTGGCTCTCAGCATCCTCTAAGTCCTCAAAGAGACTATCCACGCGGCTCACTAGCAAATTCGCCTCACGGATAATCCCCTCAGTATTGCGCTCAATTTGGAACTGCGACCAGGCGCGGCTAATGAGCAGAAGGAAGCCGAGGAGCGTAAGAGGCGTCACAAGGGCAACTTGATTCTTAAACGCGAATTCCACGAGCGACGAATCTTCCTGCAACGCCGCCTCTAGCGCCGCTTCACACGGAACAAACATCGCTGTCAGCGGCACATACTTATAGTTCGGGAATTCCGCAAGGGCTGGGCGCGACGGATAGTCCTTCTCCGCGAGCTCCTTAATGTGCTTTTTAATGCTCTGGGCGTGCTTCTTCAGTTCCTCCGTGCGGGCGGGACCCTCTTCCATCTCATAGGCGGCGGCATAATTTGTCCAGCTCATCTTGGAGTCGACAATAAGAACCCGCTCGCCCACGTGGTCAATAATGAACGCGTCAGGAATCACGCCTTGCACGCCTGTCTGAAGAAGGTAGTGCTTGCCTTCTTGGAGTCCAAACGACTCAAGGAGTGACTTCAGGATATTCTCGCCCCAATTGCCCTGCTGTTTATTACCGCCGCGTATCGCGTCCCGAAAGGCACGCGCTTCCACACCAAATTGCGTCGCCGTCTCTTGCAAGTTGCTGAAAAAGCTATCGAGCTTCGTCGCAATCTTCGTCTTGCTCTCAACGGACTCCCTTTGCAACTCGGCAATGTGTTTCGTGAGTGGCTCAAGAAGTTGGTTGTTCTTCTTCGTGAGCTCTTCCTCACGCGACTTAAGCGCGGCATTTGTGACTTCCGAGACTTGGGAGAGAAGTCCCGTGAGCGTCGCCTTGAGGGTGCGCTCCTTTTCCGCCTGCAGGCTCACGGCTTGGGCACGCTCCGCCGCGCGGGCTTCGCGTTCATACTGCAATTGGACTTGCGTCTCGGCACATTTATGGCGCAGCTTATCGACCCACACCATCCCCGCGCAAAGCGCGACGAGTGCGCCCACGACAAAACCAACAAAACCGCAAAGCACTCCCAAGCTAACCGCGTCCATTACTTCGCCTCCTTCTGAAGTAGCCCCGTCGTCCATTCGCCGTAAGTCTTGCGCGAGACCTCCGTAAAGCCGCGCGCGGCAAAAGCTTGCAGAACCTCGGGATAAAGTTCATTCAAAATGCCCGAGATGACGAGCGTCCCTTTCACATAACCCACAATCTCGTCCGCAAAAGCAATGAGTAACGGCCCTAGTATATTCGCAACCACGAAGTCCGCTGGCTCAAAAGGCTTCTTAAGGGGAGGCGCGGGTGTATGTTGCAGCGCAAGGTCGGGATAAAGCCCCTTCGCCGCTTCAACGGACTCCTCGAGCGTCACCCTGCCGCCGCCCAACGCAAAGACTTGGTAGTCGACAGCCACTTGATTGAGCGCGGCATTTTCGCGTGCCGCTTCCACGGCTTCCTCATCAATATCAAACCCCGCCACAGGTTTGTAGCCGAGTTTCGCCGCCGCGATGGAAAGAATCCCCGAACCCGCGCCCATATCAAGGAACGAGCGCGGCACTTCTCCTGCGGCCTCGTCAATATACTCCAGGCACGCCCGCGTCGTTTCGTGCTTGCCCGTCCCAAAAGCGAGCCCTGGGTCAAGCGTGACGACCACGCCTTCCGTCGGCAGGGGCTCCCACGGAGGGTGCACCACGAGATGGCGGCCTATGCGTTCCGTCGTGAAGTGGCGGCGGTACGAGAGCTTCCAGTCCTCATCTGGGATTTCCGCATACTTAATCTCGCAATCCGCCGCGCCCACAAGCTCAAGTGCCGCGCGAAGTGCCGCGCGGGCCCCTTCTGTTTGCGCCTTGTCGGGATAGTAGATTTGAATCTGCGGCTTCTTCTCCTCGATGTCCCGATAGGAGGACAAAACGAAATCCCCTCCGTCGAAGACTTCGAAGAGGGGATTTTCAAACCGTTCGTCGACAGAGCAGAACAGTTTGTTCATCGGCTTACTTCGCCGCGGCTTTCGCCACAAGCTTCTTGACGACCGTCGGACGCTGCACCAAAACGCGAACGTCTTCGTCGCCCATAAGCTTAACGTCTTCTTCTTTCATTCCGAACTTGACGAGACGACGACGCTGCGCCGAGCACTTGCGCGCCTTGGCGGCGGGCGTCTTGCACGGACGGACATGTGATTCCTTGCGGAGTGTACGACCTGTACCCATTTTATGACCTCTTCTTCTTTCTTATAGGTTGAAATGTCCCAATATTATACCTAATCTGCGCAGAAAATGCAACTACCTCTTTTTGCGGACGCAAAAATTTGATATAATAGAAGAATGAAAACGACTCTAAAGTATGCAATGGTTGGCGGTGCCGCCAACTCGTTTATTGGCCCCATCCACCGTATGGCGGTGCGCATGGATAACCTCGCGGACCTCGTCGCGGGCTGTTTCTCGCGCAAGAGTGACATCAACGCCGAGACCGCCGCCGCCTTCGGCATTGCCCCCGAACGCACCTACGCAAACTGGCAAGAACTCATCGCCGCCGAGCGCGGCAAAATCGACTTCCTCACCATCTGCACGCCGAACGACAGCCACTACGCCATCGCCAAAGCCGCGCTCGAGGCGGGGATGGATGTGATGTGCGAAAAGCCGCTCGCCCTGACCCTCGAGGAAGCGCGCGACCTCGCCGAAACCGCCGCCGCACATAAACGCATCCTCGGCATTCCCTTCACCTACACGGGCTACAGTATGGTAAAAGCCGCGCGGGACATCGTCCGCCGCGGAGACCTCGGCACCATCAATAAGATTGTCCTTGAATACATCCAAGGGAGCTTCCGTAAGATTGACTTCACAAAGCCGCTCACGGGACACAACATCTGGAAGATGGATCCCCGCGTCTCAGGTCCGAGCTGTGTCGTCGCCGACATCGGCGTGCACGCCTTTAACCTTATTGAGTATGTGACTGGACTCGAAACCGAGAGCCTGCTCGCCGACCTCTCCAGCTACGCGCCAGGCAATACACTCGATGATGATGCCTCAGTCCTCATGCGCTTCAAGGGCGGAGCAAAAGCGAGTGTCGTCATCTCCAAAATCGCAACAGGCGAAGAGAATGGTGTGCGCCTCAGGGTCTACGGAGACAAAGCGAGCCTCTACTGGAATCAGGAAGACCCGAATGTCTTGAGCGTGAAGTATCCGTTTGAGGCGGAGCGCATCTATAAGCGCAAAGCCCCCTATATGGAAGCGCTCTCACCCGCAAGTGAAAACGCCGCGCGCATTCCCGCTGGACACCCCGAGGGCTTCATCGAGGCGTTTGCCACCATCTACGACGGATTCTGCGCGGCGGTTCGCACGCGGCAAGCGGGCGATTTCCCGTCCGCCACCGAAGGCGTGAGGTCTATGCGATTTGTGGAAGCCGTCCTCGACTCCAACGCCGCGCACAACACCTGGCAACAGTTCTAATACCCCTTCGCGGCACTCCCTTGCCCGCCGTTAGTGCGAGAGGAACGACACGAATTCGTACTTGCGGTCGATTTGCGTGCCCATAAGCCCGACCGCCTTGCCCATCGTAAATGCCGCGAGGATTGTGCCAATGCCGAGTCCGTCGAGGTGCCCCAAGAACGCCAAGGTCAGAACCCCCGTCAGCGCGAGGCAGGTCACATCAAAAGTTACCTTCACCTTCGGATACCCCACGCGGGCAATTTGCGAGACTTCGCGCGGGAAGAGGTCCGTCGGGATAATCGGCAAATGGCAACGATTCGAAAGTACGATGCCGAAAGTGATGAGCACATAGCTAACGGCAAAATAAAGGATGCGCCACGCGATTCCCGTCGGCAAAGCGTCAATCCAAAGCTCATGCACATCAAGTAGCTCGCCAAAGATAAACCCAACAATGAAGCTCCCAAGATAAGGAATCACAAACCGCCGCCGCATAATCATCAGGCTCGCGACGAGGAGCCCCTGAAAGAGGTAGGTCCAAGTTCCAAGCGAGAGGCGCGGCAGAACTTCCGAGAACGCGAACGGAACACTCGAGATGGCCGAGATGCCCGACCCCGAGTAAAGCATCAGCACCACGCCAAAACTATTCGTAATGACCGCAAGAAGAAGCGCAAGCTCTCCGCGGCAGATTCGCTTATCACTTTGCATATAAACTCTTTTCTTGATTACGGCGGGCAAGGGACTGCCCGCCCTACCAATTGGCGGACTATTATACACCTTTTCGGCGCAGATTGCACGCGGAATCTTTGGGCTAGGGGAATGGCGCAGTTTGCTATAATAATGGACACTCTGAACAAAAATGGCAGAAACCAGAGATG
>CAVLAC010000007.1:0-31668 GCA_963661055.1 bacterium | reverse complement strand
CGCGGCGAAAATAGCCAAATGTGACAAAATGAAAAAAAATGCAAATACCCCCTTGCAGTGTGCGCACATTTTTGGTATAATATTCACCAGAAAGCCCGCAGTGGGTAAAAAAGGAGTATCAAATGGCTACAAGAGCAGGAAAGCATAAAAAAGGTAATGTGAGGATGGGTATCTATGTAGAACCCTTCCGCAAGGCGATTGCTATTCTTACGGCGGAAAAACTCAATATGACTATGACAGACCTCATTTGGCACGGCATTGAAACAACCGCGCGCGGCGCAGGGATTATTGACGCAGACGGCAAAGTCACGAAGAAATACGCCTCTCAACTGAAGGTGACAACCGAAATCGTGAAGCAAAGTGAAGTTAACGGCTAATTTTAAAGGAGAAACACAATGAAGACACTAAAACTCAAAACCGAAGAACTCGCAAAAGCCGCTCGTGACGCGGGAACAACGCCCGAAAAGTTCATCAGTGGCATTAGGTCTAAATCTTTAGGGCGCAAAGTGTGCGCACACTTCGTAAAGACAAGCGGGGACTATTCCGTTTTCAAGTGTCAGTAAGTGTGCGCACACTCGACAACCTACTCACCTAACAAAGGAGAACGGAAAATGACAGACAAGAAAATGCACAAAGAGATAGAAGAACTGACGAGCGAGCGCGAGACTGCGCCGAAGGGCTTAGCAATGCCTAAGCGCGTGGGTGCGGTATTGGACGCGACCTATTGCAATAAGTTGAACGACATTCTCGACGCGCAACACCGCGCCTTCAGCGACTGGCTGAAGCGGGCGATTGACCTCGATTGGCGCGACTTACAGAGACAAGGAACTTACTAAAAGGAGTAAAGAAATGAGCGATAATTTGCAAAACTTTTTAGAAGCCGTTCTGTTCTGCGTGTTTATGGTGGTATTCATTTGGCTGTATTGCCTAGCTACCCCCTCGCAGATGAGTGCGGAATACGACCTTGCCGCCGAAGAAGCGGGAGTGCGTGCCGCGCTTCCTGACCACCCAATTCAACATCATCGGTGTAATTAGCTATTCATTCCCGTGCCACCCCTCACGGGCAAGGTGTTTTAAACGGCGCACCAAGGGGCTTATTTTTAGCCTAGGGAAGGCGCGGGGTGACACCCGCGCACCCCAAGAAAAGAGAAAAGGAGTAAAAAGATATGAAAGAAAGAGAGCAAGAGAGAGAAAGCGAGATAATGAACGATAGCGATGTCGCGGAACTTCTGCACTTCTCGGTGTGGGCGTTTCAGAAGCGTTGCCGCCTCGGTTTCCTGAAAGGGGAAATCGACCTAATGAAGGCACAGCCTATGGTGATAGGCGGGATGAGGCGGTGGCTTCGCTCGGATGTGATGAGGGTACTGAGAGAGAAGCCCATAGTTTTGTAATGTTTGGCAGAAGAGAATGAGTACTCAGAAGCACATAAAGGACTTAACAGGCGGGGTGAGCCGTCGCTCCACTACAGGAAAATCACCCAACGGAGAAGCCGAAGCGAGTGCACGCGCCGTAGGTTTAACCCGTGCCGCTCGTGGGGGGCGGTGTAATACTGGCTACACCCCACTAACAGCGACCAAGCGAACGGTCAAGCGGCTGAAGCCTTCGGGCAACGGCTGTTCACTGGAAACGACCACCGCCGCGCCCGACCTCCAACGGGCGCGGCTAGGTGAACCTCGCACTGAACTACCTTACGGGGTGACGGCGTGGAGAGACACGCGCTTTACTGATAATGGGAGAATAAGCGCATGAAGGTTGAAACGCTAAAATTGCTTCTCTCAACACTAGAGGAAGAGTTCAAGGACTTGATTTTGAAGCCCGATAATATGTCTAAGAGCCGTGAGCACATAGGCGAATGGTGCTCTTACACAGAGGTTAAACGGCACTTTAATATACCACGGCACTACCTTTACAAATGGGTGAAGGAGGGGAAGGTTGCCGCAAAGAAGTTTGATAATGGCGAGCAGAATGCCACGGTGCGCTTTAGGACGGCAGATATTGAGAAGGTTTTTGAGCAATTGCCTGACTACAAGTTTGAAACTAAAACTCAACTAAACCCCAAAGAAGAAGGAGAACAAGCAAAATGAATACCTATCGTAGCATTAACGATATTGGTCGTCGTCATAAGTCAATCACGCTGACGACAAGCCGCGCCAACTTTGACAAGGTGCGGAAACTTGAGCACGGCAAAGTCGTGACGATTGAGTGCGTCAACGACATTGTCAGTAGCCTTTGCCGTGGCATGGAGCCTGTGCGCGGAATGCCGCATGAGTACAATCGCCGCTATGACCTACTGCGCCGCGCATATCGTGGCTACTGCCGCACGGTGTTTGTGCGCACGGTTATTGACGGTAAGATGAAGGCTATTGTTAAACGCATACACGCGGCGGATTCTGATGACTGCGCATTCAAGGTAGATCTCACCATTTGAAACTAAAAGTAAACCTCAAACAAGGAGAAACATAAAATGACACAAGAAGAAAGAAACGCTTGGCTTGCTGAACGCAAGACAGGGATTGGCGGAAGTGAAGCCGCCGCAATAATGGGTATCTCGCCCTGGGCAACACCTGCCACCATATGGCTAGATAAGACAGGGCGCGGCACACCGAAGGAAGAGTCCGAGGCTATGAGAATTGGCACGGAACTTGAGGACTTCGTGGCGCGGCGGTATACGCAAGAGACAGGACGGCGCGTTCAGCGGTTTAACAAGATGATTCACAAGGGGTGCTTACTCGGCAACTTTGACCGCCTTGTTATCAAGGATGATGAGAAAGTCGCGAGTTATCACGATGAAGTACGCACAGATCTCTTGCTTGAATGCAAGACTTCGAGCCGTGAATGGGAGGACGGAGTGCCGCTCTACTATCAGACGCAAGTCCAGCACTATATGGGGCTTGAGCCGAAACTCACGGCGGCGGATGTTGCCTGCCTCTTCCTTGGGCGCAAGCACTTCGAGATCTATCGCGTTGCGCGTGACCAGCAGGTTATTGACTATATGCAGAACTATCTTCAGGAATGGTGGGAAAAGCATATTGTCCGTGACGAAATGCCCAAACCCACGAATGAAGCGGACTGCAAACTTCTTTGGGCGCGGTCAAACCCCGGCAAGACGGTTGAGGGGACGGATGAAATCAAAGCCAAACTTCTGAAGTTAGCCGAATTGAAAGAGCAAGAGAAGCAGACGAAGGAGACCGCCTTCAGCATTCAAAGCGATATTGAGGCGTTTATGGGGGATGCGGAGATTATTGCCGCGCCTAATGGCAAGCCTTGGTGCACTTGGAAAAGTGCGAAGGACACGGCGAAGGTGAATTGGGAAGCCCTCGCGCGTGCGCTGGGGGCAACCGATGAGCAAATCGCGGCGCACACCACCACCACGCCTGGTTCGCGGCGTTTTCTTGCAAAAAAGATTGAGGACTAACCTATTTTTCAAGGAGCAATCCTCGGTGGTCTCCAGTAAAACATCCGAGGAGGAGTAAATAAAATGAATAATGAAATGATAAATGCAGGAGGAACAGGGGCTATTGCACCTGCTCTAAACCCATCTAACGCCACGACAGCGGTGGCGATGAGCCGCGAAATGAGCGAGGCTCTCGCATCCGTTCAGATGGCGAAGGCGTTCCCTAGGGACACGATTGCGGCTCGCGACCGTATCTTGAACGCCTGTACGCGCCCGAAACTCGCGGAGGGTGCTTGCTACACCTATAGCCGTGGGGGCACGGATGTGACGGGTCCGAGTATTCGGCTCGCGGAAATGCTCGCGCAGAACTGGGGCAATATGTCTTTTGGCATTCGTGAACTTGAGCAACGCAACGGTGAGAGCACTTGTGAAGCGTTCGCGTGGGACATGGAGACCAACGCACGGCAAGTTAAGGTCTTTCAGGTGCGGCACATCCGCCATACGCGCGCTGGAGACAAGGTGCTGACAGATCCGCGTGACATCTACGAACTTGTAGCTAATAATGGGGCGCGGCGTCTTCGTGCTTGCATTCTTGGAGTTATTCCTGGGGACATCGTGGATGAAGCCGTGGCGGCGTGTGAGACTACGCTTGCTACGCGCTTTGAAGTGACACCTGAGCGGCTTAAGTCTATGATGGAGCGGTTCGGGGAATTTGGAATCACTAAGGAGCAAGTCGAGGCGCGTGTGCAGTGTCACCTTGACGCGATTAAGCCTGCCCAACTCGCCAACCTTGGGAAGATCTACAACTCCATTAAGGACGGTATGAGCAAGGCTGAAGACTGGTTCCCGAAGGCGGAAGCCGTAAAGGAAGAGGCAAAGCCTGCAAGCGGCAAGACCCTCTTAGACGCGATAAAGAAGGTCACAGAGGCGGAAGTAGGAGCCCTTCCTGCATCCGTTAGTGAGATCTAAAGGAACTCACGCCCCTAGCGGTGGAAACGCCGTTTAGGGGCGAATATAACTTAAGGAGATACCTATGATTTATCCTTCAACACTTTACAATTTCTGTAAATCGTGCACAGATTCGGCGATGATTGGCAATGTCCTGAGGGCACTTTGCGGTCAAGATGTCGAATTGAGTGTATCTGAAGAGATGTTGTACAAGATGATTGCCAACGATAACAAGTGGATGGATGAGCGACTTGAAGCAAAAAAGGAGCGAGTTGCCGCCCGTCAGCGTAAATTGCGCGAACGCAAGAGCGATGAACAAGAAAAGGACGAAGTTCAAAATGACACGGAATCGTGTGAAAATGAGCAATTATCGCCCGAAGCGTCAGGTTCTGTCACGCTTTGTCACGCTAGTGAGCGTGACAAGCGTTATGTCACGCAAGACGGCGTGACAAAGCGTGACACTACATCTGAAGTGTTATGTCACGCTACAGAGTGTGACAAAACGCTTGTCACGCAAGACGGTGTGACAAAACGCTTGTCACGCCCCCTTCCTTCCTTACTTCCTTCCTCCCTTCCTCCCTCCCTTACTTCCTCCACTAATATAAACCGTTCCGTTCCCGTTCCGTTGCCGCCAAAGCCAAAGTCGGCACCCAAACAGGGCGAGAACGGAAACGAGAACGGAACGGTAAAAGAGATTTTGGTTAAGGGTGGGCTTCAGGAAGCGCGGAAACGGGCTTGGGAAGCCGCTGAAGCAATTCGCAAAGACGAAGGTGCGTTCTTCACAGGAGAACACTCGGCACTGTCGTTCATTCTCGCAATGACAGGCGACTACAAGTCTATTAACCGTTGGCAACAACTCGTGAAGGCGAAGGGCGAATCGGCTATTTGCGAAGAACTCTTCACATTCTACCGTGAGATTAAATCGGGTGAGGACGTGAAGAATCGTGGAGCCGCTCTCAATAAGCGGCTTAGTGATTTGCCTGATTGGTCTGACAAATCTAACAAACAAGAAAAAGACAAGGAATAAACAATGATGACTAAAGAAAATCAAGAGATCGTGCCTCACGCGCTCGTGATTGCGGCAAAGACATTTGCCAATAAGCCGCGTGTGATAGGTGAAATCGTATGTGCGCTCGTGGGTAGCACAAGCGAGAAAAACCTTAGTGAGGTGCAAAAGTACATTCTCGCGGACTGTCGTGCGGAAATCACCGAACGCCTAGCCCGCCGTGCCAAAGCGACGGAACGCAAACGCGCCCAACGCGCAAGGTTTAGGTTTGGCAATGTATCAGACAAGACACAAGGAGAGTACTAAATGAAAAATAAAAGAATTAGATGGGTACTCCAAGCCATCAACAGGGGTGATGATCTTTGGTGTATATTGCAATTATGTGACACGAGGAAAGAAGCCCTCGCCATTTGCAAGCATCACATTGACTGCCGCAAATTTGCGGATTCAGTAAGTAGAGATCATCATGGTTGGTATGACTTATACCGTGTCGTAAGAAGGGAAGAGAAGGTAATCTTCACCGAAAGAAAAGAGGTGTTCGAATGAGCGCTGGTGCTATCAAACAAACAGGGAATATGTATAATATTACCCCATTGGCAAAAACGTACTATCAAGTTGAGGAATATCTCAGGAATGAGCATATGTGGGTTCCCCACTTTTTGCCTCAGACCTCATTCAAGAAATGTCTCCAGAAGTATAACCGATTGCTACAGGTTTATGATAATGGACACCTCTTCCGCATTGCCAAATACGAACAATACGTAATGGCGAAAGGAAGGGCGAAAGCACCTTCACGGAGTGCTAACAAACAACTAACAAAGGAAAACGACTAATGGAAAAGAAACAAGAAGCGGTCAAGAGTGCCGATAGGCTCTTAGCCTATGTTGACAAGAACGGCGACACGATGGGGGCTGAGACGCGGCGAGATATGCTCGTTGCGGTCGCGGTACTTCGTCAGGTCGCCCAAGTGTCGAAGGATCTGCGCAGTAGTAATTGCCGCAAGTGCCGCATTGAGAAATGTGGAAAATGCATTGCGCGCTGGGTGCAGGGGCTTGTTGGCGAGCGTCCACCGAAGTTGAACGGAGAAGAGCGCGTCTAAGGGCAACAAGCGAAAGGAGCAAGCCGTGATTGATTATGACGAGTTTGACGCATTAAGTCCCATTATGGTGGCGGTGTTAATGATACTCGCGGTGATTCTACTTACGGTGACTTTTCCGATTTGGTTTAGTTATCTCGCCTATTGCAAATGGCAAGAGACCTATCAAGTGAGGAGAGAGAGCCGTGAAAAGTAGCGCATTCATCAAGAACTTCCGTCGGAGCAAGAACAGATGGATTCCTCGCCAGTACAACACTGGCGGGGGACTTCATCCCAAAGGACCTAACGCTACGGAGCGTAAGTTTCGGCGTGAGGAAATTGAGTGGGATGACGAGTATGTTAGTTATGAAAGCAAGACCTTCATCATCACGCAGACGACGCGGCGTGAATATACGCCTGATTGGGTGATTGAAATCCCGAACCTAGAGCCGATGTACATCGAGGTGAAGGGGTCTTATAAACTTGGCAGTGAGGCTCGTGCGCGGTTAGCGTGGGAACTTGCCGCAGAGCAAAACCCAAACGGCGTATTTTATTGGGCTGTCCTGACGCGCCGTGGGTGGGACATTGAGGAATGGCGTGACGGCGGCAAGATGATAAGCATTAAACTTGCTACGGAAAGAGAGTTCCACCGCGTTGGGGCTGATTGGCGGCTACATCGCAAAAGGAGGAGAAAGGGATGAAGGCTAAGGGAAAGAAGAAACCACGCAAGGCAGGTGAGCCTCTCGCAGACGCGAAGCGCGAGCGTTTCGCCCAACAACTCGCCGCAGGGCTGTCGCAGAAGTCCGCGCTAGAGGCGGTAAACCCCTCTTGTCGTAAGTGGGAGGATAGATCTAAACGCATTGCCGCGAGCCGTCTTGCTAATGAGGCGGAGGTCAAGGAACGCCGCGATGAAATCATCAAAGAGATGATACCTGAGACGGTGATGAAGAAAACCGACCTTATGATTATTCTCTCGGATGAGATTCGGGAAGCCGCGAAAGAACCTGGCAATGTAGCCGCCGCGTCCGCGCTTGTGGATAAGTTCATCAAGTTAATGGACTGGTATCCGAAGCAAGAGGTGACTATCAAGAATGGTGGGGTAAGCGACAACTATACGCCGCCACCTGCCATTACTCAACTTGACCAAGCCACGCTCAAGAAGCTTTTGGACGGTACACTATGACGAAACCTACGCCAGAGGAAGCGCAATACGAACTTATCCGCCGCAAAGCGCAGACGGATATGATGGCGTTTCTGCATTGGGTGTGGTGGATGCCGCGTCCCTTGCGCATAGGGCGGCATACGCGTGCACTTTGCGCAAGGCTCACGCGGGCGGTAGATGATTGGCTTGAGGGTAAGAGCACCTATCTTGTCGTTAATATGCCGTTTCGGCACGGTAAGAGCGACCTTGTGAGCCGCGCCTTGCCTGCCTACTTTTTGGGACGCGCCGCGAAAGAACAACCCGATATGATTATGAGTGGGTATGGCACTGAACTTGTGAAGGGGTTTTCGAAGAAGGTACAGAACATACTGCGCTCACCCGCCTATCAGCAACTCTTTCCAGGCGTTCTGCCCTCAGCGACTTACCACGCCGTCAATGATTGGCAAGTTGAAGGGAGCACAGGCGCGGTCACCGCTGTGGGCATAGGCGGCTCTATCACAGGCAAAGGTGGGCACCTTATCATCCTTGACGACTATTGCAAGAACCGCGAGGAAGCCGAATCGAAGACTTTAAGGGATAAACTGTGGGAATCGTTCAGTGATGACCTTATGACACGTGTCAACACGCCTGCGGCAATTGTAATTGTGTGTGCCACGCGGTGGCATACGGATGACATTGTGGGACGAATCTTCGAGGAAATGAAGAAAGATCCGTCCTATCCGCGCTTTGAGACGCTCATTTTCCCTGCCCGAAAGGCGGGGAAGGATGGGTGGGAGACGCTATTCCCCGAACTCTATCCCGCTGAATGGTACGCGGCACAGCGCGCCCAACTGGGCACATACTCCGCCGCCGCACTTCTTGACTGCAACCCTGTATCTGACGCTATGAAAACTTTTCGTTCTGATTGGCTCTGTTTTTATAACACCGCGCCGCACCGCTCGCAGATGAATGTCTACACCTTCGTGGACGGTGCGAACTCCAAGAAGGAGCAAGCGGACTTTACAACGATGTGGACAATCGGCTATGCACAAGACGGCAATCGTTATGTGCTTGACCTTGTGCACGACCGTCTTTCATTGACTGAACGGACAGAGGAACTGTTCCGTATACATCGAGACCCAAAGTTAAAGCCCAACAACACCTTTTTTGAGCAGGTAGGTGCAATGAGCGATGTCGCGCATATTCTGGATGTGCAAGACCGAGAAGGGTGGCACTTCCCGATTATTCCGCTAAACCACCGCGCCCCGAAAGAAAACCGCATTCGTTCGCTTGTGCCAATCTTCGAGGCGCACGGACTGTGGTTGCCACGGACAATGGCGAAGCGGCATGTTGATGGGACGGTGCACGACGAGATAGCCGAGTTCATTGAAAATGAGTATGATACCTTCCCCGCCTGTAAGCATGATGACGAATTAGACCCCCTCGCGGACATAAACGATGAGGAAGTTCGGCGTATTGCCGTCTTCCCGCGTCAGATAGAAGTTGAGGATGTGAGGGGTAATGACGCGAAGATTTACCACGCAAACAGCGATTGGGACCCCTTTTCGTGAAACCTGTCAAGAAGAAAAAAGTGTGAAATACGTGATATGTGTAAAAAAATTTTACACATATCACACATATCACAAAACGAAGCAAGTCAAAAAAAATCGTATGATATAATATTACACGCGAAGACAAATGGTGTCTTTGCTCAAAAATAGGAGAGAAAAGCCAATGGGAAAAGGTGGTGGAAGTGCCGCGACGGCACAAGAGGTAGAGCCGCTGAAATCGGCGGAAGTAGCCGTGAAGGAAGCCAAAGAGACGACTTCCAGAGCCCAGCGCATGCGCCAGGCTGTGGCGGGGACTTTCTCGCGAAAGACGATGTCGGGCTATTCGGGCAATTCGTCTACGGCGGGGAGTTCTGCTAAACTCGGTGCGTAAGGAAACTGACTTGAGATGAGCGACGCAGGAGCCAAACTCTACGACCGTAAAGCCAAAGGCGCAAAGCCTTTGACCTTTAAGACCGATTGCCACGACCTGAAAGCGTGGATTGATAAGCGCGTGGGGTCGCTCAAGAATGTGCGCTCGGAGTTTGAGACGATTTGGAAGGACATTCGCACCTATTTTGAGCCAAATATTGGCAAGGCACTCCTTGACGGTGACCGTGACCAGACGGCATCCAAGCGTGACGACAAGCGTCTTCTTTCGTCCTTCCCCCGCAAAACGGCGCACCAATATGCCGCAGGTATGCAGTCTGGCATTACAAATCAGGCGCAACAGTGGGTTGAGTTTATCCCTAAGACAAACGAAGATACGGTCAAGGAGCGTCCCGACCTGAAGCGGTGGTTTGACTTCGTCACGAAGCAGGTGCTCCGCGCCATGCAAAGGGGGAATATTTATCAAACCACCGACCAAGTGTATCTACATTCAGGCATATTTGGCACGGCTTGCGCGATTCTTCTGCGCGGCGACCAACCTGGAGAGGTCTTTCTGCACCTTCTCGATGAGGGCGATTATTGGATTGCGGAAGACCGTTTTCAGATGGTGAATGTCTGCCTTCGCCGTATGGAGATGACCATTGCGCAAGCGGCGGACGAGTTCTTACTCTCGGATATTCCCGAATCGTGGGCGCACAAACTGGAAGAAGGGCAAGGCGAAACCCGCGTCACCGTGTGGAACTTAATTTGCCCAAATGAACCCAACAATGAACTTTTTAAGGATATGCCGCCCGACCGCAAGACGGCAAGTTTCTACTTTACCGAAGGGCAAGACCATACGGACAATTGTGGCATATTGGCTATCCGTTCGTTCTCTTATAACCCGATTATCGCGTATCGCCATATGCACTGTGGCTCAGTTTATGGCAAGGGATTGGGGGAAATAGCATTAGGCGATGTCAAGGAACTGCAGAAACTTGAGGAATACAAATTACGCATGATTGCCAATGAGGTCAATCCCGCGATGATTGCGCCTTCCTCGATGAAGGGGTTGCCCATCAACATTTACCCTGGCGGGATTACCTATGTCGACCAACTCGGACCCAACCCCAGCGCGCCCATTCAGCGACTTTTCCAGACCCGCGAATCCATTGAAGCCCTCGCGGCACAAATTGGCATTATCGAACAGCGTATTGGTAGGATCTTCTATACCGAACTCTTTTCAATGATGTTGAATATTACCGCCGCCTCCAATAAGCAGATGACGGCGCGTGAGATTAGCGAACTTTCGGGTGAGAAGGTGACTTTGCTCGGACCCGTGTTGACACGAATGAATCACGACTTCCTCACGCCTTTGACGGACAGTATCTTCTCAATTCTGTATGCGGATGGGCTACTTGAGGATGAAACGCACCTTATCCCCGATGAAGTGCGAGACGGTCCCAACGGAGAGCCGCCGCAGGTTGGCATTTCAACCGAGTTCGTTTCTACCATTCACACTGAGATGATGGCGAATATCCGTATGCGCGGCATTTTGAAGATGTTAGACATTTCGGGTATGGTTGCACAGGCGATACCGTCCTCGCTCGATAAGTTGGACGGTGACCAAGTGATTGATGAGGTTGGCGATATTTACCGCTCGACTGCGGCGTTTGTGCGTTCGGATAAGGAAGTGGCGCAGATTCGCGCTAATCGTGCTGAGGAACAGCAAGAGGCGGAGCGCAAGGCAATGCTCGCGGAGATGTCAAAGAATGCAGGGACACAGGCTAAAGCCCTTAGTGATACTCGTGTTGGCAATGGCAACGCCCTTGAAGCACTTATGCAAGGAGGTTATCAATGAGCCGTCTTACTCGCGAAGAGCGCGACCGTCTCGTGAATGAGGCGTGGAGCCGTTTTGGAGAAACCGATCGCCGTCAGCGTTTAGCGGACTACAAGAAGATACTCGCTACCGTTGAGGGACGCCGCTTTATTATGTGGCTTAAGAAAATGGCAAAACTTGAAGAGCCGTTTAGAGCCCACGAACTTGACGCGCACCAACTTGCCTATAGGGCGGGTATGCACGATGTGATTGCGCTTATGTTCACCTCGCTACGCGCTCACGAGCCCCAACTTGTCGCGAAAGCAGAAGCTGAGCGGATGATACTTGAAGCCGACCGCCGCGCTGAGATTGACCGAATTTCAAAACTAGAAACTGAACAGGAGGATTAACACCATGCCTACAGATAATACCCCTACGCCGACACCTACGCCTACTGAAGGAGCGTCTTGGACGCTTCTTGATGAGACGAAGGTAGCCCCCGAAGCGAAGGATACGCCTACGCCTACTACGGATTCACCCACGAAGGATAGCGCGGCGAAGACTGCCCCTGAAGCAAAGACTGCCACCACCTCGCTATTGGATGAGGCGAAGACCGAACCTGAAGCGAAGACAGCGGATGAAAACGCGCCTACCCCGCCGAACGAAGAGGAAGTGAAGAAGTTTACGGAAGGCGTGAAGGCGATAGATCTCGGTGACGGCGTGACTTGGGATGAGCCTGCTCTGCAAGCAATGACCCCTGCGCTTATGAAACTTACGGGCGGAGACCCCGCCAAAGCGGAGGAAGTCATTAAGTCCTACACAGCCTACAAGCAAGCGGAGATTAACAAGGTTGAGGAAGCGAATCAAGCGTATGCCACCGCGCTTGTGGCGGAATGCAAGAACCGCTTTGGGGCGGATTTGCAGAAGGTCTGCGACTTTGCGAAGATTGGGGCTGAGCATGTGTTCGGCACGGAACTCTGGAAACAGTTGAGGACAGTCCCCCAGTTCTGCAATAACCCCGACATCATTGAACGATTTGCCGCGATTGGTAAGACGGTCAAGCCTGATACAGGAGCCGTTTTGCCACCTGCGGGGAAAGCCCAAGCCGCCCCTCGCGATTGGCGTGAGGGAATGTACGGTAAGGGCTCTAAATAAATAACCGCGCAAGGTCAAATTCCTGAGCGCAAAAAGGAAAAGGAACAGCCAAAATGGCAACTCTAGATCCAAAACGGAACCCGACGCTCCGCGATATTCAGCTCGGGAAGGTTGACGGCGAGTTCGATAAGGACATCGTTGATCTAGCCTTGGAAGCGAACCCGATTATGGGTCACTTCGTGTGGAAGACCGCGAACAACGGCACCAACGATGTGACGACCATTCGTACGGGCTACCCTGACGGCACTTGGACACTCTACTATGAGGGCGTTCAGCCGACTAAGGGCACGAAGAAACAGGTCGTCAACTCGTGCGGTACGCTCAAGCACCTCATTCAGGTTGACCGCGACCTCATTGAGGAGAGCGGAGATGAAGCCGCTGAAATGGGTGATGAGGCGTTCGCACACGCTGAGGCGATGGGCAATGAGATCTGCGAGACGGTCTTCTATGGCAATACCAAGAAGAACGGACGCAAGTTCAATGGTCTTTCGCCGATTTACTCTGAGAAGTATGCGGCGGGTGACGCGAAGGACGATGCCGCCTACTATACGCTCGGCGTGAAGCAGTCTACTTCGGCTGACAACTCGGCATTGCGCTCCATTTGGCTCATTGGTCACGGACGCATGGGTACTTACCTCTTCGCGCCGAAGAATACGACAATGGGTCTCTCGCGTGGTCCTGTGGAGGATAACCGCATTGATGTGGTTGATTCCAACGGCACGAACAAGGGGCGGCTCGATGTCAAGGAGCAGATGTTTAAGTGGACGGCAGGTCTCACGGTTAAGGACTTCCGCAAGAATGTCCGTATCTGCAATATTGAATCGAACAACCTTGACACGCTTGACCTTGACCTCGGTGAGTACATGTTGCAAGCCGTGTGCCGCGCTCAGAAGACTGGCGTGAAGCAGTGCTTCTATATGTCCCCACTCGTGTACGAGTATGTCTGCAAGAAGACACGCTCGATGAAACTCGCTAACGGTTTCTTCGACTTCCGTGACTTTGACGGCGAACTCGTGCTTCACTTCCAGAACATCCCCGTCTTCCAGCTCGACGCGCTCGAGACGAACGAAGATGTGGTTTCGTAAACATTGAAAGAGAAAGGATAAAAACCCATGAAAGGTGATGCTCTTCTCGTTTTTTCGGATTCGGTCTCGCTCACGACGACCGCGAATTCCTCGGTCATTGACCTCGGCGAAGGTGTCGGTTTCGGTGGCGCAAAGGTTGGACCAGGCGATGCCTGTGATGACCTGAACCTTCTTGTGCAACTTGAAGGGACTGCGGCACCGACTACGGCATCCGTGCAGGTTGCGTTGCAGACTAGTGCGAATAACACAGACTGGACTACGCTCGTCACATTCCCCGCAAAGACGGGTACGCAGACGAATGCAGGTTCGCGCCCTGTGGACTTCGCACCTCTGCCGAAAGGTATTAAGCGTTATCTGCGCCTCGCCTATACGGTCGCGAATGGTCCGTTTACGGCAGGTAAGATTTTCGCTTGCCTCACGCCCTCGAAAGAGATTGCGTAAGCAGAAAGGGTACTCGAATATGAAGATGATTTGCACTTATCGTTGCATCGTGAATGGTGACCTTGTGAAACCTGGAACGATTATCGATGTGCCGAAAGACACGGCTGAAAAGCCGCCTTTCGCGTCCTCGTTCGAAGCCCTTGAGACCTCCTCCGCTCTCCCCACTTCGGTGGGGCAGGGCGGTGTGAGCGATCTGCCAAGTGGCGCGACAGGCAATGTCTCTGACCCGATAATTGTTGCAGGGCTAACACGCGAACAGGCACTCGCCAAACTTCGTCAGGCTGGGTATCACATCCCTAGCAAGATCTCAACTGCCAAATTGGTTGAACGCTATGAAGAGGCGTTTGAGGCTGATGTGAAATAAGGAGTTTATAGACTATGTCCGCAACCACCCTCAATTGGACGATTAACCGCGCAAGAGGCACGCTCTCGTTTGGGAAACTGCCGCCTTTCGCAGGGAACACTTACGACCTTTCAATATCCTCTGACATTGCGGGTGAAGACTATATAATATATCTTGTCGCCGATGACGGCGTGGACATACTCGCAAAATCCAATCTTATTGGCGCATGGACTTCTGCCGCGAATGTGACGCGCACCGCCTCTCACACCATCGCCTTTGATTCTCTCGCGCTCCATGACGCTTTTGAAATGGAGCAACACGAGGCGCGGACATTCCACGCTTATGCCAAATTGGCAACGGTGACGGTTGATTCTTCTACAGGACTTTCAACGACCACGGTTGGCGATACGGTAGCGGAAGGCGACATAACCATAATTTGGAATCCGCTGTGGACGGATAGCAAGACTGGCGAGACTTACACGGTACGCGGTCCTAAGGGCGATACAGGCGCGACAGGCGCAAAGGGCGAGACAGGGGCTTCGGGCTATTCGGCTTATCAAATAGCCGTTCAAAATGGGTTTGTTGGCAATGAGGGAGAGTGGCTTGATTCACTCAAAGGTGTGCCAGGTTCGCTCGTGCGTGTCCAGAAGTTGAACGGAGACAATGAAGAGACAGGCAAATGGCACAATGTCTATGTGAAGGCTGACGAGAATGGACGACTAACGCTCGTCATTGGCAAGACGGAGCAAGAGCCTGAGCCGAATGATGATGTCTATGTGGCTCGCGTTGGCAATGTGACCATCAACAATGTCAAGACTTTCACGGAATCGCCAATTATCCCTACGATTGTTGTTGACGGCACAGAGACGGTGGACGTCGCTGATTCTTCCACTAAAGCCGCCTCCACGGCTTGGGTTCACGGCTTGATTGATTGGTTCAAGTCAACTGCGCAGACGCTTTCTGCCGCGATGACATTCTCTAAATCACTGAAGGTGCAAGGCACGGATAAGGCTACTGCCACGCTGACTTGTGACGGCGAAAATGGCAGTACGACAATCAATGAGACGCTCAATATCAACGGCACGGAGACGCACAACGGCACGGAGACGCACAACGGCACGGAGACGCACAACGGCGCAACGACATGCACGAAGCCTATTACAGCCGCCAACGCGTCAATCAACATTCAGTCGGGAACCATAGGGACTAACAACTTCACTTCGAAGAATACGGCTTATTCTTGCACGACTTCGCCTGCGCCAAGTACGGATATTTGTGCGCCTTCTCATATTTGGTACGACAAGGACGGCGTTCCTCTCGGCGCGGTTGAAGCAGGGATTGCCGCCTCGCAAAGAGGCAACTTCGCACTGCTTTATGCGAGCCGCCCTGTTAACGGCACGACCATCACAAGTGGGATTACGCTTAATGTCTCTTCGGCGGGTGCGCGAACAGCTGCACTTAGCGTCTCGCCCATAAACACAGATAAGGGGACGCAGATTGCGACTACCGCCTATGTCCGCGCCGTTATTGCCGCGAGTTATCGGTGTGTTGCTATTCACGCCAGTTCAACTGCAGGTTCTTATGGCAGAGAAAAGACGCTCAACGGACTTATTCCTGGCGCGACCTATACGCTTGTGTTTGGCGTATTTCCCGCGGGCACGAGGACTGCCGTTTGGTATCAGTTCGCTCTGACCAATAATGGCGAATATGTTGAAGAAGATAAAGTTCAATTGTGGGATCCTGCGAGTGCCCGATATTACATCTACAAATCAATTGTCGCGGACGAGAATGGCGAGATTAAGGCGAAGATGCGTATGATTAATTATGGAGATTGGTGCAATAATGTCGGCTATGTCAAAGTTGAGGCTTGTCTTGCTGACTAAAGGAAGGAGGGAGAAAAATGGGAGCCATAACAGAAGAACTTGAAGAGCAGGTGAATCGCAAGTATGTGGATAGTCTCGCCGAGGCGATTAACGCTAAGGACTTCATGTCTATTGACGCGACGAGTGGCGAGTTTATGTTGCCCGTGAAGAAGACGACAGGCGAGAATGCGGAGCAACTCTATATGCGTTTGACCGCCTATAATCTTGACGGCGACTACACGCCGCTACTTGACGGCGTTCTATACAAGAAAGACGCGGACGGAAACTTTGTTGCAATAAGTCAATAATTGAAAGAAAGGAAATAAAGAAATGCTGAAACATTTATTTATCTTGTCACTCGCGCTGACGGCTGTTCTCAATAGTGCGTTTGCCGCGCCGAAGAAGGACGCGCCTAAGCCGAAGAGGGAACCGCCTCTTCGTAGTGTTCGCTTTGAAAATATCAACACGAACGCCTATACGCTTTATGGAGTTGAAATGCCGCCGCGCATAACAGAGGAGGAATTTTTGAAGCGCGAGAAGATGATTGCGGACTTTGAGAAGGAGATTGCGGACTTTGAGAAGGAGATTGCGGAGAAGCGGATTAACTCATTTAGTGAGCGTCAGCGTTGGGCGTGGGTGGAGCAGTCGAAGTCCAATGAAGTAGAGCGTGCGCTTCAAGCGGCGAAGGCGGAGTGTAAGAAAGCTGAAATGGCGTGGTTCACGAATCGCTTGGCGTATGTCACTAGCGAAACGACTACAGGAAGGCGGACGGAACGGCGTTATGTTCGCGGACTATACTGGAATGATGTTGAAGTCTCGCATTCTATTCTTACTACAAGCGAGCATGGGAAAGTTTGTGTTGAGATTCTTTACACGGTAGACGGTGAACGCCACCGCATAGCCCCCATTCCTAGGCAAGATAAAGGGAAGAAGGAGGAGGAGAAATGAAGAAAACCCTAGCCCTCATTGTTGGTGCGCTCGCGGCGGTCACCGTTATTTACAAGACTTACGCGGCGGCAAGCCCTGCCGCTACGGTGAACTATGTGAATAAGGTTGCCACGAATGTGCTTGAAGCGGCGAAAGCCTATACCAATCAGCATACACCTGAGATAGATCTCACGCCTTACGAAAAGAAGGTAGACGCTGACAAGATGACCGATACGGCAACAAATGTTATTTGGCAGGTGGTTGCCTCTAATGGGTGGGTGTTCGTCAAGGCGTATACTAACACTGTCAACACTGCCGCGCAGTAAAGCAAGGAGAAACGGACAATGAAACGACTGCTGACAATTCTCTTCACTTTTTCTTCACTCTTCGCGCTTCAGGTGGGGGCTGAAGTGATTTCCCCTTACGATATTGGGCAAATGTTGATGGTGGATGAGAATGGCGAGATTTCCCCTAAGGGCTACACCCTAGGGCTTGATGACCTCGCTCGTGCGCAAGCCACGCAAGCCGTTGTGCAAGCCAGTGTAGACGCGGTCAAGGCGGCGCAAGAGGCGGCATCTAAGGAAGTTGACCAAATCGTAGAAACCTTACTCGGCAATAACGCCTACGCTTATGTTAACGACTTCATTGAATCCTTAGGCGGTGTCAAAGCCGTAGATACGAACGCGACCTGTCAAATCATCAAGTTTGATGTGGGGACTGTTCGTGAGACGATTGACGGAGTGAGTTATTCGCGTTGTGACCTCTATTATTCGTTCTCTGACCAAATGAACAACGCGCCCTATGTTGTGATGATGCCTTCGCTTGAAGGGTACAAAACTAATGAATGGACGCGGATTGAACTGCAAAACACGGAATATCTCGGCACTTACACCGAGAACGGTGTGACATGGGAGAACGCCTATCGCTCCTATGTTTGGACGCTCACGGAACTTGAACAGTGCTTTTATCGCGTCAATTGTAAGATTTCCGCCGCGGCAGGTGACGGCTCTACATTTGATATTCAAGGGGCGATTCGCATTAACGGCGAGACTGGCGATACGAGCACTTTCACAGCCGTCAATTATCAAGGGCAGACGAACGACCTTGTTTTCGTGGGGGGTCTCCTGAAGGAGATTAAACTTCATGAAGAGCAAGAGGAAGAGGAAGGGGAAGGGGGCACAGAGGAATGAGAGAAGGCTTCTTACAATTTAGCACCGTCTTTCAACACGGATTGCTGAGTGTGAGCCTTGCCGCGCTCGCGCTCTTCGGCGGCGCGATGTTCCTTTATGCGTATGGCAGAGCCTTATGGAGGGTCTTGCGCGTTTATTATTGGCGGCTTGGAATTGTTGAGAAACTTCTTCTCACCCCTTTCTTCGTTGTTCTTATAGTCTATGGTTCAACGAAGAAGACAGAGGTCTATGACCTTAATATAGAATCTAGTCCTGATTCTGTGATTGTCACATGGGCAGAATCTTCTTCGGTGACCGCCGTGAGCATACAACGCCGCATTAAAGGGGCGTTAGAAGAGGAGGCGTGGGAGACTATTGCCTCAGTGCCAGGCGGTGTCAAATATGTTGAGATTGAGGGCTTCACCCTTGATCAGGACTTCGAATATCGGGCACTCTATACCTACACAGAATGATGAAACGCTTATTGACACTACTCTTTACACTCGCGATCTTCGCCGCATTCGGCGGAGTTAAGACGAATACGACTTCCGCCGTCACCAAACGCGGTTGGAAGCGCACTCATATTATCGGGCTACCAGGCGGTAAACTGCTTGACGCAAGCGGCAAAGTGGCTGATTATGTTAGCGGCAAGGCTTATACGGATGTCGCTTCTAACCAATATGTCTTAATTGAGAGTGCGATGACAGGATGTTCGAACGCGCTTCAGCGTCTTTACGCCGTCACAAACCGCATAGAACTCTTCAAAAAGAAACTTTTTGTTATGGCGCACACTTATCCCGATATGGTGGGGCGCGATAACTTTTGGATGTATACGGCACAGGAATCGACTGACGGCACGAATGATTACGCCTACATCTATTTCTCGGTGGACATTACGAACTCCGTGCCTGTTGTTAAACGCCGCTATATTAGTGAGACAGGTACGAACATCGTTCAGGGCACATGGGTAAATTACACAAACGATAACTTCACGATTGACGGATGTTATCACTGCCGCCGAATTGTCTTTGAGCGACCTGAAGAAATGCGCCGTTTGGTCGTCTACCCGAATCCATATGCTACTATTGGCGACACGCAATCTTATTTTGACTTTGGTCCAACCTTCTTCACCGTCAATGGTGAGGAATACTACACTGGGGCTTGGACAAATGCTCAAGGTAAAGTCTTTCGCTGGTCAAACGGCGTTAAAGTAGGAGGTGTGAAAGATGTACAATAAGATGACACTAATGACGGCGGCACTTCTTGTCGCTACTGCCGCGCTTGCGTGGATGACACCTAAGGAGAAAGCGCAGATAACTGCAATGGAGGAGCGCGCTTGTCTTATCTCTCGCGATACTAAGACATTGCCAGGCTACATCATTGAGCATTGGAATCCGCCAATCATTGACAAAATGGGAGAAGCGCACTATGCGTATACGAATAAAATCTTCTCCATTAAGGGCTATAAGCAGAAGAATACTTGGCGCGATACGATTACTACACTTACGAACGATGTGGCGCAAGCCGAGGCGGCGCAACGCTTAGCCGAAGCCGTGGCACTTGTGCAGTCCAATCGCGCTGAACGCGCTTGTGCACGAATTGATAATACCCTCGCCTATCTAGAGGAGAAGCGTGACGAAGCCAAACTCCCGACAACAAAAGCCATTTATCAGGCTATTATTGATAAGATAAACGAACTTGCCGCGCAAGCGCAAGAGAAAGAGAACGCCGAATGACAAACGATGACTTGAGAGAGATCTACGGACTTCTCCGCGAGATTAAAGAAGACATCGCCTCTATCAAGACGGCGAATGGCTTTGACCACGAGCGCATAGATGCCGTGGAATCTCGCATTGATGAAGTAGAATCTATCCTTGACCGTGCTATGGGTGCGAAAGCCATCCTCTGTCTTATCGCTTCCGTCATCGGTGCAATTATGGTAGCCGTTATTCAATGGATATTCTCGCGTACTTAACGAAAAGGAAAGGAGAAACAACAAATGGAAATGCCCATTATTCGAGGAATTAAAACAGGTCTTTATGCGCTTGCTGAGGACGAATACTGCCAAACGGTGACCCTTGGCAAATATGAGCATACTATTATGGTGACGAAGGGCTTTGTTTTTGACGGAGCAAGCATTCCGCGCTTACTGTGGCGCGTATGTGGGCATCCGTTTGAAGTGCCGCGTGTTGCCGCAGGGCTTCTGCACGATTGGCTTTACGCCGCTCGCGTCACTAAGCGTAGCACGGCAGACGCTATTTACCGCCGCCTTCTTATTGACGCAGGGTGGGGAAAGTTCCGCGCCTATGTCGAATGGTTCGCCCTTCGGCTATTTGGATCTCTTGCTTGGTATAATCACGGACTAAAAGACCGTGATTATGCTCGCAATCACGGCTACTACATTCGTGATCTTATTAACCCCACACTCTGAAAGGAGAAAAAACTATGAACAAGATTATCATTAATTTTGCAAAAACCGCGCTTTTCGCGTTTTCTCTCGGCTTCTTTGCCGTTGCGCTCACGCTTCTAACTGGGTGTGGGACGACAAAGACGCGCAGTGTTGAACTTTCTGGGATGTATACCAACGCTAAGACAGGAGTTCTCGGTATCGGCGTTGTTGATATTATGAGTGCGCCGCAGGGTGAGGAGAGTGCCACGCTGAAATATTCGGAGGACACCGCGTGGCTTTCGCCTTCCACCAAAACCCACGAGATAAAGATTATGCTCACGGGCACAAATAGTATCGAGCAAACCGAGAAGATTGTCTCTCACATCTGCCACGCTTTTGGGTTTGTCGCTGTTCAGCCGACCAATGCTCCGTCCGAGAAGGTAGAGTTGCCTATTGAAAATGCCACGACTACTGAGGGGGAAGTGCCCAATGACTAAAACCGACATTTGCAACCTCGCCCTCGCGTCCCTCGGTCACGACCGCACGATTAGCGACTATGACACCGACATCTCAACGGAGGCTGTTCGCTGTCGTCTTTTTCTGCCGCGTGCGATTGCCACGGTCTTTTCTCAGCATAACTGGGACTTTGCCGCTCGCGAGACCACGCTTACGCTTGCGTGGGCGAATAGTCAGGGCTACGCCTCTATCGTGCGCCCTAGCGACTGTGCGCGGCTCGTTGGAGTTGAGGATGAGAACGAGAACCCCCTCAAGGTTAAGCAAGCCAACGGTAGGCTGATGATTAAGACGGACACCTATTCCACCAAAGCGACCATTCGCTATGTCTCTACAGATACAGATCTTGACGAGTGGACTTCAAAGTTTACCGATGCGGTCGCCGCCTATCTTGCCTATCTGCTCTCGGGTCCTATGTATGGCGACGCTTCGAAGACCAACGCCTATTATAATCTCGCGCAGACGAAGGTTGCAGACGCAATTACCGTTGAGGCTGATGAAACCGCCTACAAGGGCGAAACCGTAAACCCATTCATTTCCGCAAGGGACTAAGAACTGACTATGGCTAAACGCTATCAAAATAACTTTGTTGGTGGGGAGATTTCTCCCTCGCTTTATGCGCGTAGCGATTTAGCCGCTTATTATAAGGGTTGCGCCAAAGCCGAGAACTTCATTGTCACGAAGGAAGGGTCACTCCGTAAGCGTAATGGCATACGCTCCTTCTTGCAACTCTCGACTATTACAGACCCTTCGCAGGTGAAGTTAATTCCCTACAAATATGACCGCTTTGAGGGGGGCTTCCTTCTCCTCACGGTAAGTAGCACTACATTGACGGTCAACTACTACAAGAAGAGCGGCAGTACCTATGCTCTTTCATCCACAATTACCATTGATTCTTTTGCAGGTGCGCTTGCAGATATTCAAAGCAAGCAGATTGGTGACCAAATTTGGCTTGTGAATGGTAGTTGGTATAAGGTCATCACCGTCACCGACAACACCACAATTGCCGCGAGTGACTGGAGCAAGAGTGACAAGCCCTCGGCGGTTGAATCAATTTCCGCCGCAGGGTACAATTCGGGCGGCAACCCTTGGAACCCTGGTAGCGGACGCACCATCACTTATTGCGCCTATATCGTCAAGAATGGCGTTCTCTCGGATAGTAAGACCGTTAATAAGTTCTGGAGTACTTCGTGGAACGCAGGGTACTACATCGAAGTCACCATAACTATCCCGGAAGAACTCTACACCTCTCAAAACTTTGATTATGTCATTATTGGCAAGAAGGTGGGCGCACTCTTTGGAGAACTAGGGCGGTGGTACCCCGAAGACTTTACCGAAGCCTCGGTTGTGTACAAAGATGAGAATGTTTCCGCCGCCGATGTCATCTATCCTCAGACGGACACATTGGGTGAGGGTTGGGCAAATCCGCTCTGTCTTGACTGTTTTCAGCAACGCAAAGTTTATGCGAACGCGAGTACTTCGTCAGGCTCGCTACCTATGACACTTTGGTTTAGTGCTGTCGGCAATATTGATAACTTCTATGCTAACCGCCCAGCCGCAGATGACGATGCGTTTTCTCCAACCATTATGTCTACGGGGCCCGCGTTCATTCGTCACCTAGCCGTTTATCAAGAGACGATGATTGCGCTAACCGACTGTGGACTTTTCTCTATTGGTTGCTCTCAAACGCAGGGCTTCTCTTCGACCTCTTGTCGTATTAACCGCTTTAGTGACATTGCGCCCGCCCCTAGCATTCAGCCGATTGTCACATCTGCAGGGCTTGTCTTTGTTGGTGCTGACCAAAAGACGCTTTACACTTGCACATTTGATATTCAGGATAATGCCCTTAAACCGATTAACCGTATGGTTCTTGTTGAGCATTTGACGCGCAAAGCAAAGATTACTTCTATTGCGCTTGCCCAATATCCACAGAATGTGATTTATGCAACGCTCTCGGACGGCACTTTTGCTACTTTCACTTTTGAACGCGATGAGGAAGTGTACGCTTGGTCAAGTCATAGGCTCTGTGTTGATGAGGCTACGATTGCGCAAGTTATCGCGCCTGGTTATTGCACCGAGGTGACAAATAACCGCACCTACACGGATTTGGTGTTCCTTGTAGAACAGGGGGATTCCTATTATCTTGCGCAACTTGACCCGACACAGATGAAGGATAAAATCGGGGATGTTGAGAACAATATCACGGCTAAGCTTATTACGCTTCGCCCCGAAATGCAAGATCGCACCATAGTGGGCGTTCCGAAGAATATCCACGATGTCTTGATTCGTGTCTTTGAAACAGGGGGACTAAAAGTCCGCACCGCGAACGGAACGCTTGACGCGGTCATCTATCCTACCTCGACTGACGACTTTACAGGGGATGTAAAACTTATGCCGCGAGGCTACTTCAATGATTACGGACAACTTGAGATAGTCTCCGATGATAATCATTCTGCTGAGATCCTCGCCGTTTGTCAAAAACTTGAAATAGGGAACTAAAGACTATGAATCTTAAACATTTCAAAATACTTACTGGTGCTGTTAATATTCCCGAACCTATCCGTTCGGCAATGAGCGTCTGTACGCCTGAGGAAGTCGAAGAAGTCCTCGCTGAAATGGGCAAGACGATGCGCTATGGTGACCGCCGCGAAATGAAGCAATGGACGGGCAACAACGCGGCGTATGAGATCCGCGCCGCCGTCTTTGAATCAGAGTTCACCTTTGTTGGTTTTGATGATGACGGGACGGTTATGAGTATTTTTGGAGGTCGTCACGAGAACCTTCTTACCGATGAAGGGATTATTTGGGAACTTTCTTCGGAGCGCGTCAACTCGCGCAAACTTCTATTTGCTAAACAGAGCAAGATTGGTATGGATCTTGTTATGCGCGTTTTGCACGATGTTGAGGAGTTTTCAAACTATGTTAGTGAGGAATATGCGAGTGCCGTTCGCTGGATAGAGTGGCTTGGCGGCACGGTTAGTTATCATAAGAAGTTCACAGGCAGATGTGGAGGGTACTTCCTTCACTTCACGCTTGAAAACCCCTACTACACGAGAGAGGAGTAATACTTTATGTGCGTTATCACTTCTATTATTGCAGGAACAACTACCGCTATTGCGGCGATAGGTTCGCTTGCTTCTTCAGCGGCGGCGGCGGCGGTTGCGGCAGGTAGTGCCATTACTACGGGTCTCGCCGCCGCAGGGAGTGCTATTGGGGCAGGTGCAACCGCGCTTGGCTCAACGATGTTTGGCACGACTATGGCTTCTACGATTTCCTCTACCGCTATTGGCGGCGCACTGAGCGCGGGAACGAGTGCGGCGATGGGTGGGGACACGCGGCAGATTGCGCTTTCGGGTCTTATCGGTGGCGCGATGGGTGGTCTTGGCGCGGCGGCAGGTGCGGCAGGTGCCGCCGCTTCCGCCTCTACTTTTGGTGCGACAACTAGCACAAATACAGGGGCAATTCTCGGTGGCATATCGGGTATGGTTTCGGGTGTTTCTAATACCGCGACTACGACCTCATCCATCTTGCAAGCCGAGAATGAGCGAGATCTTCTCAATCAGCAAGCGCAGTTAGAGGAGCGCAAGGCAAGTCTTGAACTTGACAATGCCGAAATTGAGAAGATGGATCAACGCCGCAAGGCGCGTTTACAGGCGGGTAGTGGACGCGCCGCCGCCGCCGCCAATGGCGTTATGCTTGAAGCCGACCGAGACGAATCGCTTGCCCAAATGTGGGAACAGGATGTGGCTATGGAGACGGCTTACGATAATGCGAAGATTCAGCACAATGCCGAAATCAAGGCGTGGGGCTACAGAGAGAATGCGCGGCTTATGCGTTATCAGGGTTCACAACTTGTTAAAGGCGCAAAGAAGAATGCCATTACCACTACGCTCGTTGGATTTGGCACAACCGCGCTCTCAGCCTTTGGTTCTACCTTTGCTCAAGGTGCCGCCGAAGGGCTAGGCAAGACGGCTGAACTTGGCAAGACGAGCGATTCATTGTTGATGGAACGCACCTATGGCGGTGCGGGTCTCCGCGCCATTGCCTAATATCAAAGAAAGGAAGTATTATGGCTCAAATCCCTGCTATTCAACCCTCCTCTCGGACACTTGTTAATCTTCCCCAGACTTATGTCGCGCACGGCTATGAGCCGAATACGGGGCGTGAGATTTCGCATCTTGCGAATACGGCAGGGCGTGTTGCCGAGCATATCTTCTACGCTGTCGAACGCGGCAACGAACGCCGTAGGCTCTATGAGGAGCGACAGCAAGCACTAGCCGAACGCGAAGCCGAGCGTCAACAAGCCTACGCTGAGCGTGCTACCACACAAGAAGCCGACCTCGCGTTAGCCGAGTGGGAAACGGCTATGCGCCGTGGGGTCAATGGTTGGAGTGATACCGACAAGGACGGCAATCAAGTTGTGCATAAAGGCATTGCTCAGAAGACTTGGGCGGACTACGAAGGTACGAAGACTTCGCCGATTAGCGACCTCGCCGAACTTGAGAAGGCTTATCAAACTGAGAACGAACGCTACCGCAACCTCTCACCTGCCGCAAAGGAGAAGTTTGACGCGAAGGCAATGGGGCGACGCCAGTCTTTCTTTGAGCAGGTGAACCGTATTTATGACCACAACTTTGCGCAGAAACGGATGTATGAGAAGCAGGTAATGGATAAAAACGACATTGAGCGCGTTGAACTTACCATCCCTGCCGATGATAATATCTTTGCGGACACTGCCGCAGATGCCGCCGTGCGTATGACGATTCGCGAAATGGAGCCGTTAATTGAGAATATGAGCCTCGTTAACTCCCCCGACTTCTCTCTCGCTAAGGTGGGCGACCTCAAGTTTAAGAATGGCAAACAGGGCGAAGACACCTTCGCCGCCGCAGTTAAGGAGCGTCTTTTTGGTGATAAAGGGTTTGCGCTCGGACGCATCACCTATCTTACCCAACACGCCGCCGCAGGTGAGACGGTTAATGGGCTTACGCCACAAGCCGCACTCTCGAAGGCTGACCAATGGATAGATTATCTCGGTAAATTGCCCGAAGCAACCTACAAGCCCACGGAGAAGGAAACCCTTGCGCTTAAATCTGTTGTGAATAAGGCGCGTAGTAATTATTCCAAACTTATGGATAGTGCCGCTACCAAATGGGCACAGGAAGCCGAGACGGATATGCTCTCACGCATTGCGCTCCCAGAGGAAGGGAATGAGCGCGATAACGCACGCTATCACGCGCAACGCTCCGCCGCTTATCGCCAAATCCTTGAATCTGAGAATGGCAAGGTGCTTGCTAAACACGCGCCTATTAAGTTTCGTGCCTTTCAGAATATGAGCATTGCCGAGGCGAACTCCGCCATTAGCGCAACACGCAAGGATAACGGATCTAGACTTCTCGCACTCATTGATGACGGCTATATCAACGGACACGAAATCACTGCCGCCGAAGTTCAAGCGACTGCCGACCAACTAATGGCTGAAAAGTTAATCACACAATCTGATTATGATAAGGCTAAGCGCGCCAAGGCGAAAGTGCTCTCCCCAGCCGCGAGAGCCCTTCACGAGAAGATATTTGCCAATAAGGGTGCGAAGTTCCCCGAAATGATGAAGTGGCAAGAGAACCTCGGCGCGTTCATTATCCCCGAATCAAAGGCGGGGAATAAAGCCGCTAATACTAAACTATCCCTTGTAAGAGAAGAACATTGGTATGGAGACGACAAGGAAACCCTCCTCTTTAAGGAATATGTTAAAGCCGCGAACTACGCTATTCAGTATCTTGAAACAAAGAACTGCACGGTAGACCAGGCTTTCGCGGAGTTTCAATCCCTTACGCTTAATACCGAGAAGGAACTCGCCACGCTTGCTTACGATGAGCGTTTGAAGCGCAAGGAAGAAGCCCTTACTGCGCTACGCCGTCGCACCGACAATCACAACATTTCTTTCGCTAAGGAAGTAGTCAAGTAATTCAAGAAAGACCTAAACTATGTTTGAAGAAAAAGAACTAGCCCCTCGCTTCACACCGTTCTCCGCCGCAGAGGAGATGATGTCCCCAAACGACCAAGTGCTCGGCAACGAAGTCGGGATGTGGTCACAGGCACAGAAGGATAGGAAACTTGAGAACGACTTCTTTCAGGCTATCCGCGACAATGCCAACGCGAGCGAAGAAGACCGCTTTGCTCGTGCCGATAAGTATTTTGCTGAACGCTATGGCATTGAGACTACTCGCGGCGCGATTATCAATTCGGGTAGCGACTACAAGATGAAGCCGTTTGAGACTGCTTCCGCCTATGAGAATGCGCTTGTCACACTCGCTGAAAAGGGTTATGAAGGTATCGCGTCCGAACGCTACAAAGCCCTCCTCGCCGTCGAACGAATGGACGATGAGAAGGCTAAGCGCGATGAGATTCTTAGGCTCGCCGACATTCCAACGACTGAATGGGTGGATGCGGAAGGTGCGATACCTAATGTCGCAGGTGCAGGGACTTTTGCCACACGCAAGGTTGAGCGTCCGCGCTCCAAAGAAGATATAGATGCCGATATTGCCGCGTACCGCACCTCTGTTCTTTCTGAGAACTATATGGCACTATTCGAACGCTTCCGTCCCGACCTCTCGGAAGAAGGAGAATCGCTTGTGCGTGATGTCATTAAGAATGGATCTATCTCGCCCGACAACGAAGGGCTTTTCAAATCCCTTTACGAACGCGACCCTCGACAGGGTGAACTGGTCTCTTTCCTCGTCCAGAATGCGAAGGAGACTGAGCGTGGTGTCCTCGGTACGGCTTGGCGTAGCGCAAAGGGTCTCGCGGTGGACATGTACTGGAATGCAGGAAAGACATTGGGCGATGGCTTGTATCGTATGGGCACAGGCTTTGACGCGATGGACTATGCGTGGGCAGGCTCTAACACCGATCGTCTCGCACGGATGAACCGTGATGAGCGCGATGAATATGAACGCCTCCGCGCCGAAGGGGTGGAAGAGAAGGTTGCGCTTGATAAGGTGGCAGGGCGTATGCAGACGCGCTACTTCAACGAGATGATGTGCCGCGAAGACCGCGCAAGGGCGCGCCGTGTTGAACTTGCTATTAAAGACTTTGCTTCCTTGCGCGAATGGGAGCATTACGACTATTGGGATAATTCGTTTATTGGTGCGGCAACCACGATTCCCTATATGGCTGTCACCGCTATTCCTTATGCTGGATTTGTCGTCAATGTGGCTTCGCATATGCAAGATGTAGAAGACCAAATTATTCGTGAAGGCGGCGATCCTGAAAAGGCGAAAGTGGCGCGTTTCATTGGTGCTGTCACTTGGGCGGCAATTGAGAAACTTGAACTCAAGGGTTTCACGCGCTCACTCTCGCGGCTTGAGAAAACCGTTATGTGGCGGCACCTTTGGCATGGCGAGATGAAGAAGGCTTTGGGCGAATTGGGACAAGCCGCGACAGTTGCCGCACCCGAACTCATCAAAAGGTGGGCGAGCGAGACAGGGCAGGAAGGTCTACAAGGTGGCATAGAGGCTATTGAGCGCGACCTTGGGTTTGATAAAAAAACCTCAGAAATCTTTGAGGATGCCGTCACTGCCGTGTGGGATGATACCAAGAACTCCGCAGGAACAATGGCAATCATTACCCCGCTCTTCCCTCTCGTGGGTGGAGCCGTCCGCATTCCGTTCCAACGCCGCCGTGGTCTTGACCAACAAAGCGTTCTTGCTTACATTCAGCGTCAGGAGCAACTCAAGAACATCCTCAATAGCGGATATCAGCCTGAGCCTGAAACGCCTGAGATGAAGTCCAAGCGCATTAAGCGGCTCTATAACGAACTTACCGAGATATGGGGCAATTCGGCAACCCCAATGGAAGCGATGGATAAGTTTGAGGAAATGGGCTATTCTGAGGAAGACGCTCAGCATATCGCTCGCTACTTTGATATGCGCTCGGCGATTCTGCGTGAAGCGGCGGCGAACCCGAACAAAGACATCGGCATTCGTGACGCGCTTATAGCAGGGAATGCTTTTCGCGTGGGGCAAGATACGACTTATGATCCTGTTGACCTCTTCCACCTCATCAATGAGAATATTACAACAGAGGAAGTGGAAGTGCCTACGCCAGGCGCACCGAATGCCGCGCCACAGAAAGGCATCCGCGTCACTGTGCCGATGAAGAATGCGGACGGCAATGAGGAATCGCGCACCTTTACGGTCATTACCAATAACGCCGCGCCCAACATTGAATTGGCGACCTTCGCTTCATCTGTTGAGCAAGCGATGAAGGGGCGCAAGGATGCCCTAACCGCAGAGGAATATCTTGCCCTGTCGCTAGAAGATAAGACCGCCTACCTGCTCGCCAACGACCTCAAGACAGGCGGAGACTTCCAAGTTCTAGATGCCAATGGCAAGGAGATCTTCAACTCCGATGCAATTATCAAACTGGCGCGCGCCAACTCTGACTTCATCCATAAGGGCGGCAACTGGACGCTCGCGCACGAGACCGCGCACACGATTGTTGCTTTTGCTCGCCAAATGGGGATGTTTGATGAATCAAGCGATAATGTCGCCGTAATGCGCCGTCTCTTTGGTGAGGCAACAAATGATACGGAAGCGTGGAATGAGGAAGCCATGGCGGATGCCTTTGCCGAATATCTGCGCGGCAAATATGACTTCAAGCAACTTGCACCTGAAGAAGCGTCATTCATCCGTAAATGCTTTAATGCTATTATTGACTTCTTCAAGGAAGCCTACTTCCGTCTGACGGGGCAGGAATCCCCTGCCGCCATTGAAGTGGCAACTCGTGAGGAGGTTCAAAATGCCGTCTTTGAAGGCATCCGTTCGGGCGACTTCTCAGGACTTGCCCCGTGGGCAGGTGTCGAGTTTGCTGAAGATAAAAAGAAAACCAAAAGGAAAGCCAAAAATGAAGCAAGGACTGTCGCCAATGAAAAATCGGCGCAACCCAAACAAGACGAGCCGAGGGGGCAAGAAGAGACAAAAGCCCCGCAACAAACGCCTGCAACAACCGCAGATATAGCGCAAAACGAACAGGCGGCAGACGACGCGGCAACGGAAGAGAATGCCGATACCAACGCTGATGAGGGCGATGAGTATCAGCGTGGCTTCGAAGCAGGTCTCGCTCAAGCAGGGTTAAATCCAACTGGTACTATTGCTAACAAACCAGTCCGTGCAGGGGCGAAGCGCACCGTATTCACCCCGGACTATCAGCAGTCAGCAGAGTGCGAAACGATGTGGGTATCGCTTGATGACCTCATTGAATCCACAGATGACCGCGAGGTGCAAATGCGCGACCGCAACCGCGTGGCTACTGATATGCAAGTTCTCGAGAAGACGCGCAAGGGCGTATTCCAACCCCTCGCACTCTTCCCGGGCACAAAGAGCGATGACGGCGCACCCATCGTGGGCGGAGGGCTTCGCATTATTTCGGGACACGGACGCAAGCGCATGCTACAAGTCCTCGCGCAAGAAGGACGCTACAACGAATACCTAGACGCAATCAACGCTGAATGCAAGAAACAGGGCATTCCAACAGCCCCCGAAGGAATGAAGAATCCTGTTCTTGTTCTGCGCGTCACAGGTGGTCTAGAAAATCGCGCCGCGCTTGTCAAGTTCGCTGAACGCTCCAATCGTTGGGGAGGTCTCGAACGCTCGGGCGCAGAGTTCGCCGAATCAGACGCACGGCAGATTACGCCCGAACTAATGAGCCTCTATGCCCCCGATGCAAGTGGAAACCTTCTCGCCGCATCCAACCGCCCATTTATGGCGACATTCCTCAACGCTGTGGGCGCAACAGGACTGACCAACGCAGACGGCACTCCAACCCCCGAAGCGGCGCTCCGTGTCCAACGCGCACTTATGACCGCGCTATTCGGCAACGATGAGAACATCCGCAGTATGGTGCGCTCCTTACTAGAACAATCAGGAGACCTAGGACTAGGCAACTTGCAGAACGCCCTTATGAAGTCGGCGGGACAGTTAATAGCCCTAAAGAATGGACGCGCCTCTTACGACATCGTGGACAATGTGCGCGAAGCCGCCATTCAGTATATCGCGTGGCGTGCCGCGCTTAAGAACTCGCCGCGCCTGACGCTCGGCGAACATCTCCTACAGGGCGACTTCTTCGCCGCCGCTCCTTCGCAAATGACGCAGAGCCTAACAAGACTATTTGAAGCGGGGCGGTTCGGTGCGGTTTTGGCGAGATATGCAAAACTCGCCGCCGCGCAAGATGTAGACGCGCAAATGCAGTTCCTCGAAAAGGCAACGCCTCTCCAAATCCTCGCACAAGCCGAGCGCGATGTCGTGGAGAAGGACGAGAACGGCAACCCAGTCGCGCCCTATGTCACCCCCGACCCGAACTCTGCGGAAGCCAAGGTCGTTGAGCAACCGCCGCGCTTCTCGTTGACAGTGCGCCGCGCTATGAATGACCTCGCAGGGGGAAAAGACTATGGTATACTGGAGAACGAGCAATACGGCAAGATTCGTTTTC
>CAVLAC010000006.1:0-32703 GCA_963661055.1 bacterium | reverse complement strand
CGCCCCGTATAAAGTAGCCTTGTAAAGTAAAAGAATCGGGTGAAACCGAAGCTAGACGGCGGTGAGGAGCGGGAGGGGCGGACGAGCGTTGAGCGGAGTGAGACGGGCGGACACGGGGCGGCGGATTCGCCGCGAAGCCCGCGCGTTCAAGAGGTTAGGTGCACGGACAGAAATGTCCGTGATGTTTCCTAAATAGAACGCCGCTGAGCCTTTTTTATAGACGCCCGCATCAGGGTGGGTTAGCACGGTTGCCGCCCGCTGTGCCGCATGTTGTCAGGCACAAAACAAGGCAAGCACATGGGGCGCAAGGGACTGCGCCCCCTACCAATCCGTGGAAATCCGTGGATGATAAGCGCAGTTAGAAGATGCGTTTGCGGGAGAGGATGACGAAGAGGGTGCCGATAGCGAGGGTGAGGGTGCCCGAAATCGCCATCACAATCGCGAAGGCGTGAGGCTCACCCTGGAACGGCAAACCAATGTTCATTCCGTAGAGCGAGGCGATGAGCGTCGGCGCGGCAAGCATAATGGTCGCGGCCGTCAAATACTTCATCACATTGTTCAAGTTGTTGTTGATGAGCGAAGCGAATGTATCAAGCGTTCCGTTCAAGATGTTCGCATGAATCGTCGCTGTCTCCAGTGCCTGCTGATATTCGACCATCGCGTCCTCAAGCTGGTCGCGATCATCGTCCGTCAACTGCAACTGCCGCGCCGTATTCGCACGCGCGAGAGCAATGGTATCCGCCTTCAACGCCGTTGTGAAGTAGACGAATGTCTTCTCAATCGTCAGCAACCGCAAGAGGACCTCATTCGAAATGGACTTATGGAGCTCATCTTCCAAATCATTCGTGCGCTGATGAATATCGTAGAGGTAGCGCAAGAAGAGGACACCGCCGTGCCACAAGAGACGAAACGCGAAGCGGTAGCGGTCGGACGGCGGGCACACGCGGCGGATTTGGTCGAGAAATGCCGTTGTGACAGGCGTACGGGCACTGCAGACCGTGATGACGGACTGCCCGAAGAGAATAATGCCGAGTGGCACGGTGCGGTAAGGGACGATAGAATCATCTTCGGTCGGGCACGGCACATGCACGATGAGCATCGAGGCTTCGTCTTCGTAATCGAAACGCGGGCGTTCGTCAGCGTCAAGGGGGTCCGTCAGGAAGTCACGCGGCACTTGTGAGAACGAAAGGACGCGCTCAAGTTCCGTCGTCGTCGGTTCGACGAGGTTAATCCAGCATGAGGGGGCAAACTCAAGGGTTTCCTTAAGACCGCCATTTTCCCATCTATAGATTGTCATCATGCTCAACCTCCTCGCCTAAAGTCTCAGGCAAACTGAGACAAGAAACGGACATCATTCTCGTAGAGCCAGCGGATATCTGGGATGCCGTACTTAATCATTGCGATACGCTCCACGCCAAAGCCGAAGGCGTAGCCCGAGACAGTCTCGGGGTCGTAGCCGACATACTTAAAGACGCGCGGATCGACCATACCTGCTCCCGCGACCTCAATCCATCCGGACTGCTTGCAGACATTGCAGCCCTTGCCCTTGCAGACATGGCAAGAGAAGTCCACTTCGACGGAAGGCTCGGTGAACGGGAAGAAGTGGGGACGGAACCGAACCGTCACGCTCTCGCCCATCATCGCGCGGGCGAAATAAGCGAGCACGCTCTTGAGGTCCGCGAGCGACACAGGCTTCGTATCGACATAAAGCCCTTCAATCTGATGGAAGTTCGCGCTGTGGGTTGCGTCCGTCGTATCGCGGCGGTAGGTACGCCCTGGGCAAATGACGCGCACGGGCGGCTTATTCGCCATCATTGTGCGAATCTGCACAGGCGAAGTCTGAGTACGCAAAAGGCAATCCTCGCCAAACCAGAAAGTATCGCTACGATCCATCGACGGATGATGCGCGGGGGTATTCAGGGCGGTGAAGTTATTAAAGCGGTTCTCGAGCTCGGGGCCATCCGCCACCGTGAAGCCGAGGCGTCCGAAAATAGTCGCCGTCTCCTCAATGACGCGGGAAAGCGGATGCTTCACGCCGAGATTCCACCAGCGCCCCGGCAGCGTCACATCGACATCCGCCGCGACATCTGCCGCGGAGCCAGTCGCTTTTGCCGCGAGGGCTTCCTCAACTTGGGCGCGCCACGCCTGCACCGCCTTACCAAACGCGGGACGCTCCTCCTTCGGAACATCCTTCATCGCCTTAATAAGCGCGGGGATAAGCCCATTGCGCCCGACATATTTCACGCGCAAGGCTTCCGTCGCCGTCGCGTCATTCGCGGCGGCAATTTCCTTCAGGCTTTGCGCCTGTGCTACTTCTAGCTCTGCAATCGTCATACAGTACCTCTACTCTGATTCGCCTATTATACCATAATTTGGCGCACTCTGTCACAAAAACCTTCCAGTTACGGATTTTTTTGTGGCGCGAATTACCTCGGGTGGACCTTCCGCCACGAGCTCGCCGCCGCCTGTTCCGCCATTGGGACCGAGGTCAATGAGCCAATCCGCACAGCGCATAACATCCGTATTATGCTCAATAACGACAATGGTATTGCCTTGGTCCCGCAAGCGTAAAAGGAGTTTCATGAGCTTAGCGACATCGTCAAAATGAAGACCTGTCGTCGGCTCATCAAGAAGATAGAGGGTGCGCCCTGTGGCGCGGCGCGAAAGTTCCGTCGCGAGCTTAATGCGCTGTGCCTCGCCGCCCGAGAGCGTGGTAGCGCTCTGACCGAGCGCGACATACCCGAGCCCCACATCAACAAGCGTCCCCAGTTTTCGCGCGAGGCTCGGCACTTTCGCGAAGAACTCCGCCGCCTCGGCGACCGTCATCGCGAGGATGTCCGCGATATTCTTGCCGCCATATGTCACTTCCAGCGTCTCGGCGTTGAAACGGCGCCCGCCACACTGTTCGCAGGTAACATACGCGTCGGGCAAAAAGCTCATCTCGAGCTTACGGACTCCATCCCCGCCGCACGCCTCACAGCGTCCGCCCTTCACATTGAAGGAGAAGCGTCCCGCCGTATAGCCACGGGCGCGGGCGGACTCCGTCTGCGCGAAGAGTTCGCGAATCTCAGAGAAGAAGCCCACATAAGTGGCAGGATTCGAGCGCGGGGTGCGTCCGATGGGCGACTGGTCAATCTCAATGACCTTATCAAAGTTTTCCGTGCCCTTGAGACTACGGAACGCCCCCGGGGTGGCCTTGGCTCCGTAGAACTTCTGGAGGAGCGCGCGTTTTAAGGTCTCGTCGATGAGCGTCGACTTGCCCGAGCCCGAGACACCCGTCACGACCGTGAATGAGCCGACGGGAATGTGAACCGTGATATTCTTAAGATTATGTTCCGTACAACCCGCAATCGTGAGAAACTTCGGGCGCTTGGGGAGGTTATGGGTAAGGTCACGCGGCACAATCTGCCGCCTTCCCGTCAGGTAGTCCGCCGTCAGGCTCTTCGCCTTGAGGAGTCCCGCGTACTTACCCGCGTACATCAACTTACCGCCCTCGCGTCCCGCGCCAGGACCAAGGTCGATGATGCAGTCCGCCGCCTTCATCATTTCCGCGTCATGTTCGACGACGACGACGGTATTGCCGCGATCGCGCAGGCTCTTCAGGGTGGCGATAAGGCGTTCATTATCGCGCGGGTGGAGTCCGATAGTCGGCTCATCAAGGACATAGAGAACGCCCGTCAGCCCTGAGCCAATTTGTGTCGCGAGACGAATGCGCTGCATTTCGCCGCCCGAGAGTGTCGCGGCGGCGCGGTCAAGCGTTAGGTAGTCGAGCCCGACATCGAGGAGGAACTTCAAACGCCGCGTAATTTCCGTCAAAATCTCGACGATGGGCTTCGGGAACTTCGGATTTTCCGCCGCGACACGCGTGAAGTGTGCGCTCGCGACATCCACAGTCATTGCGAGCACTTCGACAATCGTCTTACCCGCCACTGTCGCCGCACGCGATTCGGGGCGCAAGCGTGAGCCGTGGCAATCGGGGCAGGTACGGAAACTCTGGTACGCCTCATATTTCGCGCGTGTCTCATCATCTTCCGCTTCCTCGAGGCGCTTCGCGAGTGTCGCGAGAACACCCTCGAACGGACGGTCCTCGCGGCGCCACGGCAGAATGAGGTCATCCTTAAAGCCGTGCATCAAATCGTGGCGGAACTTCGTGGGGAGTTTCTCGTAGGGCGTTGAAAGTTTTACCTTGTACTGCTTCGCGATTTGCTCGAGGAGCGCGTTATAGTACATAATCGCGTTATGCCCCGCGCGGCGCCACGGGTGAATGCACTCGCCAAGCGGCAAGGTCTTATCGGGCACCACGAGATTTTCGTCAAAGTAATAGAGCCGTCCAAGCCCTCCGCAAGTCGGGCACGCGCCGAAAGGCGAGTTGAAAGAGAAAGAACGCGGCTTAAGCTCGGCGAAGGAAATGCCGCAGTGCGTGCAGGCGTTCAGTTCTGAGTAAGTGGTCGTCTCGCCACCAACGCGCTCCACTTCAAGAAGCCCCTTGCCCTCGCGCAAGGCGAGTTCTACGGAGTCCGTCAGCCGCGTGCGGTCACAGGGCAATACCAGGCGGTCAATAACAATCTCGATGGTGTGATTGCACTTCTTATCGAGGGACGGCAATTCGTCCGTATTATAGATTGTACCATCCACGCGCAGGCGAGCAAAGCCATTTCGCCGCGCCGCCGCGAAAACTTCCTCGTGGCGTCCCTTTTGCCCGCGCACGGCGGGGGCGTAGATGATAATCTTGCCCTCGGGGGAGGCGAGGAGAGCCTCCACGATTTGTTCCGCCGATTGGCGGTGCACTTCGCGCCCGCACTTCGGACAGTGCGGCACGGCGATTGAGCCATAGAGAAGGCGCAGGTAGTCGTGAATCTCGGTGACCGTCGCGACAATAGAACGCGGATTCCCCGAGGTCGTGTGCTGTTCAATGGAAATGGCGGGGGAGAGTCCGTCAATCTTCTCGACATCGGGCTTGCGCAGGCGGTCGAGGAATTGGCGGGCGTAGGCGGAAAGCGACTCCACATAGCGGCGTTGCCCCTCGGCGTAGAGGGTATCAAAGGCGAGGGACGACTTACCACTCCCTGAAAGGCCCGTAACGACCGTCAGGGAATCGCGCGGAATCGTCACATCAACGCCGCGTAAATTGTGCTCCCGCGCGCCTTTGATGACAATATCACCCGCCATGGGAAGCCTCTTTAGCGTTGCAAGTTTCTTAAGTCAAGCGCGAGCAAGAACTCGGGGTTGGACTTCGTCTTCTTGAGCGAATTGAGGACGCTCTTCATCGCGTTCTCGGGTCCGACTTCGGCGAGCACGCGGCGGATGCCCCACGCCTTCTCGCGTTCCATTTCCTCAAGGAGCAAGTCCTCGCGGCGCGTACCCGACTTCACAATGTCAATTGCGGGGAAGATACGCTTATCGGCGAGTGCGCGGTCAAGGACGAGTTCCATATTGCCCGTACCCTTGAACTCTTCGAAGATGACCTCGTCCATACGCGAGCCTGTATCAATAAGGGCGGTCGAGATAATCGTGAGCGAGCCACCATTCTCAATATTACGCGCCGCGCCAAAGAAGCGCTTCGGACGGTGCAGAGCGAGCGCGTCCACGCCGCCCGAGAGCACCTTGCCCGAATGGGGCTGCACAGTGTTGTAGGCGCGGGCGAGACGCGTGATGGAGTCGAGCAGAATGACGACATCGCGTCCGTTCTCGACTTGCCGCTTGGACATCTCAATGACCATTTCCGCCACATTCACGTGGTGTTGAGGCTCTTCATCGAAGGTGGAAGAAAGCACCATTGCCTTCGTGTTGCGCTGCATATCCGTCACTTCCTCAGGGCGTTCATCAATGAGGAGGACGATGAGGATCGCCTCAGGATGGTTCTTCGTAATGGCATTCGCCATCTTCTGAAGGAGAACCGTCTTACCAACACGCGGCGGGGCGACAATAATGCCGCGCTGACCAAAGCCGATTGGGGCGAACATATCGACGACGCGTGTCGAGAATTCCGTGGGTTCCGTCTCAAGGACAATCCGCCGCGTCGGGAAGGTAGGGGTCAAGTTCTCGAAGTGCACCACACGCGCGGCAACACTCGGTTCCTTACCATTCACCGTCGCCACATTGCCGAGGCAGAAGAAGCGGTCACGGTCGCGTGGGTCACGGATGGGGCCCTCAATCACATCGCCTGTGCGAAGCGCGTGGCGGCGAATCTGCTGCTGGGTGACAAAGACATCCTCTGGGAAGGCGAGAAAGTTATTCTTCGCGGAACGCAAAAAGCCGTGCCCCTCGCGCATGGTCTCGAGACAGCCCGAGGCAATGACCGCGCCGCCGCGTGCCAAGTAGGCGCGAATCGCCGCGAAAATAAGCTCGTGCTTACGGTAAGAGCCGAGTTCCTCGGGGTCCGCGCCCGGCATCATACGCTCGACCACCATCTGGGCGGGCCAAGTCTGGATGTCGGCGAGGTGATATTCGGGCAGATCAGGGTTGCGCCGCGGGTTGACGGGAGCCTCCGCCGCCGTATCCTCTTCCTGAGGCGGCAGGGGAGCATTCAAAAGCGGGTTCACCGACTCGGAGCCATTCGCGCCACGGATGGGCGAGTTGTTGCCCTTCTTCGCGTAAGGCTTCCAGCCCGCACCATTGGCGGGACGCGGCTTCGCGCCCGGGCGCGAATAGGGCTTCTTGCGCGGCATTGCCTGCTCAATACGATTCGGCACGGGCGTAGGGATCGCCAGTTCCGCTGGTTCTGCGGGCGCAGGTTGCGCTTCCGGTCGCGTCGGTTTCGCGAATACATCTAGTTCGTCACTCATCTAATTCTCTCTTTCAACCACGCGGCAAACCGCGCGGCTTCTTGTTCAAGTTCTTGCGCCGTCCCGTTGTTCGAGATGACGTATTGGGATTTTTGAGCCTTTTCCGCGACATCCATTTGTGCTGAAAGTCGCGCCTCGGCTTCCGCGCGGGTGTAACCACGCGTCACCATCATCCGCTCGATTTGTTTCTCTCTCGCGGAGATGACACAACATATTATATCATATTCTGGGTCCCATTTGCACTCAAAAAGTAACGGAATTATCGCGAGGCGCGGCGTGCCCTTCGGGGCAGACGCGAGAAAGTCGTCGATTCGCGCCTTCACGAGCGGGTGAATACGCGCTTCAAGTTCGCACCGCGCGGCGGGGTCTTTGAAGACGAGTGGGGCAAGGCAGCGGCGTTCGTCGGCAGGGATGAGCTCGTGGACAATGTCATCCGCGTCGAGTGTTTCGATTCCGTTAGCCCTTAGATAGGACGAAAGGAGGGATTTGCCACAGGCAATCCCTCCCGTAAGACACACTTTCATTGCTGCTTACTTCTCAGCCGACGGAGCCGGCTTCACATTCGCGTTCTTCTCTTCAATCGCGCCAAGCGAGACTTCGCGTCCGTGGACATCCACGAGGCGGGTCGTCACGAAGATGAGCAAATTGCGCTTGCTCGTCTGCTCCGCGTGGCTACGGAAGAACCGTCCGATGAACGGGATGTCCCCGAGGAACGGAACCTTATCGTCCATCGCCTTACGCGCTTCGGTAATCAAACCGCCCATCACAATCGTCGCGCCCGGATAGACCGACACCGTCGAGTCAATCGAGCGGACATGGAAGAACGGCTGTTCCATCGGCGCATCGTAATAAGTGATGTTGTCCGCACCCGACTGCTTCGTCAGGTTCTCAAGGGCATCCGTTGCCGCCGTAGTCGCGCTGTTAGCGATAAGCTGCTTCATAGAATCAGATAGCCCGCTACCAATTTTATCAAACACATTACCTAGCCCATCTAGAATGGAACCAATACCTTCGAAACTCGTAAGTGAGCTCGAATTGCCTGTGAACGGAATACGCATACCGTAGTTCTTCCAAGTCGGCTCATCGACGACCTGCGTATTGAGCTTGAGGTCAATGAGGTTGCCATCGTCCGTCAACGTCGGCGTGACATCGAGAATGACACCGACTTCACGCATCGTGAAGCTCTGAGGTTCGACAACGGCGAGAATCGCGCTCTGGGACGAGCCCGACGAGCCCGAAGAGCCCGAAGAGCTGGACTGCAACTGCACATCATAATCGGTCGGGTAAATGTATTCCGTCACGACCTTGATAACAGCTTCTTCGCCTGGACGCGTCAGCACCTTCGGCGCGGAAAGGAGGTCCGTATCGCTACGCTGAGAGAGCATATGAAGAATCATCGAGAGGTCGGCACTGCCGAGGAACGCATTCACCTTCATGAAGCGATCATTCGTCGAACTACTCTCGCCCGAGATATGGTTGCTATCCGTCGAGAGGTAACGATTACCGTTCGAGAAGTTCGAACTGTCGCCTCCGAATGAATTAATGCCGATATTGCGTCCATTCTTGCCCGCATTCGTATTTCGCGACCAAGTACCAGACGAAGAGGACGAAGAGGAACTGTTCGCACTAACAAAGTTATTCACCAAGGTCTTGGATACGGTATTGTCCTCCAGCGTAGAGTCAGTATTTCCCCTGTCTGGGAGACCAGTGCTTGGACTTGATGTCGTCCCCGCCGTAAAGGTGCCTGGATTAATGCCAAGCGCCTTGCCAAGGTGGCGGTTAAGCCCGAGGGCATAGTCGCTATTGAGAATCCATTCAAAACCGAGGGAGTTCAGGTCTTCCTGACAAACTTCGACGAAGCGGGCTTCGATTTCGATGAGCTTCGGGTCAGCATTCATCTCGGTGAGTGCCTGCTCGAGTTCCGCCAGATTCTCATATGTATTCTTGACGCGGAGCTTACCAATCGTCTTAATGTACATAATAGACGACCCTTCAGGCCACTGTACACCGAGGAGCGAGAAAAATTCCTTCCAATCCTTTTCCTGATTCTCTTCGCCTTCATTGTCACTACTACTGCGCGAACCGCCGCCAAAGCCTGAGGACTTCATTTCCTTCATATCGCTCGACGCACTCGTCATACGATCCATAAAGGAGGAAAGAACAGGGTAAGAGCGCGTGACCATCTCATCCGTCGACGCATTCTTGTGCATCACGATGACGATTGAGCCTTGCACCTTAAACTTATAGCCGACGAGTTCGCAGACTTGCTTGAGCGCGTCATAGAAGGAAATGTTACTGACGGCAATCATCGGGATGACGGGCACGCCTGCCTGACCTGCGGCGGGGGCGGCTTCTTCATCAGAGCCAAAGCCCGAACTTTCTTCCGCCGAGTTATCCGTCGCCGCCGCTTGCAAGGCGGTCGGGGTCTTAAGAACGAAGTTAAAGCCACGCTGTTCGACAGGAATGTCGGGGCGGTCATAGTCCTTAGAAGCGGTACGGAAGAATTCCACCGCGTCAATGATGGTGGCTGGCGGCTTGAAGGAGATTGAGGGTAGCCGCATCTCTTTCATCCGTTTAATAATGGACTGCTCCATCGACCGCTCGGGGTCGCCCGCCGTGGAGGACTTCAGCGTCTGGGCGGAAGCTTCCTCAATTTCGCGTGCGTCAACCGCATAGACGGGCCGCCACGCTTCATCCACATCGGCAATCATACCTTCGCGTGTTGCCGCGCGTTCCTGCATCAGGATGGTGTGACGCTTCTTTTGGATGGCGTTACGGACGCGGATTGCTTCTTGATTGTAGGGGTCTGCCACCAAGACGAGTTCGCATTCGTCAAGTGCCTTCTTGAGTTCGCGTGTCGCGAGATATTGCCGCGCCCGCTTGAGATGACGGAGCGTCTTCGTGCGCGCTTCTTTGTAGTCCGTCTCATTACGGCGGTGGCTAATATCCGAGATATCGACAATTTCCTTGGTGGGGTCGCCTTCCTTAACCCAGCGTTCATATTGACGACGGGCACGCGGATGGCGCAATTCAATCGCCTTCGCCATCAACTTGAGGGCGCGATCGCGGCGACCAATCTTATCTTCTTGGAAAGCGGCGCGATATAAACATTCCGCAACGCCCTGCTCGCATTCGCGGCGCATTTCGGCGGAAGCCTGACTATCGTTCAGGAGATTTGACGCGTTCCCATAGTGCCGCGCGGCAGTACGGTAATCTTCAGCCTCCATCGCCCGCCGCGCTTCTTCAATTTCGCGCTGGGCTTGAGCGTTGTAGGCTTCGCGGCGAAGTTTTTCCGTGGCGCGGATATTGGCTAAGAGTTCCGCGTCTGGATTCGCTGGCGCCTTAGGAGCCGCCTTAGGCGTAGCCTTCGGGGTTTCAGCAGAAGCCGCCGCCTTGGGGGCAATATTCTCAGCGACAGCCGTAGTCTCAGCTGGGGCTTCATCGCCCGCTTCTTCTTCAGCCGCGAGCTCGTCTAAGAGGTTAAGGGCTCCCGTCACCTTTGAGGTATCGGCTGAGGGGGCGGGCTCAGCTTGAGCGACCTCGGGCTCGATTTCTTCGGGGGCGGCTGAAGCCGCCGGAGCTTCGATATCTTTCTCGGTAGCGGGCTCAGCTTCAGCAACCTCGGCTTTCTCGGTAGCGGGCTCGGACTCAGCAACCTTCTCGGGCTCAGCCTCAGCCTCGGCTTCGGGCTCAGCTTCAGCAACCTCGGACTCAGGCTCAGCCTTCGCCTCAGCTTTAGGCGCTTCTTCCTCGACAGCCGCTTCTTCTGCGGGTTTCGCGGGGGTTGATGACTCGACCTTATCAGACTCAAGATCGTTCAACAAATCATCCAGATCGTCTTGAGCGACAGCTACGCTACCAAACGCGCAGAGCGCGATTAGTGTCGTCAGCACTACCTGATTTTCAAACTTTACCATATTTAACCTCTTAGCCACTTTAAACTACATTATAGCGAATCTACGCCGACTAATCAAGTGTTTCTTTTAGAACACGCACATCGCCCGTTTGCACGGTCTCAATGCCCACTTGAATAGTTGCGCCCACTTTTTCTATCGTCTTGACACGATAAAGCATACCATGCAAGTCGATTTCACTTCCGCGAATAGCCGTAAACTCTTTACCACCATCACGCGAAAAGATGAGTTTGACCTGTGTTTCAACGGGTGTCTGCCGCACATCTTTAATGAGCGTAATCTTCTTGCCGTCCGCAACACGCTCGACTTGCGCTTCTGAGACATCCTTCTCCCGCGAGACATTACTGCCCTTAATCGGGATTTTCTTTACCTTATGGTCATACTTCTTAAGGACATATCCCGTCTTGCCGATGGGTTCGCCCACGAGCACGGAGTAAACGCCGCGGTCATACTCCTTGGTGCGGGACGGATCCTTGAAGTCGAGCTTAATGCCCGCAGGAATCTCACGCGCACTCACAAAGTAGAATGGCATAAAGGTCTGCTTCAGCGGAGGCTCAATCTTCAGGAAGTCGAGATAGTCAGGATGTGAAGAAGAATCGGTGGGATCCGTCTTCGCCTCATACTCCTCGAGATTTGTGAAGCCGTCTTCATCCTTATCCTTGCTGGCATCGGAAGGATCCTTCGGGTCGAGTCCGTACTGAATCTCCCACTCATCGGGCATACCGTCGCCGTCCGAATCGAGCAAAGGCTTTTCTTCTTTCGGCTGGACGACACCGCAGTAGGGACACTTCTCGAGTCCGAACGGAATCGGCCGCGCACAAGCGACGCGCTTATCGGTGGGGTCACCCTGCTGACAGAAGACGCGCGTTTCGGATGCGAGATAACTGCCGTGGTCGGGCGCGGGTTCGACAATGCGTCCAGGTTCACGATAAGTCTTTGCCGTCGCGATATAGGGGGCTTCATCCACGACTTTTACGCCCGACTTCTTAGCATTAAGCTTAGGCGCACTACTGACATCATCCTCGCTCACGCCACTTGTAAGCGCAAAGATTACGCCTGTCGCAACAAGCGCCAGAATGCCAAGCCCCGCGACCAGCCAATCCCAGCGGGCGGCGAGACCACCGCGTGTATTTGACATATTCATTTCGTGCCCTCCTCTTTCTTCTCCGCCTTCTCGACCTGCTGTGAGCCGAAGTCCACCGTCGTCACGCGCAAAGTAACTACGAACGGTGCAACGGTCGTCGGGTCGGTGACGAGTCCCTTCTTCGCAACTTCCGTCGCATTGGCTTCGACGAGCTCCGTCGCGGCAGATGCGCGGCGACGGCGACTACGGCGTCCCTCATTTTCTTGAGCCTTATTCGATTCGCCAATGCGTGTCGCGATTTCATCCTCGGCACGCGCGAAGGTGAGCGCGTCGACAAGGGTAAAACGGGAATCGACGGCGCACGCATTCAAAACGCGAATGAGCGCGGGGGCGTCCGCACGAAGTTTGAACTCATAGGTGCGCTGCGTGACCTTAGATTCGTCAGCGGACTCTTTCGCCTTTTTTTGCTTCGCGTTACGCTGTCCGCGCTGAGCTGTCGCGTCTTCTTTGGGGGCAACAGGCGCGAGGGAGGCGACTTCAATAACTTCCTTCACTCCATTTGTTGCAAAGAGCTTCACGAAAGTAACGATATCCGCCCAACGCATTTGGAGTTCGGGCAATTCGGCGGCTGTAGGCATCTTGCCGCCTGTGATAAAATCGGTGTAGCCAAAGCCAAAGTTATCCTTGACGATTTTACCTGCCACGCCGCCTGGTAGAGCTGAGAGTTCGCGCGCCTCTTCAATCATCTTGCTCTTGAAGGAAGCGTCCGTCTGCCGAGGGTCACTCGCGCGGTCACCGACCGCGACTGCCGCGCGGGTGGTCGTAAGCCAATTCGCGAGCACCGCCTTATTTGTCTCAACTTGCTTAAGCGAAGCGAGGGTAGGGGCAACTTTTGCAATACGCAATTGACTAAGCTTAGTCTCATCGAGGCTCAAGTCTTCCGATAATTCGGACTTCGTTGAGAAGGCATTAAACATCAGTCCGCCCACGACGAGAACGCCGAGAAGCGCGAGGCCTCCGATGGAAGCGAGTATTATTTTAGTCTTTTTCATTTAAACGACATCTCCACAACGAATTGATCGAGAACATCACCCTTGCCAAGCACCGTCATATCCGCGACCTTGACGGACTCAGGATTGACGATAGGCGAAGCCTTAATTTGTGCCACCACAATTTCGGGGGCGGTGCGCTTTTGTCCCTCATTACGCGCGGCATATCGCGCCACAAATTTCTCGGTGCGGTCTTTCCAGCCACGAATTGTGACGCGAGTCGAGGTCGCTCCATCTTCCCACTTATCAATCCACAACTCTTCGCCTAACGATTGGCGCACGGCATTCATACGATTAACCATTGCCGCGCGGCGCGTGATGAGGGCGCTCAGGTCATCCGCCTCTTTCTGGACGGCGTCTACCTCGCCCTGCGCCTTCTTAATGCGCTTATCCATCGCGCTCAGCTTTTGAACCTCTTGCGAAACGGCTTCCTGTCGCGCCGTAAGTGCCGCGTTCGTCTTGTAGACGGTGAGAAGCCCGAGGACGAGTGCGCCCACGAGTGCAACCGCGCCTGCCGCGACGAAAGGAACGCGTGCGGACTCCACTTGGCTCGCAATCAGCGAGGCGGGCATAAGGTTAATCTGAATCGCCGCGAGATGCGAATAATGAAGCGCGATACCCGCTGTTACGGCGAGCGGAATCGCGTCCGTCTCAAGCGCATTCGCGTCGAGCGCGGGTGCTGTCGCCACCACATTAAATGGGTTCAAATATTCAACCTCGATTTGGAGAGCTTCGCTGAAGAAAGCGTCCACCTGTGGAAGGAGCGAACCCGAACCCGCGAGATAGAGTCGAATCGGCGCGGAACCACCTTGCTGACTACGATAGAAGTTGACGGAACGCGAGATTTCCGCCGTCAGGCGCGTCAATACGGCGCGGCAGACCTTCGAAACGCGGTCGCGTGTGGGGTCGGGGTCTTCCACGACACCCCCTGCCGCGACATAGCCATTCGCGCGCTTATAGTCCTCGGCTTCCTCAAGAGAACAGCCGAGCGCATTGGCGATTTCCTTAGTGACAGACTGCCCCGCGAACGGAATCGAGCGTGTATAGAGCTTCTCACCCTCGGCAATGAGGAAAGATGTCGTCTTCGCGCCAATGTCGAGCAAAAGCACGCAGGCGGAAGGATCTTCCACATTCGCCTTAACGACATTCATGAGCGCGAAAGGTTCCGTATCCACCAAGACAGGTGTAAAGCCCGTCGAGGAAATTGCCGCCGCGATTGCTTCTATTTGTTCCGTCTTCGCCGCCGCAATCATCACGGCGGTATCACCTGCCGTTGTTTCACCTAGCACTTGATAGTCACAAATCATCTCATCCATTGGGAATGGGATGTTCTGTTCCATCTCAAAATGGACCATCTGGTCAAGCTTTTCCGCGCCACCCGCCGCTGGGATTGTCGCGAAACGCTGAAAGACCATCTGGCCTGGCACCGCGAAAGCGACCTTGCCCGGACGGATGCCCTTCTCACGGACCACGCTCAGAAGCGCGGGCGGAATTACCGTCGCGGCATTTTCCGCCTCGAGCGGCATATCAAAGAGGGCGGTACCATACGCCGTAAGCGTCAGCGCGCCTTTCGCGTCCGCCGCGTATTCCGCGAGCGTCAGCCCTGATGTGCCGATATTAAGTGCTAAGTGTTTCTTCGCCATTACTGCACCACCATTTCGTAATCGTTGGGATTAACGAGTGCCCAAATTGTCTTGGAACGATCTTGCAGACCTTGGCGGCGCTCAATAATGGGCTCGCCCGCCTTGTCTTGGGCATTCATAATCTCTTGGTTGTTCCAGAAGGCTTCCTCAAGGGATTTCGGATGGGACTTAATACCCTTAATCTCACTTTCGCAGTCGCCCGCGAGGATGGTACCGTCCTTATTGGCAATCACAAGACCAATCGCCTTCGGCTCGCCATAGCGCTCGAGGTAAGACGGATGCAAGCAGACACTTGCCGCGTGAGTGCCTTTCGGGATATTCGCGTAAGTAACGGATGTTGAGAAGTACGAATAGGGGGCAATCTTATCCGTCTTATCCTTCTCGGTTGCACTCTTCGTCTCGAGGAGCACATGCCACGTGAAAGTCAGCTGGTCTTGCCACTTCGAGTAAGTCGAGTACTTCGATTCAAGAACAATCCACTTACGCGGCTTTGAGTAGCATTGCCCGATGATGGAAGGTCCCTGAAGAATAGGTGCCATCAGCGTCGATTGGCGTCCTGTCTTCGGGAATTGGTCAATCGTAATCTTCGCATCCTTACCTGAAACCGTGGTTTCTTCATCCGCATCTGCCGCACGGCTATTGCGTCCCTTCGTCGTCGAGCGTTGTGGCGCGGCAAGCGTTGTCAGAGCCACGGAGAGAGCGGCTACAACCATAAGCATAGACTTAGCATTCATGACTTTATTCCTTTCTTTAGAGGATTTTCATCTTGGGTAAATCTTGAATATCGACGAGCCCGACCACGCGTCCCGCCGCGTCACAGATAGGCAAGTCATCAATATGACGGCTCTCGAAAGTCTTTAAGAGCTCTGAGGCGTACGCCTCAGACACCGCACTTTGGGGATGGTGAGTCATATACTTCGCAACGCCCTCGCGCAAAACCTGCGCGGCATCCGCCCCCTCGCGCGAAACAGCGCGGCGGAAGTCACCATCCGTAAAGATTCCGAGCAGAAGTCCGTCCGCACCCGCGACGACCGCCGAACCACTCTTCGCCCGCGTCATTGCGAGCAAGGCTTCCATAACCGTCGCCTCAGGAGCCACTTTCGCGAGATGTTCGCCTGTACGCATAACATCCGAAGCCTTCAAGACGAGGGCGCGTCCAATGGCACCCGCTGGATGATTCATCGCGTAGCTAGAGATGTCGAATTGCATTGCGTCAATCATCACCATCGCGAGCGCATCGCCCATCGCCATTGTCGCCGTCGTGGAGTTTGTGGGTGCCATACCAAACGGACACGCCTCCTTGCCACAGGGGACTTCGATATGAATGTCGCTCGCCCGCGCCAAAGTGGAATCGGGCTTGCCTGTGAGAGAGATGACCTTGAGTCCGTGACGACGAACGGCTGGGACGAGTTTAAGAATCTCGTCCGACTCGCCCGAGAAGGAAAGAGCAATCAAGATATCGCGCGGCGCGACCATACCGAGGTCGCCGTGCATCGCTTGGACGGGATTGAGCACAATGGAACGCGTACCCGTGGAGGCGAAAATCGCACTCATCTTTTCCGCAATCGCGAGATTCTTGCCGACACCCGTAACAACAACTATGCCCTCATTCTTTACGCACGCGAGCATTAAGTCTATCGCGTCCGTAAAGCTCGTACCGAGCGATTGGCGCACGCGCTTCAAGCCCTCGATTTCGATGTCGAAGACTTCCGTCGCGCGTTTAAGTTGTTGTTCTTTCGTCATAGACACAGCGTATACCCTCACTTCTTAGAAACGGACTGCAATAGCGTCACACAGACTGTCCCGACAATATCTTCCGCACTGCATCCGCGCGACAAGTCATTCATCGCTTTCGCGAGGCCCTGCAGATTCGGTCCGATAGCCGTTGCCTCACCAAGCCGCTGGGCAATCTTATAGCCGATATTACCTGCCTGGAGGTCGGGGAAGATGAAGACATTCGCCGTCCCTTGGATTTCACCGTGGGGATTTTTAAGTTCGCCGACACTCGGAACCAGTGCCGCGTCAAACTGCATTTCACCATCCATCTTAATGCCGCGTTCCGCGAATTGGGGGCGGGCGAGCTCGACAGCCTTCTGCACTTTCTCAACGAGCGGACCCGCCGCCGAGCCCTTCGTGGAGTAGCTCAGGTAGGCAACACGCGGCTCACACCCCGTCAAATTACGATAGGTTTCGGCGGTCGCGAGCCCAATATCCACGAGCTGTTCGGCGGTTGGGTCGGGAATCACCGCGCAGTCGCCAAACGCGAGAACGGCATCCCCCGAGGGCGTGGGCTTCTTGAGGTCGAGGAGGAAACAGGAACTTGCCGTCTTCACGCCCTTTTGCGTGCCCAAAGTATGAAACGCCGCGCGGAGCATATCGCCTGTGGAGGCAATCGAACCCGCGACGAGTCCATCCACCCGCCCGAGGCGCACCATCATACCACCAAAGTAAATACGCTTAGACTTGAGGGTTTCTTCCGCCGTCGCGAGGTCAATAAGCTTCTGCTTCTCGACGGGTTTGCGCGATTCCTTCGCATTCCACGCCTCGAAATAGGCTTGGGCGAGTTCCGCGTCCCCTTGAGTATAGTCAATCGTCTTAATGCCCTTATCGGCGAGGCGTAGACCTGCCGCGACTTCCGCCGCCGCGATTTCGGTGGGCGTACCGAGCACAATCGGCGTACAAATGCGCCGACTCACGCAGGCACACGCCGCTGTAATGACGCGCGGATCCATTCCCTCGGGAAGAACAATCGTCCCGTTGAGCTTGGACGCTTTTTCAATTATCGCTTGTATTGCATTCATTTTATCAGACAATCCTCAAAATTATTTCTTCTGAGCGAGCACACGGACGGTATCCCGCGCAATCATTAGCTCTTCGTTAGTGGGGAGCACAACGACAGGGATCTTGGAGTCTTTCGTAGAAAGAACACCCACCACACCGTGAATCTTCTCGTTCGCCTTCTTATCGAGCTTAATACCGAGCGCCCCGAGGCGGGAGATAATGCGAGCACGGACTTCCGTCGAATTCTCGCCGATTCCACCCGTCATAATAATCGCGTCCGCGCCACCGATAATGGTATTATACGCGCCTATGTAGAGGACGGTACGATACGCCATCATTTCGAGAGCGAGTTCACAGCGTTCATCCCCAGAGTCCGCGCGGCTACAAATATCGCGGCAATCACCGCCCGCGACACCCGAGACGGCCTGAAGTCCCGACTTCTTGTTGAGAAGGTCGTCCGTCGCCTCAATAGAAAGATGGTCGTCTTTCATAATGGTGAGAACGGCAGCCGCGTCAATATCGCCGCACCGCGTCCCCATAACGAGCCCTGCAAGCGGGGTTAAGCCCATTGTCGTATCCACGACTTCGCCATTCTTAATGGCGGCGAGGGAACTTCCGTTCCCGAGGTGGCAGGTGACGAGATTCAACTTCGTGAGCGGCTTCTTTAAATACGCTGCCGCCGCCTGGGTGACGAATTTATGGCTTGTACCGTGGAAGCCATACTTACGAATACCCATCTTCTTGTAATACTTGGGGTCAATCGCATAACGCGCGGCACATTCGGGCATCGTCTGATGGAAGGCCGTATCAAAGACAGCCACATTGGGAACGCCCTTGAAGATTTTTTCGCACGCGGCAATCCCGCCGAGGTTAGCGGGCATATGGAGCGGACCGAACTTGACGAGCTTCTTCATCTGGGCGAGATTCGCCTTGTTCGCGAGGACGGAATCTTTAAAGACTTCCGCCCCATGCAGAACGCGATGTCCAATCGCGTCAATATCCTTCGGATGCCCCAAGTCCGCGACAACCTTCTCGAGCGCGGCGGCGTGGTTTTTAGGACCACCCGCGCCAATACGCTCCACGAGCCCCTTCGCGAGGCGAGTCTCGGTCTTCATATCAAAGAGCTGATATTTGAGCGAACTCGACCCCGAGTTTACTACGAGTACTTTACGAATTTCTTTCTTCTTCATCCGTTAGAATTCCTTGATGGGGTCGCGTACTTACTGCGCGACCGTTACCTTATAGAAGCCACTTGTCATATCAAGATCGTCAATCTCGACATATACCGATTGCTGGACATTACCAAGATCAATGGTAACCTCCTTTGCGAGAGTCCATTCCGCGTCAGACAGATCCGCCTTCTTCTTGATTTGCAAGGTTGCCGTCTTAGCACTATCCAGGACATAAATCGTGGAGGCAGCCGAGTTATTTACAACGGCATCAAGGTCGGTACTAACATCCAGGACGACCTGACTATTTGCTGTATCAATCGTGATGCCTGTGATAGCAATATCACCTTCCACCTTGCTCGAGGCGTTCTCGAGAGCCGTTGCCGCCTCTGCGGGATTAGAGGTTATGTTCAATGCCATCGCGGCAATGAGCGGCGAGCGGAACGACATCAACATGCGCGTTGCAAGTCCACTTGTCATAGTCGTCGCTTGATAGGTCTCAATCTCATCGGCGAGGCTCTTCTTCATCGCGAAGCCTGCGGCAGATTGATCGAGGTCTTTCGCGCCGTAGGTGGTGAGATTACCCGCGTACTCCATTTCCCACGCGTCGGGCAGGTTATCATTATCCGTATCGCAGTCGTCGATAAAGACAGGGACAACTTCGGAGACACCTGCTTTAGGACCAACTTGTACGGACTTAACCGCATAGAGTGACGCGCCGACACGGTCGCGGTCACAAGCAAAGCCCCACGATTCCCAATCCGCCATCTCGCCATCGCTTTCGGTGTCGATGAAGGCACGGATGTAGTAAGTGCCCGCTTCAAGACCTGCCAACTTGGCATTACCCTCTTTAATCTTCTCGGTGGAAGCAACATCCGTATAGTTCGTCACATAACCTTCGGAAGCTGGCATACCACTGAAGTCTGGTGTCTCAAACGCCTGGACACGAATCGGACAATTCGTTGAAGCTGGCCCGAAGTACCGCACGGCGACATTAACCGTACCATAATCAGTTGTATTTTCAAATACATTCATACGGAACGAGGTCTCGTCCGAGCGATTTGCTTTCCATTTAGAGTAATTCGGATTAAACTTCGCGTTATACACTTGGACGGACCAGGTGTAGTTAGTGTTATTCTCGAATACGGTCTTACCATCAGGCAAGAGATTGCCCGCATAGATTGGCGGTTGCCAACTATAGCTATAACCCGAAGAAGCGGTGACATCTTTCACGCGTGCAGGCATCCGCTGATAACCCGAGTTATAAATCACCGTGCCATCATCCGCCTTCTTGATTATCAAATCAAATGCCGTGTAGGAATCATAACCATTCGTTATTTCCCACTTAAAGGTCGGGCGCGGCGACAAGATAACACCCTTGGTCAAATTAATAGGTTTCGGGATCATTTGATAAGCTGTATCATCAAACCTGCGAGCAATCATACCTATAACCGTATTTGAGGCAGAAGATATTGCCTTAAGATCCTGATTGCCAACAACTATACGATACCAGACACTGGTAACAGCAAGTTCGTTTACATAACGGCTGGCACTTATATCTTTAGCCAGATAATCCCAGTCAAGATCCAGCGTATCCTTCAAAAAATCAGCTTCTGTTAGATATGTCTCGCTGTCAACTGCGACCTCCTTATCAAGAAGGATACACTCTTGAATTCCAAGCTTGCTACAGCTGTATCCATCTATTGCCGTACGCACAACACGAATGCGTGCCACCTGTGAATCAATAGATGTTACATCAACAAAGCTCCAGTCTGGGTCAGTAATAAGACCAATGCCGCTGCCGTGAATTACATCTCGGTCGTTTGTGCCAAGTCCCGAACTACCCGAGGAGGAGGACGAGCTGGAGTTATCCATAACCTTGATACGCGCGAAGACAGGATGTGTATCGGTAAGGCAAATATCGACCTTGCCATAGTTCCAATTCACATCCACATCATACGCGGCACCATAGGGTTCACCCGCCGTATACTCTCCGTCACCATCGAGGTCACAGAAGGCGATGAAGGTCGCCTTGCCTTCTCTGAGGTGTCCCTTCGAGTGGCTTGTCGTCGAAGTTGGGTCAGGATCATTCAGATAATAGGTGAATGTCTCACCACCCATAATCGGCGCGGCACTCCAAGATGCTTGGACGTAGCTATTAGAGAGAACATAGACCGACCGATATGTCACATCTGATGTAGTACTCGAAGACGACCCAGAATTCTTGTAATTGTTCCGATAGCGAATATCTCCTTCATAGAGAATATAGGGGCTTATCGCGGAGAAGTCAATCGATACAGCACCCGTGCGATAGTTGATTGAACCCACGATATTATCGCTGGAACTAAACTTATCAATGAGGTCGCCCATATCGCTACCATCGAGGCGTGCACGGTCAACGACACTTTCCATCCAAATGGCCGTATCGCGTCCGTCCTCAGGAACATATTTAATGCCCGCGTCCCAATTTATCAAGTACCAGTTCAGATCCTTCACGCTAAAGCGCAGGGTGCCCTTGGCAATATTACCTGGCGAGAGGTGATAAGTCTTTTGCGCTTGCGGGTTAACGCCGATATACTTCGTGACGGTATTCGTGGTTTTCGCACCCTGAATCGTCCAAATGGCGTCCGGTTCGTCTACGAGTTCCGTCTTACCCGCCGTATTCTTCCACGCCTTGATGACGAAGGGCTGTCCCGCGAGATTTTGTTTCGCCTTGCCCGCGTAAGTGACATCAAGCTTAATCGTGGGCACAGGGTAGTCCGCGATAACGGCGTTATCAAGTCCGACGCTCGAGACCTTATCAGGAGCTGTGCCCGCCTGGAACTCGGCGAAGTTCGACCAGCCATCGTTATCCGAATCCTGGAGGGCATCGTACGCATAGCGGCTCGCGGCGGAACTCGCATACTCGTCTTCCCACGTATCACGGATGCGGTCGTGGTCCGCGAAGATTTCGCCAACATACATCTTACCGAGCTTGAAGAAGTAGTCGCTTACGCCTTCATTCACGCTGTAGGGGTCCGTCGGGTCAAAGACCACGCCTAAATTAAACACTTCGGAGAGCAAGTATTCAACATAGTTTGAGAGTCCGTCATTATCATCGTCGTCATTGGCACCGCCCGTGAGACCATAATATTCTTTCCACCAATCGACGAGACCGTCGCCATCGGCGTCTGCCTTTTGGACATAGTCGCTATTGTTCGCGCCGTTGGGCTGCATACCTCGCGCGAGATCGCGCAAGTAGGCTTGCCAAGCGGGGATGGTCACCGTACGACCATTGAGTTCGTACTCAATAAGCTCATCCCACGCAACATCGCCACCTTGCAACTCTTCCCACCAATCGGGGAGACCATCCGCGTCAGAATCGACACCTGTATCGGTCCAGACCGTAGAAGCGCCGAGTCCATCCCAGAGCGAGGTGCTCGCTTTCGCATAAGCGCCACCAAGCGGAATGAGTTCCGTCGCGCCCGTGAAGGAGCTGCGCATCATATACATATAGCGGCGGAGCAAATCTTCCGTTATCGAGGTGTCCAAGCCCGAGCGGTCATTAAAGATGTCGAGTTTCAGCATACGGAAGGTGCGGTCGTAGCCATAGACGGACGCAAAGCCATACGGGTTCGCCGTGTTGGCAATGCCGTATTGTGGGAGTCCTCTTTCAGTAGAATGTGTGCTATAGCCACCCAAGTAGTCCGAGTAGATGAAGCTATCCGCGACACTTCCGTCGAGTACGGGCAACTGTTCCACCGTATTCGGGATAATCGGAGCGACGCGGCGGTCAGTATAGATCGTATTCGCGGCGACCGCATTCTTCCACCAACCGATGTCGGACGAGAATGTATCTGGCTTATTTACGAGCATTCGCGTGAGTGCCGCGTCAAAGCCGACAGGCGCCTGCGAGACATCGTCCGCATTGACTGCGGAAGGCAGTGTACCGAAGTTATAATGGAACACAAGTTCCGCCGCGAGTTGACTCTTGCCGTCATTTCCGTTGCGGCTTGAGTCCGCGTCCATACTCATCAAGTGCGTATAGATATTGAGGCGATTTGCCGCGACATCATCGAATGTGAAGCGGGAGCGATAGGCGGACGCAATTTCGTTCGCTGTACGTGCACCATCCCACACACGCACTTCGTCCACATAGCCCTTGAAGAATTCGCGCATAGCCGCAACAGGAGTATATTGCGCGGAAAGCTTGGTCGTCGAGTTCGGAGTTACGCCCGCATCGAGCATCGCGGCACACACATTCGCATACGATTTCGGGCGTGCACCAATGAAGAGGGCGCCTGGATATGCTCCGTATGAAACGCGGACAATTGAATTAGAGCCCGTCATATTCTGCGAGACGGAATAGATACCATTTGCTGGAATCATCTCGATTTTGATGGGTTCGCGTGCCTCACCATTCACATAGAGCGTAAGGACACTGCCCGAGCAGGTGAGCGCGACATGCGTCCATTCGCCCTCTTTGACCATCGAACCCTTAACAACCTGGCAGCTCGCCGAGTTCTCAAAGCCCGACTCGACCGCGTCAGAATTATCAAAGAGTCCGTAGAGTTCGCCCGCGGCGGTAATACCGACACGGAAGTTCGCGCGAATTGCCGCGTCATCCTTACCGACGCCATCGGCGGGATAGCACGCCGAGCGGTCAATAATGACTTGGTCTTCGCCGATACTTTCCGCCATAAACCACGCTTCAACCGTGAACTGGTGGAAGAGGTCCGCCGAGTCAACGGCGCGCTTATGGTGTTCGCGCGACATTGCGAAGGCATCCGTGCCGTTCAAGTATAGCGCCTGACGGCGGGTCGGGTCCGTGAACTTGAGCGGATCAGAGACGGGCGCGATAGTCTTAATGACTTCGTTCGCGTCGCCCTTCCAATCGTGGTCGGTATCAAAGCCTTCGTTTTCTTCGAAGCCCGTGATATAGCCCGTCTGCGCGCCAATCAATGTGTTATTGTAGTAGCTCCCCACAATGCTATCGTACGGCACCGTTATCATATCCTCCCAGAAATCGGCGGTCGTAGCGGGTGCGGTCAGCAGGTAGTACTGCGACACATAGCTATTTGGCGAAGAGGAGTCCGTAAACCACGCGGGCGTGGGGTCGGTATGGTAGTTAATCGGAGATGCCTGCGCCGCGAGCACCTTTTCTTCGTCATTGCGCAGTCCGTCACCATCCGGGTCCGCCTCAGGCGTACCCATCATCCACGGATAACGAATAGGATCGTAGTGCTCATTAGTGGGGGTAAGTGCCGCGATACCATCCGCCTTTGTCCAGTCGTTATAACCCGCCGTTACAGGGGACAATTGGAGTGCACCATAGTTGACGCAAATAATATCGCACGCCAAGGAAGTTGCAGAGCCCAAAATTGGGTTAAGGCCGTGGAAGAGTTCATAGTAGTCATCCATACCGTCGCCATCCGTATCTGGATTGCGTGGATCGGTTGAGAAGTAGCCCGACGCACCCGCACGCGGCAAGAGTAGGGCCGTAATTGACTTGTCCCACTCATTCTCAGGCGCGGCAAAATAGCCGAGTTTACGCCACGTATCTTCCGTCCAACTCGAATCTTCCGCGAGTCCATTAATAAATGTCTCGTCATAGCCGTTTGCAATCGCCTTCGCCTTGAGTTCGGAAGGCGTTTGATACATCGGGACAAAACCCTTGAAGTCGCGTGCTCCGTCGACGAGCATATAGCCCATAAGGGGCGTAACTGTATCGTCATAACGGAAGTGCCGCATTTGTTGCACGAGGTATTCCTGCCAGTTGGAGAGTCCGTCGTGGTCAAAGTCGAGGTCACGAATAGCGCCACCATCTTCCGCGCTCAACGCACGGTCGCCCGACCAAGTCGCGTCCATACCTGCCGCGATATAGACGGTATTAGAGGTGGTGGTGGTTGTATTGGTAGTGCCCACGAGTCCATCCGCACGCAAGGTCGCGAGGCTTGGGGCGAGACTGCCCTCAGAGATGCCGCTAAAGGTCAAGGTGCCCTTATCCAGCGGCAGACCCGCGAATTGCATTTCCCACGGATCTGGCAAGCCGTCGCCGTCCGTATCCAGTGCGCAGGGGTTCATGCCGCCACCACGGATGCAGGTTGAACCATTATCCACAGGTTCGCCGTAAATGAAGGTGTGCGAAGCCTTATAGGTCTCACCTTCGTAGGGGAAGACACCTTCCCAGCTTCCACCTTCGATTCCATCATCGATTGTGTCGCCGTCAGTATCCGCATTGTTCGGGTCGGTCGGGAAGAACTTATTGTACCAACCCGACAGGATGCCCGGATGGTTGGCGTAAATTGAGTCGCAAACTACAACCTTCTCCACACCCGCAATCTTTACCGTATTCGAATATGCATTGCACGAGTCCGTGCCCGCATATTCCTGGACGATATCGAGGCTGTCGCCATCCGTATCCGTCGCAACGAAGGCTTCTTTCAGCGTGCAGGGATTCCAGCCGACATAGAGCGACCAACCATCGGGGAGCCCGTCTTCGTTTGTATCCGCGCCGTGCCCCGAGAGCAAGGTCTTTTCGCTACCCGCTTCCGCAAGGCGCTCCATCGATTCCGTCGACTCCACGGTATCGCCATCCAAGGTCGGCTTTGTCGTCCAATATTTGAAGCTCTTAAAGATATCGTCTTCATCAAAAGGCTCGCTTTCGCCATTCTCAAACTCAACACTGAGGGCGAGACGATACTTCATAACGAGATATTCATCGTAGTCCGTAAACGGAACGGTATTCACCGCGAGACCCGCCTCGTTGCCTTCCCAGCGTTCCGTTACATAATCCTTGCCCTTCATACGAGCCCAGCCTGTACGCGGATCAAAGCCGATTGCATCATAAACCTGCTTATGGACGAGGACGAATTCTTGGTCTGTCGAGAAGGTCGTTCCAGCGGAAGCTGTTTTTGCTGTCCTCCAGCCTTCATCGGACTTGTCGCACATACGGGCACCCCAGTGCCAGTCGCCTTCCGCCGACACGGCTTCGATGGGCGTTTCATCCTCGCGACCGTAGTAGCACGGGTTACCGTCAACTTCCAGAGGCTTCACCGCGAGGACGCGCTTGAAGCTCTTATCTTCCGTAAGCGCACCTGTGCTATCAATGTCAGACGCTGAGAGTTCGCCATCGATATCGAAGTACCAAACGCCTGTCGAAGTATCCTGCCAGCCCGTCAGCCCCGCCGTGCTGAAAAGGGCCATAAAGTCGCCATCGCTATTTTCTGTGCGCGTATCGAGAAGTGGGTCGGTGCCCATCAGCACTTCCCACGCGTCGGACATATGGTCGCCATCCGTATCCCAGTGGCACGGATTCGTCCCGAGAGCGAGTTCCTCGAGGTCCGTCAGTCCATCACCATCAAAGTCGACGATTTCAGACGAAGCCTTGGTTGTCGGGTCAAAGCGCGCAAGAACTTCCGAGGGCTCAATCTTCGTTCCCTCAACAATGTTGTTGATGTTGAAGCGCTCAAAGACAAAGGTCTGACCATCACGCGGCGCACCAAAGCGATTTGCACGCGCGTCGTTCAATTCGAGGTTGTTCGCGGTCGCGTATTCGTAGGCGGGTGCCCAGACCTTCGCCTGATACCAGAAGAAGTATTCCCAAGAATCAGGGAAGTCATCCTTATCTGTATCTTCAAGCTTGAGGCTCATACCATCTGGATTTTCACTCGATATAGGTTCGGGAGTCCAGAAGGAGAGGTCAAAACCATCCGTTTCGGTCCACTCGCGTGCATTCGCTTCCGCAAACGCCGCCTTGTAAGCATATGTTTCCGCGTCACTAAAGTCCGCTTCCGCATTCGCGAACCGCGTCTTATTCAAACCCGGGTGAATACCACGCAACCTCATAAAGAGCGTGAAGTCCGTCGCCTTACTTGTTGTGGCACCTGGCGCATAATCATTCTTGGTCTCTTCTTGCATGGCATAGGCACGCGGCAAATAACCGAGAACCTCGTCGCCGAGCGCATCCAAGTCGTTCTCGGAAGTAACAAGTCCATCCGTGCCCCAAATGCCCTGACCTGTCGCGTAGACATCCGGAATACCGTCTTGGTTGATATCGCCGAGATTATCCTTCGCACGATATTCACGCGAAAAGACCGCTTCGTATATCGTCTCGACATAACCCGTCTTATCGTCCGTCATCTTCGTCGGGAGCGTAATCGAAACAGTCGAAATGCTCTTCGTCTCAGGCGCAATCATAGACGAAGTAGACTGCGAACTACTGCTACTGCCACTACCCTGCGAATCTACTTGAATCGGCAACCAGCGATAGAAGAACGAATCGTGGGTTGTATTCGCATAGGTATAGCGGTCCGTCGACTCTGGCATACCACCACTGGAGCTAATGGCGCAGTCCCTGCCACTATTGAGCGTGCCATTATCGATATCGCCCACCTTGTAGCCAAACGCATACGCACTCCACGAGGTAGCCGAACCGCAGTTCCACTGCAAATGGAAGTTTTCCGCGCCGACGAGCGTAGCGCCCGCATAGACATGACCTTCGCCGCGCCCTTTGGCATTGGCATACTTGGTAGAGTCCGTATTACTCGATGTCGCCCCAGAAGGCCCACCCGCAATGAGCGTTAAGAACTTAGACGCCGTAATCGTATATTTATACTCTATTGTTTGATAACCACCATCCTTATCTTCAATTGTAATAGTAACCGTGCGATCACCCTGCGCAGTACCAAAGTCAGGAATAAACTTCTGTGTCGTGGCACTTGTTATATACATCTCTGTTCCATTATCGCACCCAGTGATTGTAACTTTAATGCCAGGCGTTGTCCAACTCTCCGTCGTTGTGGTGAAGTCTGCATCTACATCGCTTCTGACCGTCCAAGTAATCGGATAGCTCGTAGCAGGACCACCCGCAACTTCCCACGCATTTGTATTCGCGTCAGGAACAAATATACAAACTGGGGACACATTCTCTATATAGACGCGCTGTGTTGTTGCCGCCTTATAGTACTCATTTGCCGCCGTTCCGCTGGTGGGGAGTACCGTAGTCGAAACGACTTTTGCATTAATCGTAAAGCCTTCCGAAAGCGAGACAGCGGTACCATCCATCTCACTAATAACAAGTTGCGCCGTTGCCGTACCCGTCAAACTCACCTGAAGCGTTGTCGTGCGCGTATCCTCATCATAGGTATAAGACCCGTCGACGATGTCGTTGTTCGCGGAATCAATCTTAAGTACGCCTGAATTAACCCGACCCGCCGTGCGCGGCGCAATCGTGACCTCCACCACTAGCGGGTCGGTCTGCTGCTCGTCCCAATAGCTCAGACCAACCTCAATCGTTCCGTTCCGCTGTGTTTCAGAATATGTCTCTTCAGATGTTTTAATGAGCACATTCGGATTGTCGAGGACGGTTACATTAACTGTATAGACCTCCGTTTCTGACCAATCGTCCATATCTTTATCTTTAATCTCGGTCTTAATCGTCCAAGTTCCCGCTTGATTAAAAGTCCAAGAAAACTTATTCGCATTATCATTCGGGTTGCCGCTTATGATTTGCGGGTTTGCGGGGGCTGTCGATGTAATCGTGGTGCCATTACGACTGACCGTCCAGCGCGTCTGGAAGGGATTCTCTGTGTTCGTAAGGTCATATTGCCCCGCATCCGTCACAACTGCCTTAAAGGTGCGCGTCATTCCCTTCGGAATATTATTGGGGAAAGTATAGCCGTTTTCTGTTGCAGGGATGTCATTCATCTCCACGCGCTTAATGACTGGCTCAGCATTATAAATCGTCAGCGGCGCATAGTTCGAACTATACATTGTGACGACAGAGCTATCAGTTTCATTACCCGCCCAATTTGAGTCTGTAGACAAGACAACGCTAAAGCTCACATTCAAACCGCCCGAGGCCTCGGAAGTACCATCCAGCAACTTCAATTTCGCCGTAGCGGAAGTAGCCGTTATCGGAATGCCACTCGGGTTCGCCATACCAACTACGAAATTGCCCGAAAGCCCCTTGAACATAGCAACATCAAGAGTACTATCCAGCGGCTTTAGATAGGCATACAGCGTGTCGCCTTCCTCATATGCCGAGCTCAGCGTAATCGTAAAGGTAGCATTCTCACCTTCAGTATATTCAGACTTATCGGCGGCAATTATAACATCACGCGCCGCTTCAATATTGGCCGTAAACGCATAAGTCTTCGAGCTATTTTGCCCACTTATAGGCGAAACAACATAGATATATGCCAAATCCGTTATGGCTCTGGGGAAGCGCAATTGCGGCAGGTCCGTCGTACCTTTCTTATACAGCCTATTGCCCGACCCCACGCAATATGTTCCATCTAGTTTAGTAAAGGAGCTTCCTGTCGCGGCAGGATACTTCACATAAATCGAATAGCCCGTCGTAGTATCCGCCATATCCGCATAGGCATCCGAAACCGTAATCTCGATGGGCGTATATTGCTTCGCGTAGGCATTAAACGGACTATCCACCGAGATGACGGGGGTGCTCGTCACTAGAACTTTCGCGGCATTCTTGCTCGTAAAGTAGGAGTCTGCTGTAGAATCACTGATCGTAGGCGTAAAGGTAATACCCACCGTGCTTGAAGTGGTGTGGCTATCCGCACGCAAGAAGTAAACATAGACGGGTGTCGTCTCGGTCGAGCCCGCCGAAAGTGTCACATCTATCGTAGACGGCAAGGTGTCAATCACTGAAACCGTGTTCTGGGTTGAAAAACGGACATAATTCTTAACATCTTCCGTAGCACCAAGGGCTTCGGGCGTAATCCTAATTGTGACATCTCCATCAGTATACGCCTGAGAAGCCTCCACCGTAAGTGAAGCCTTCGCGGTCAGCCAATCAGAGTCCGCCGTCACACTTGTTGCACTCGACTTCACCGTCAGGGTAGGCGGCAACGCTTCACCAACTGTAACTGGCACGGACAAATAACTATTAGGGTCAGGGACACTGGATGTACTTGAGATAACATAATAAGGTGTAGTACTCAAGATAATATTTGCTGTTTTGCCTTCCTCTCCTTTGGCTTCGAGCGTGAAACTACCTGTTGACTGCCCGCCTAGGATTGTTACCTTCCCATAATGCGTAGTAAGCTTACCGCCCGCATTATCCGTATCCATTGTTTTTTCTGTTCCGCCTGAAACCGTAATAATGTCATCTTCTTCAGACCAGACATAAAGCGTAACCGCATCCTCAACTGCCGCGACAGAAGTTAGGGTCGGCGCAATACCATTCTTGGGCGTGGTCGAGTTCTTGTGAATCGTACGCCACGCGGTATTCGCTGTCTGCCAATTGTCATCAAAATCAATTGTCTTTACATAGAAACCACAGTTAGCAAGGGTAATATCTTGATCACGGGTGCCCGAGACACTTCTATTCGCGGACCAGAGCCAAAGATTACAAGTCTCCCCATTATTATTTACAATCTTCCACGCGGACCTTGTGCTAGGATTAAAATAGTATCCCGTAGATGTAGCTGTATCTGATATGGGTGCCGAACCATCCGCTGAAGCCAAACGGACAGGAAGTGCAAGCTCACCAGGCTTTACTTTATAACTAAAGATTAAGTCCGTATAATACTCATCTCCACTAGCTGTTGGCGTTGCCGTAAGCGAGTTCTCTAATGTCGCCCAGCGAATGCCTGAGCCAGTAGATGTCTCGGTTACATAAATACCGATTTGCAGTGGACCTAATATGGAACCTATTGTGGACGAACTCGTACCCACATAGTTTAATCGCCACCCGCTATCCTCCGTAGAGCGATAAACATCACTTTCACCGCGCCCAATTAGCCGCATACGGAAATAGAATGTCTCGCCACTGGAAAGTGGATTATCTACCGTGCGCGCATCGATAACTTCGCCCGCCGCATTACACGGACTAATCTCATAAATATCACCGTTATCCGCAAACGCGGCGAATCCCACCGCGAGCGCGAATACACAGACCAATGTTTTGAGCAGTTTCTTCATAATTTAGTTTCCCTTGCTTGAAATGTTGTTCTTCTTGTTTTCACGCTTCTCGCGTGCCTCTATTGCCGCGTTTTCACGCAGTATACGTTTGCGGATAAGTTGCTTTGTTTGCTTCTCATTCGCACGAAGTTCGTTCTCCAAAGCAGTACGCTTTGCACGCAAAACCTCGACCTCGGCGGACTTCGAATCTTTCGCTTCCGCCGCCTTGATTTCGTTTTCGACCGCCTGAATACGCTTTGAAATATCCAACCGCTTTGCTACGCTTTCTTGAAGCGCGTTCGTATACGCGGCATCTTCCATCCGTGCATACGGTTTGTTGTAAGGGTCAAGCGGCTCTTGGGATTCCTCCTTAGAGCAGCCCACAACGAACAGTCCGAGCACAAAGAATGCCCACAAGACCCTATCTAGAGCAAATCTATCTTCTCTTATCTTCATTCCGTCGTATCCCAGTTATAGTAGTTAATTGGTTTTAGTGGATCAACTGTGATAGGCTTGATACGCGTATCAATTGACCAAAAATAGAAGGCTTGCGAATTATCAGGGTGATCCTTTGCCCAATCAAGCCAGCCATAGCCGCCAGTCGAAGCTGGAGAGTTGCGCGAGAACGGATCCCAAACCTCAATAAAGCTCTCGTGATTCTCATCGAATGAACCAGGAACAAATGCAAACCAGCGTAGCGGCACCCAACAATTAGTATTATGGATACTTCCTGCACCATTGTTAAGGAAACCCGTAACCTTAAATGTCGCGCTTGTCCAGTTCGCATTCTGCCACTCTGTTGTATTGTCACCATACTTAAGTGAAGTCAAACCAGGTTCAATACCCCGCAAGACATACGGACTCCAACTGGTCTCCGACACCGTGTTAGTCATATAAAGCTTAACCCCGAAGCGCAGGTTAGTCAAAACATTCCCCGTAGACAATGATTTAATCGCGTGCGTGTTCGGACCTTGCGATATACCACCTACTAACCACAGAGCTTTCGCGGGTAGTGTTGGATCCATATCAAGCCAATACATCGTTGTCAGGGTCATATTCGTGACATAAGTTCCGTTCAAACTATGGAATTCGGCAAGGTTAATCTCGCCCGAGTCAGGGTCATACCATTCGTTGTTATAGACATCCGTGCCCTTCTCGAGCCAGTCAATAACCGCTTCGGAATACGGATTGTCAGGACCAAGCCCGAGATTGCGCAAGTTTTCCGCCACCTGCGCCGTAGCGACGACCGTCACATTATTCGAGACACCTGCGCCAACATTGACCGTATACTGCCGTTTCTCGGAAGATGGTGTAGCCATTATCTCCGTACCATTCGTTGTCACACTCGCAAGCTCGTACCAATTGTCAACCTTGTAAGTAATGTTAGTTCCACGCGTAGAGCCCTTCTTCATATAAACAATCTGGCTCGCATTTGTAAAGTCACCTGTATCGCCAAGGCGTTGCTGGATGTGCCCGAGCGTTATATCGAGGTTAGCATAAATGACAATGCTTTCTCCGTTCGGGGTCGGAATGTCATCAGGGTTAATTACCTGTCCTTCATTAACGCGACCAGGCGTTGCCCGCACCGTATTATTCCACACATTTGTAACATCATCATAAGCGACAGTGCCCGACTCGCCACCTTTACCCCCAAGGACGCTCAATGAAGCACCCGAACCCGTATAGCCCGTACTTGTGATGTTCAAAATAGGCTTACTCACAGCCGAGTCTACATCGTCCGCGCCTGCATAGAAAAACGCAGCGTCAGGAAGATATTGGTTCAATCGCTTGACCAAACCACTTGGACCATAACTTTCTTCACGATCTGTATTCACATAGACATTTGTGCCAATGGACACCAATTCGTGCTCAACAATACCACTGGGACGCACTAATTGTAGCGCAATGGCCTTTGTGGCAGAAATATCGCCTTCTCCTGAAGGTGAAATTGATTTAGGCCACACGGCATCAAGTGTTCCGTTCGCATACGAAAGATAGCCATTTTTAAGTGCTAAAGGTGACCCAACAACAAAGAAGGTCATATTAGACTGCACATATGCCATATCTTTTGAGGACACTGTACCCGGCGAACCAAAATTAACAAGTGTGTTCGTCGTGACAGAAGTAGACGACAAACTTGACTCTAGCATATTCAACTTCCAGCCAGCCATACTCACACCCGCAGGTATGGCTAATTCTATGAATTGCGCTTGTTCATCCAAGTTGACATAAGACCGACGCCCACCGCACAAATTAATCTCGTTAATCCATGCCCAGCCGGGGGCGACTTTGTCGAGGATTGTATATGCCGCAAAGCCAGAGTTGTTCTGGGCGTTGTAGTCAATCGGACGGTACCAGCTCGGGGTAGACCAAT
>CAVLAC010000005.1:0-34417 GCA_963661055.1 bacterium | reverse complement strand
GCAACCCCCGCCCCTCGCCGCCTGCAACGGGGCGCAAGGGACTGCGCCCCCTACCATTCATTCGCGCTCTTAGATAATTTGTGGAGAAAACCACCGCGGTCGCGCAGGGACGCGCGACCCTACCACCCCACAATAGTGTAAGGTGGTAGGGCGGGCAAGGGACTGCCCGCCCTACCAATCTCCCGATTCTCCCGATCTCCACGGCAAAAATCAATCTGTGGCAATCCGTGAAATCCGTGGTTAAAAAACAAACACGAACTGGCTACCCCCTACCATTTGGGGCGATTATTTGGTATAATAGGGGGTATGAAAATTGATCCGACACAGATGAAAGATTGGCAGATTGCCGAAGCTGCCGAAGCGAACCTCAAAACGGCGGCACAACTCGCCGCTGAACTTGGGCTTCAAGACGATGAATGGGAGCCCTACGGACGCGTCCTTGCTAAGGTGGATGTGACGAAAGTGCTCTCTCGCGTGGGCGAAGGGCGGCGCGGCAAATATATTGATGTGACGGCGATTACCCCGACCGCTCTTGGCGAGGGTAAGACCACGACGACACTCGGGCTTGTGGAAGGGCTCGGCAAGCTCGGCAAGAAAGTCGCGGGATGCGTCCGTCAGCCTTCGGGAGGTCCGACATTCAACATTAAGGGCTCAGCGGCAGGCGGAGGGCTTGCGCAGGTTGTTCCACTCACGGCACTTTCCCTTGGTCTCACAGGCGACATTGACGCGATAACGAATGCGAACAACCTCGCGATGGTGGCACTCAATGCACGGATGCAACACGAGCGCAATCACGATGACGAATGGCTCGCCGCGCGCGGACTCAAGCGGCTCGATATTGACCCAGAGCGGATACAGTTCCGTTGGGCGATTGACTTCTGTGCGCAGGGTTTGCGCAATATTGAGATTGGGCGCGGCGGTAAGCTTGATGGCTTTACGTGTGAATCGGGCTTCTATATTAGTGTTGCTTCCGAAGTTATGGCGATTCTCGCGATGAGCAAGGATCTCGCCGATTTGCGTGCGCGGCTCGGACGCATCATCGTCGCCTACTCGAAGGCGGGTGCGCCTGTGACGACGCACGATTTGGAAGTGGATGGCGCGATGTGCGCCTTGCTTGTGCGGGCTCTTAAGCCGACGCTTATGCAGTCCCTTGAAGGACAGCCCATGTTCGTGCACGCGGGACCCTTCGCCAATATCGCGATTGGACAGAACTCCGTTGTCGCCGACAAACTTGCCTGTGCGCTCAATGACTATGTGGTTACGGAAAGCGGCTTCGCGAGTGATATGGGCTTTGAGAAGTTTTGGAACATCAAGTGCCGCTGTTCGGGGCTCAAGCCGAATGCGGTGGTGCTCGTCGCGACAGTGCGGGCACTCAAGGCGCATGGCGGTGCCCCCGCCGTCAAAGCAGGAATGCCGCTTGACCCTGTTTACACCCACGAGAACCTCGAACTCCTCGAGAAGGGGTGCGACAACTTGAGAGCTCACATCGACATTATCCGTAAGTCGGGCGTAAAACCAATTGTTTGCTTGAACGCGTTTTATACCGATACTGCCGCGGAGCGCGACCTCGTGCGCCGCGTGACGGAAGAAACGGGCGCGGCATTTGCGGTGAGCGACCACTGGTTGAAGGGCGGCGAGGGTGCACTTGAGCTCGCAAAAGCCGTGATTGCCGCGTGCGAAGAGAAGAATGACTTCCATTATCTCTGCGACCTCAACGACTCGCTTTCTTCGCGCATTGAGAAGCAGGTCAAGGAAATCTATGGCGGCGATGGCGTTGACTATACGCCTGAGGCGTCCGAAAAACTCGCGGCATTTGAGGCGAATCCTGAGACAGCCCATCTTCCTGTCTGTATGGCGAAGACGCAGTACTCGCTCTCGGATAATCCGAAGCTTCTGGGGCGTCCGAAAGGTTGGCGGCTCACGATTTCGGATATCCTCATCTACCAAGGCGCGGGACTCATCGTGCCTGTCGCGGGCGAGATTAAGCTTATGCCGGGCACAAGCGCGTCCCCCGCATTTCGCCGCGTGGATGTCGATGTTGAAACGGGCAAGGTGAAAGGACTCTTCTAATTATGAAACGCACGGTCGTATTGTTGTTGTCGCTCGTCGTCGGCCTCATTGCGGCCGTATTGACGCGCGTCTATATCGCGGCAAATGAGAATGAGGTTCAGCGCGAACAGGAAATGCTCCGTCGCCGCTATGGCACAATTGACGCGCTCTGCTTCTTGCACAGTACGCCCGAGGGGACGGTGCTTTCGCGTGCCGATCTTGGGGTGCGCACCGTGCCCGCGCTCGGCATACGGGGGCAGGCATTGGAGCGCGGCGATTTGAATGATGTCCTCGGTCGCCGCACGCTCATTGCTCATCGCGAAGGCGAAATTGTGTTTTGGTCGGATATCGAGGGCGGCTCACCTGCCGCGAAGGGGCTCTCGGCGGATATTCGTCGGCAGATGCGGGCAATTTCCATCAATGTGAGTGGCTCTGCCGCTGTCTCGGGGATGGTTAAGCCGAATGACCATGTGGATGTCATTGGTACTTTTAACTTCCCGAATGATGAGAAGGTAAACGGAGAAAAAGAAGAGCTCGTCACTTGCACCATCCTTCAGAATGTGCTTGTCTTGGCGACGGGACGCGAGACGGCGAAGTCGCAGAGCATTACCTATGGCAATACGGGCGGTGCCGCCTACTCGATGGTCACACTCGAAGTCACGCCGCGTGAGGCGGAAATGCTCGCTTTCGCCGAGCAAATTCGCGGCAGACTCGTCCTGACCTTGCGCAATCGCAATGACGCGTCTTACGAAAAGCAGTTGCCGCAGGTCAACTACAAGAAGATTCGTGAGGAGATTGAAGAACTCAACCTCAAACGCCAGTCGGGGAGATCGGGAGGTCGCTAATGTTGCGCCTAACGACACTCATTAACGGAGAGCGCGCAATCCGTCCCTTGACGGACGGTGTGTGGTTCATTGGTCGTGACCCCGCGTGCGAGATTCGGCTTGATTTCCCTGAGGTCAGCGGTCGGCACGCGCTTCTCAATGTCTCGCAGGGCGCGGCACTTATTAAGGATTTAAGAAGCGCCAACGGAACTTTCATCAATGGCGAAATGCTGACGGACGAAGTCCGTTTAGGTGGCGGCGATGTCATTCAGATTGGCGAGTGCCTATTGCGGGTGAGCGAAGAAGGGGAAGAGGTGCACGCGGCAGTTTCTGAGTCCGTCCCCGAGGAACTACCTGAAGAGCCACAAGAAGAAATGCCTGCTGTTGACCCCTTACGCGAATTGCGTTGCAATGTGCAGGGACAGATTCAGAAGGAACTCCTAAAGCGCCTTGATATGAAGCACCTCACGCTCAGTGGGGTTGACCAAGCGGAACTCGAGGCGACGGCACGCGAAAAGATTTCTCAGATTGTAAATGAGGTCATTGCAAACGGACGCCTCCCCGCCGAAATAGATCCTGGTCGGCTTGAGGAAGATGTTTTCAATGAGGCGATGCGGCTAGGGCCGCTCGAGGAATTGCTCGCGGACGATACCGTGACCGAAATTATGGTTAACGGGCACGACAAGGTTTATGTCGAGCGCCACGGCAAGTTGCAACTTTCGGACTGCCAATTCATGGATGATGCGAGCGTGATGAGCATCATTGAACGCATTGTTGCCCCGCTCGGACGGCGTATCGATGAGTCTCAGCCGTATGTGGATGCCCGTCTCGCGGATGGTAGCCGCGTGAATGCCATTGTTCCGCCACTCGCAATCTCAGGTCCGACACTGACGATTCGTAAGTTCTCGAAGAAGTCTCTGACGGCGGAGGACTTCGTCCGTTTCGGCACGTGGACTCCGAACGCGGCAGAGTTTATGAAACTCTGTGTGCTTCTTCGTAAGAATATCGTCGTCGCGGGCGGCACGGGTTCAGGTAAGACGACACTCCTTAACTTGCTTTCTGGGTTCATCCCGATTGATGAGCGCATCGTGACAATTGAAGACGCGGCAGAATTGCGCCTTCAACAACCACATGTGGTCCGTCTCGAGGCGCGTCCACCCAATATCGAAGGCAAAGGGGCTGTAACGATTCGTGACCTCGTCAAGAACAGCCTGCGTATGCGTCCCGACCGAATTATCGTGGGTGAATGCCGCGGTGGCGAAGCCCTCGATATGCTCCAGGCGATGAATACGGGGCACGATGGCTCACTCACAACCGTGCACGCGAACTCACCGCACGATGTCGTCTCGCGTCTTGAGACGATGGTACTTATGAGCGGACTTGAATTGCCCACGCGAGCAATCCGTGAACAAATTGCGAGTGCCGTCGACATCATCATCCACGAATCGCGGCTTTCGGACGGTTCACGCAAGGTTGTCGCGATTACGGAAGTAACGGGACTCGAGGGCGACCGCATTGTAATGCAAGACCTCTTCACTTTTGAGCAGACGGGGCTGACGGAAGATGGGCATGTCGCGGGCAAGTTTAAGCCAACGGGCGCGATGCCGACTTGGTTTGACCAGCTCGCGGGACGCGGTTGGCGCGTCGATCCGCAGATGTTTGACCCTGATTCGGAAGCAACCGTCACCCTGCAACGCATAAGGAGAGGCGCGTAAATGATTCCGTGGCTATTAGCGTCCCTTATGGCTCTCTCGCTCGCTGGGGTGGCGTGGTATATCGCGGGCGGCGTGAAGATTAAGGCGGGCTGGCAGAATGGGGCGAGTCCCTTGGCGCGGTGGCTAGATTCGCGGCGGCGGCGGCGGTTTAATGAACAGCTTCCTGAGGCACTCGCCACAATGTCGAATGCACTTCGGGCAGGCTTCTCTATTGCCCAAGCATTCGCTTCCGTCGTTGAGCGCGGCGAAAAGCCGATGTGCGAAGAGTTTGCAATCCTCATTCGTCAAATGCAAGTAGGGATGAGCTTTGAAGAGGCGCTTGAGTCAATGAATACGCGTGTCGGGTCGGATGACCTCGCGCTCGTCACCACGGCACTCATCATTAGCCGCAAAACGGGTGGCAATGTAACGGAAATCTTTGATAAGATCTCAGATACTATTCGTGGGCGTATGAAGATTGAGCGCAAGGTGCATACGCTCACGGCGCAAGGCAGGCTCCAGGGCATAATTGTTTCAATTATGCCATTCCTTCTGGGCGGGATTATGGTCATCCTCAAGCCCAACACGATGATTCCTTTCCTAACGAGCGCGGCGGGACTAATTTCCGTCGGCGTTGTTATTGTCCTTGTATTAGCTGGGTGGCTAATCATACGAAAAATTGTTAAGATTGATGTCTAACTATGAAAAACGGATTCTTCTCTAAACTTGATAAAGCGGCATTTTGGACGGCAACGGTTCTTACTTTCGCAGTCTACTTCTTTACGCTTGGTCCTTCGGTGGGACTTGAGGATTCGGGCGAACTCGCGACGGCGGGTGCCCACTTGGGCGTGCCACATCCGCCAGGATATCCGTTCTGGACGCTCTGCAGTTGGCTCTTCTGCAAGATGTTCGCGTGGGTCACTTATATGGGGCACCCGACTCCCGCGTGGGCAATTAGTCTATTTTCCGCGACGGCGGGTGCTTTCGCGGCAGGCTTCACGGCGATGCTCATTAGTCGCAGTGCCCACGACTTTATTTCGGACGAATCTGACGCGGATGACCTTAAAACGGGCATTCTCGCCTTTGGTGGTGGCGTGGGCGGCGCGCTCACCTTCGCGCTTTCGCCTGTTGAGTGGTCGCAATCCACTATTGTTGAGATTTATTCGCTCAATGCCTTCTTCTTGATGGCGGTATTTCTGCTCTCGTATCGCTGGATGCGGCGTCCGTCAGATAAAATCCTTTGGTTCACGGCGCTCGTCTTTGGCTTGGGGCTCACGAATTATCAGGTGCTCCTTTTCGCGATTGTGCCGCTCGCGATTATCATCCTTATGCGCAATGGCGGACTCTTTCGTGATGTAATGATTTATCTTGTGCCCGTCGCGCTGACTTGGCAGCTCCTGCAAATCGGACAGCTTGGTCAGGCGAGCCTTTATATGCAAAGCGATGTAATCGCGAAGCACGACATAATCCGTACGACCGCGTCGTGTCCGTCTTCAACCGTCATTACGCTTGGTGTAATTGTCCTTATCGCATCACTTATTGCGACGGCTGTTTTGCGTGGACGCGGCAAGTTGTCTTTAGCGACAAAGGTTGCGCTTTACGGAGGTGGCGCGGGCGCGGCACTTATCTTCCTCGCCTCGATTGTCATTCGCGGAACAAATACGTGGTCGGGCATTACCGAACCCATCGCCCCGCTAATAGAGCCGTGGCGGTATGGAATTATTGCCGCGTGTATTGCCTGCAGTGTAATTGCCGCCGTATTTGCCGCGCTACAGGATACGGAGGCATCGCGCTTCCCCGCGCTCGTTAAGAAGGGGCTGATTGTCTCCGCCGTCCTCGCGCTTGTAGCTATCATCTTTGCCGCGTCGGTGCCCGAGCCGTCCCTGAAGGGCTATGTGGGCGAGGCGTATCCGTGGGGGAAGTCGACGCTTATCTTTATTGTCCTACTTATTGCACTCTTCACGATGTGCGCATTTACCCGCAAGGGGCTCGCGTTCGCAATTCCTGTCGCGGGACTCCATATCGCGGCATTTTTCCTCCTAAAGAATGGCGCACTCAATGGGCTTACGCATCCGATGAGCTGGTGGTTCTGCTGGCCAATTGCGTGGAACTTCGTTCTGCTCGCTCTCGCGTGGCTGACACTCCCGAACGGACGCTCCGTCGCGGGCGCGGCATTTTTTGCGCAGCTCGGCGTTTCGTTCTACGCCTATATGCCGATTGTCTCTGACTTGCGAAATCCACCAATGAACTGGGGTTATCCGCGCACATGGGAAGGCTTCAAGCACGCGATTATGCGCGGACAGTATGAGGCGATTGGTGTCCCGACCTTCCCGTCCGTTATGGCGTTCTTCGACTTCATTGGCGGACAGATGAAGCACTACTTCCAAGATGTGATGGTGCAGTTTACGGACTTGCTTGTTCCGTTCGCGCTTGTCCCGTTCATTGTCGCGCGCTGGGTCGTCTCGAAGGCGCGGCGGAAGATTTTCTGGCAATGGATGAGTGCCGCGTTCGCGTGCTTTTTGATGATGAGCTTCCTCTTGATTCTCCTTGCGAATGTGAAGGGTGATGTGCAGGATGGCTTTATTCAGAAGGTTAAGTTCATCTCCTCGCACGCGATGATTGCGCTCTGGATTGGCTACGGATTCGTCTTCGCGGCGGTGCTTATCTTAAAGAAGACGAAGAACCTCTTTTATGCCGCGCTCGTCGCGCTCGCTACAATCGTCATCTCGGCGATATATCCGATTATTCAGAATTATACTGATGAGCGGATGGTCTTTGAGCTCGGCGGTAACGAGCAAAATAAGCACACTTTCGGCTGGCAATTTGGTGCGTATCAATTGGAGGGTGCGAAGGCAATTAAGGACCAGCTTCTCGCCGATGAAGAGCCGCTCCCTGACCCGAATTATCCTGAACGGATGGAAGATTTCTCCATCTTCTTCGGTGGTACAGATCCAGGGCGATTCGTCCCGACCTATATGATTTACGCGGCGAATTATCGTCCAGATGTCTACCTCATCACCCAAAACGCCCTCGCGGACGATACCTATATGTCGGTGGAGCGCGACCTCTACGGAGATGAGATTTGGATTCCGTCCAAGGAAGATTCCGCTCAGGCGTTCAATATCTATGTGGACGAAGTCCAGCGCGGCGTTCGCCCCGCTAATGGAGACTTGAAGATTGAGAACGGACGCGTCCAAGTGACAGGTGCGCTCGGCGTCATGGAAATTAATGGCATTCTCACGAAGATGATGTTTGACCACGACCGCCTGCGCCATGCCTTCTATATAGAAGAGAGCTATGTCATCCCGTGGATGTACGACTATCTCTCGCCGCACGGGCTCATTATGAAGATTAATAAAGATCCGACGCCCTACGACCCGAAAGTCGCCGCGAAGGATGCTGACTTCTGGGATTGGTACACGCGGCGTTTACTGAATGACCCGATGTACCGCCGCGACTTCGCAGGACAAAAGAGTTTCTCGAAGCTGCGTGCCGCGTTGGCTGGACTGTATATGAAGCGTGGACGCATTGAGGAAGGGGCGCAGGCGTTCCGTGAAGCGTGTCTCCTCTATCCCGCCTCGCCCGAGGCGACATTCCGCTATGTGCAGGAAGTGCTCCTCCCGTTGCGCCAGTGGGATAAGGTACTTGAGCTTATGGACTACACCGACCACCTCGACCCGCATAATTCACGGACGGCGGGCGTGCGGGATTATGTGGTTCGCCTGAGGGCACTCACAAATGAAATTGCGCTATTGGAAGCGAAACGCCGCGCCCAGAAGAATCTGCCGCGTGAAGAAGCCTATCGTCTCGCCCAAGCCTATCGGGCACTCGGGCGCCTCGCCGAGGCGGCAGACTTGTTGAAGCCGTTCATTGAGAAGGCGACGGATAAGACGGAACTTTTGTTCCTCGCGAACACCTTCTGGGAAAGTAATAGCCTTACGGAAGCTGAGCAGGTGCTCCTCAAGTACCTGCGGCAATCGCCGCGTGAGGATATGCTCGCGTGGGCAATGCTCGCGAAGATTCAGTATCGCACAAACCGCCGTACGGAGGCTCTTAGGAGCATCCAAACCGCGCTTTCGGTCAACCAAAAGCAGACTTTGGAGCTGATTCAGCGCGACAACGAACTTTACGAAATTGCACTTCCACTCTTCCAGAGACGCAATTAAAGTGCTATAATATAAGAACTGATTTCAAGAAAGGAATTCTCGAATGCCTAGAACAGATATAGATTGGGAGAAGCTCGGCTTTGGCTTCTCGGATGTTAACTGCCACGTGCGCAGCGTTTGGAAAGACGGTGCGTGGGGTCCGCTCGAGTTCGTCAAAGAACCCGTCATCACGATGCACATCGGCGCGTCGTGCCTCCACTACGGGCAGGAATGCTTCGAAGGAATGAAGGCGTTCCGTCAGAAAGACGGCAAAGTCATCATCTTCCGTCCCGACGAAAACGCGAAGCGCATGCACCGCACGGCAATCCGTACGGTTATGGCTCCTGTGCCTGAGGAAATGTTCGTCGAGGCGGCGGAAAAGCTTGTCGCGGCGAATGAGGAGTTTGTGCCTCCCTACGGAACAGGCGGCTCGATGTACCTGAGGCCGCTTCTTATCGGTACAGGTCCGCAAATTGGTGTTGCCCCCGCGAAGGAATATACCTTCATTATGATGTGTATGCCGGTTGGCGCGTACTACAAGGGCGGACTCAAGCCTGTGCGTGCTGTGATTCTCGACGATTGGGATCGCGCCGCGCCTCACGGCATGGGCGATGTCAAGGTTGGCGGCAACTATGCCGCGAGCCTTTATGCACACGAGAAGGCGAAACACGATGGCTGGCCCGTCGAGCTTTATCTTGACGCGAAGACCCATACGCTCGTCGAGGAGTTCTCGACTTCCAACTTCTTGGGCATCAAGAAGGACGGAACTTATGTGACGCCCGACAGCCACTCGGTGCTCCCGTCGGTGACGAATATGTCCCTTAAGCAAGTCGCGGCAGATTTGGGCTGGAAGGTCGAGTGCCGCCCTGTCCCTTACACCGAAATTAAGGACTTCGCCGAAGTCGCTGCGTGCGGTACAGCCGTCGTTGTGACACCTGTTTGGGAAATTACCCGTGGTACAGAAGTCATTAAGATTTCGGACGCGGATAAGGTTGGTCCTCACCTGCAGAAGCTCTACGACACCGTCCAGGGCATTCAGTATGGCGACCTGCCCGATGCCCACGGTTGGTGTCACGAAGTCAAAATTGCCTAAGCGAGAGGGTGTCCTCTGACAAAATGGCTTGAGCGTGCCGTCGATTCTGCGGCGGTACAGGCGCTTGAAGCGGCGGGGTATTCGCCGCTTCTTGCCCGCTTACTGGCTCTGCGCGGCGTTTCGGCGACGGACGCGGCAGATTGGTTCGCGCCCTCCCTTAAGAATCTCGCAAAGCCCGACGAGTGGCCCGTGCTCGGACGCATTGCCGCGAAGATTCTGCACTTTGTCAAAGAGGGGCTCCCCATCGTTGTCTTTGGCGACTATGACTGCGACGGCATTTCAGCAACCGCCATTCTCGTAAAGACGATTAGCCTCTTGCCAGGCGCGAAGGTGCGTCCGTTTATCCCCGAACGCCTTACTGAAGGCTACGGAATGCAAGCGGCGTCCGTCGCCCGTATGCGTCGCGAGAATCCCGAAGTTGCGCTCGTCATTACAGTCGACAATGGTATTTCTTCTATTGAAGAGGTAGAAGGGCTTAAGGCGGCAGGAATTGAAGTCGTTATAACCGACCACCACTTGGCGGGGGCGGAATTGCCCAATTGCCTTGTGGCGGACCCGATGGCGGAAGTTTCGAATGAACCGTGTCCCCAATGTTTTAAGGGACTCTGTGGCGCGGGAGTCGCCTTCCTCGTAGCCCACGCACTCGTTTCGCAAGCAAAAGCGGCGAATATCATTAACGCGGCAAAGTCGTATGCGGGGGAGCTCCTCGTTTTGGCTGGGCTCGCCACGGTCGCGGATGTTATGCAGCTCACGGGGCAAAACCGCATTCTTGTCGCAGAATCGCTCCGTGCCTTTAGAACCTATGCGCCCATTGGACTTCGTGAGCTTTTTGACCGCGCTCAGAAGCGTCCGTTGCCCACGATGGTGGCTAAGGACTTTGGCTTCTTGATAGGGCCGCGCATAAATGCGGCGGGTCGTCTCGGGGACGCAATGGACGCGCTTGCGCTCATCCTCTGTACGGACCGTGAAGACGCGCGTATGCTCGCGCTGAATATTGACCTCCTCAATACGCGGCGCAAGTCAACAGAAAAGGCGATGACAAACGCGGCACAAAGCCAGATTCTCGCGGATGCCGCCGCGCAAGTCATTGATTTGCCTGATGGGCACCCTGGTGTCTCGGGTATTGTTGCCGCGCGAATCCTCGAATCGCTTACAGAGAACCCCGTGCCTGTTTGCGTCATTGTGAACGGACGCGGCTCTGCGCGTGCTCCAGCGGGGTATAATGTGAGGGACGCGCTAGACGCGTGCGCAGCACACTTGGCGCACTTCGGCGGACACGCCGCCGCCGCTGGTTTTTCGCTTAAGACGAACGATGTGGGGGCATTCCGTCAAGCTTTCGCGGCGGCGTGCAATAAGCAACGCGCGGCAGGTGCGGAGTCTTTGGCGGGGGCGATTCCTGTCGATGCCGTCGTTACGGGCGCGGATTTGACACTTGACCTTGCCGAAGAGATTGCCAAGATGGCTCCGTTTGGCGAAGGCAATCCCGAGCCCATCTTTGCCGCGCGGCACTTGTATCTAGGCGAGATACGTTCCTTGGGGTTAGATGCGCAACATCTTTCGCTGACTTTCAAGGACGAGGCTCTGCCGCGTGCCGTTTGGTGGAATCACGCGAACATAATGCAAGCCTTGAGAGATAATAAGGCGAAGCCCTACGAAGCCGTCTTTACAATTGAATCCTCAACCTATGGCGAAGCCCATGTTGAGATTCGCCTCATCTCCCTCACGCCCGAAGAAGCGTAGCCCCGCACCAATTTTCGCGGATATTGTCTAGTGTTTGCGCCCCAATTATGGTATAATAATTGGGTAATGAAGATGACATTTAGACTACTTTTTCTATGCGCGGCATTGGGGCTCGCGATGCCCTCATTTGCCGAGCCGAACGCGGCACTTTCTGATGCCGAGATTTGGAATGCGGGCGTGGAAGCTTACCGCGCCAATAACCCGACGAACGCACTGAAACTGTTGCGTCCGTTAATGCTCTCCAAGGAATTTGGCGCACGCGCTTCGGAAGTCGTCGCGGCAATTAACTACAAGGCGGCACACAGTCCGTTAGAAAGCACCAATGCGCTTTCGCGTCTTGAGGAAAGTGCCCGCGCGGCACAAATCACCTTGCGGGCGAACCCGAAAGATGAACGCCTAAATCGCAACTTCACGCGTGCCACCCAAGATCTCGCGGCACTTCGCGAGACAAAACATGTCAACGATGTAATTGCGGCGGCGAACGGACAAGACCCTGCCGCACTCCTTGACCGCGCGGTCGATGATGCGCGGCAGATTCTCGCGGAAGCGGCGACCTACCAAACAAATGTCGCGCCGCGTGCTGTGGCGCTCGCGGACGACCTTTCGCGCCGCACGGCGGCATTGACGGATATGTGGTATCCCGTTAAGAACGCGATTCACCAAGCCGTTACCAATGAACAGCAGGCGGCAATCATTGAAGACCAAATTACGACTGCCCAAAATCATACTCGCGCGGCGGCAGAGAAGTTCGCGGATATGGATGAGGCGGCATACGGCGACATCGCCGCCGCCGAAGACGACATTACGCGCTTTAATAAAATGACGGCGGGGGCTCCGCAGGCTCTCGCACGCGATATCGTCGCCCAATCGAATGCGTGGTTGGATGTGGAAATGATTAATGCGCGGCCGTGGCAACCCGAGGCACTCGACTATACGCGGCGTTTCCGCGCGGCATTCCCAGCTTTCGCGAAAGCCTACGAACAGCAGGCCCAGGCGGACACCAATAAGCCTCCGTTTACAGCTGAGGCGCAAGCCGAGATCTCAAAGCTTTCTACGGAACTCGAGAAGAAGCAAATGGAGTGCGTGGAGAAGCTCCTGCCGCCCCAGCAAGAGGAATGTAATGCCATTCTCGCGCGCATCAATGAATTGATGCCCAAGGATAATAAGGGCGGCGGTTCAAACAACCAAAATCAGAACCAACAGCAGAATAATCAGAATAACCAACAGAATAATCCTCAGCAGTCGCCCGAGAATAGCGAAGGCGAACAACCTCAAGGCAACAACGACCAGCAAGAGAATCAAGACAATCAAGACGACGAGAATAAAGAAGGCGAGGGCGAGCAGTCCCCAGAAGAGCAAGAAGCCGAAGCCACTTTAAAGAAGGCGCAAGAGCGCTCTGATGAACACGAGGCAGAAAAGAAGGCGCGGATGCGTAAGGCGGTCTTGCCTCCAAATGAAAGGGATTGGTAAATGAAGATAGTTGTAGCATGTGGCGGAACGGGCGGGCACGCCTTTCCAGGGCTTGCGGTGGCGCAGGCGTTGCAGAAGCGCGGGCACGAAGTCGTGTTGTGGTGCTCGGGACGCGATGTCGAGGCGGGTGTCCTCAGCCAGTGGGAAGGGGCGCGGTTCGCGACGGGCGCGAAGCAACTTTCCGTTCGTAATGGCCTCGCGATTTTGCGTTCCTTCTTAAAGTGCCGCCGCGAGATTCGCCGTTTCCGTCCCGATGTTATGCTCGCGATGGGGAGCTACTCCTCCTTACCGCCAGTCCTCGCGGCATATATCTCAGGCGTGCCTATTGCGCTTCACGAGGCGAATACTGTTCCTGGCAAGGCGGTGGACTTCCTTTCCCGCTTTGCAAAGTGCGTAGCGACGAGCTTTGAGGTGACGGCGAAATACCTTCCACATAAACGAGTCGTACGGACGGGGCTTCCTGTACGTGAAGAAATTACAGCGGGCAAGCGGTTTGACTTTATTCCACCTAATTCCTTTGTCGTCTTTGTGACAGGCGGGAGTCAGGGTGCCCACAAGGTGAATGAGCTTGCAAGTGCCGCGCTTATTAAGGTCGCGACGGAAATTGCGCGGCGGCAGGATGTCGCGAAGCGTCCCCTCTATGTCATTCATCAGACGGGGGTGCTTGACGAGGGACGCGTCATTGCGGACTATGCAAGTGCCGCGATTCCAAGCCGCGTCCACGCTTTTGAGCGTGAGATGGCGAACGCCTTTGCTTCCGCCGACATTGTGATTGCACGCGCGGGGGCTTCTACTTGCTTTGAACTTGCCGCGTGCGGTAAGCCCGCCTTGCTGATTCCGCTCCCAACCGCTATGCGTAATCACCAATTTGAGAACGCCCAAGCCTTCGTCGTGAAGGGCGCGGCGGATGCCGCCAATCAGGCTGAACTCACGGTGGACGCTTTGGCGCGGTATTTGCTCACGAAGTATGACCGTCCTGAGAGCCTCCAAAAGATGAGTGAAAAGATGTCCGCTCTCGCCGACCCGAACGCGGCACTTCGTGTCGCTATGCTCGTCGAGGATGTGGGCGCGGGCACACATACTTTTAAGGAATAAGTTATTTAAGGGAGTTTATTATGCAACTTGTGACTACAGCAATTGCGCAATCAATGTCTTCCTCAAGCTGGATTCGTAAGATGTTTGAGAAGGGGCTTGAGCTTAAGAAGAAGTACGGAAAAGATGCCGTTTGCGATTTCTCCTTGGGAAATCCAGATGTTCCGCCACCCGCCAAAACCGTAGAGGTGCTCGCCGATATTGCCGCGCACGCGGCGGAACCTCTTGCGCTCGGCTACTGTCCGAATGCAGGTATTCCAGAAGTTCGTGCCGCGCTTGCCCAATACCTCGCAAAACAACAAGAGACACCGCTTGCCGCGAAAGATGTCGTTCTTACGGTTGGCGCGGCAGGCGGGCTTGTCAGTTTCTTCCGTGCCGTTGTTGAACCAGGTGATGAGATTCTTACCCCCGCGCCTTATTTCGTGGAATATGGTTCGTACTGCGGACACTTTGGCGGCGTTCTGAAGGCTATTCCGTCCATCCCGCCGACCTTCCGTCCAGACATCGCGGCAATTGAAGCGGCGATTACACCTAAGACGCGGGCAATTATCTTGAATTCGCCGAATAATCCGACAGGCACCGTCTATTCGTCGGAAGATATTGCCGCCATTGCCGCGCTTGTGGATAAGGTCAACAAGACGCGGGAGCGTCCGATGTTCATCATTAGTGACGAACCCTATCGGGCGTTTGTCTATGATGGCGCGACAGTGCCCGCGATGCTTCCCCTCTCCAAGTGGGTTTGCGTTGTTGGTAGTTTCTCAAAGACTCTTTCCCTCGCGGGTGAGCGTATCGGATACTTTGTTGCGAATCCAGCAATGCCCGACCAAGCGACACTTATTGCGGCTGTCACGCTCACGAATCGCACGCTCGGCTTTGTGAATGCGCCTGTGATTGGGCAACGCCTTATCTCCAAACTTCTTGATGAGACCGTAGATTTGAGCATCTATGATAAGCGCCGTAAGCTTATGGTGAAGGTTCTGACGGACGCTGGAATTGAGTTTGAAATGCCGAAGGGGGCGTTTTACATCTTCGCGAAGTCGCCTGTTGAGGACGACCTTAAGTTTGTTGAGGCACTTCTCGCCGAGAACATCCTTGTCGTGACAGGCAAGGGCTTCGGCTTCGCGGGCTATGTGCGTCTGAGTTATAGCGTAGATGAGAAGATTATCCTGCGCTCCGCCGAAGGCTTCAAGCGAGCAATGGAAAGGTTCCGTGTATGATTTTAGCTTCCCTTTCATTACCTCTTCTTCTCGCCGCCGCGCCACTAACCGTGGACACGGCTTCGCGCACCGTTACTTTCACGGCGACCGCGACGGGATGCGCGACGACATCTCCGCTCGAGTTCCTCTTTGTCGGACCCAACTCCGACCGCGATTATGAAGCGCTCTTCGTGACGGACGCGGCACTTAAGGATATTGTTGTGGCGTGCGCCAAAGTCGGCTTGCCCCTCGGGCATCCCATCAGCGCAAAAGCGTGCGTTTTGCGGGCTCTCGGCGAGGAAGTTACGCTTACACCCGCTTGCGCGGCACTTGTAAAGGATGTCAAAGGCACCGAGAAGGGCTTCCCTCCCATCATCTATACGGGCGGCACACGAACTCCAGAAGGGGCACTCCTCGCGGATACCGAAATGCCCGCGACACTCTTTGCGCTGTATGATTGCGGACAGTCTCCGCTTCAATTTAACGCCGTCCTTGACCAGTCCCAGAATTACGGACGCTTCCTGCCCGCAAAGGACTTCCCGAAGGGCGAGCGGCATACCTTTACGCTGACTTGGAACGGCGAGAAGTCCGTTAAAGAAAAGACCCTTGCGCTCACACCCGCAACTGCCGCGCATGAACTCGTCCAATTCAGCAAAGAGGCGGGGACGAGCGAATGGAATGTGCTCGCGACACTCGACAAATCTTTCACGCTCAAGCAAGCGATTGGCATTGCGAAAGCACTCGATAGTATTGATTCCGCCCATATAAAAGTAAATGGATTCAAAGAAGGAGAGTTCTACTTCCGTACCTATTTGCCCCTCGCGGCGTGGCGCGACCGCAGTGCTCGTCTTGCCCAACCGCCAGAGATTCACTTTAAGGCGAAAGGGCTAACCGTCTCACATATCGTTGAGGACTGGTCGGACACGAACGCCACCGAACCCAAGCTGAATGTGGTCGATAAGGATTTTGATTCCGTCGAAAGTGCCGCGCAATATGCCGCGTCCCTCGTCGGAAAGACGCAGACAATGCTCCTTTATGCCGCGCCGACGGAGACGCTAGAGCGACTCTACGACTTCCGCCGCGCCGTGAAGGGCGATGTTCTTAACTGGTACATCTTTGAAGAAGAATGAGCTTTGACGATTCCAAACCCTTGGCCGCACGGATGCGTCCCCAGTCCCTCGATGAAGTCGTTGGACAAGAGCACATCCTCGGACCTGGCAAGTTGCTGAGAAGGGTGATTGAGGCGGATCGCCTTACGAATGTCATCTTCTACGGTCCGCCTGGCTGCGGTAAGACGACCCTTGCGGAAGTCATTGCCCACACGACAAAGCGCGGCTTTGTGAGGCTTTCGGGCGTGGTCTCGGGTGTCGCAGATATCCGCAAGATTTGCGACCGTGCACGAACGGAGTTGGGTGGAATGGGCACGCTTCTTTTTGTGGACGAGATTCACCGCTTTAACAAGTCTCAGCAGGATGTTTTGCTCCCATATGTGGAAGATGGAACCGTCATTCTCATTGGCGCGACTACCCATAATCCAAACTTCTTCATAAATACGCCGCTCACTTCGCGCTCGCTCGTCTTTGAGCTTCATTCCTTGAGCCCAGCGGACATTGAGACGCTTCTTGACCGTGCTCTCACGGATACCGAGAAGGGGTTTGGCAAGATTAAGACCGTGTTTGATACGAACGCAAAATCGTTCCTTGCGACAATCTGTGAAGGGGACGCTCGCCACGCGCTAACGGCACTCGAAATAGCGATGCTCTCGACGCCGCCAGATGAGAAGGGGGTTGTCCATCTTACGCTCGATATCATCCAAGAATGCATCCAAAAGCGGCAAGTTCGCTACGACAAGAAGGAAGACGAGCATTACGACACGATTTCGGCATTCATTAAGTCCATTCGCGGCAGTGACCCCGACGCGGCAATTTATTGGCTCGCCAAGATGCTGGTCGCGGGTGAAGACCCACGCTTCATAGCGCGGCGTTTGGTGATTAGTGCGAGCGAGGATATCGGCAACGCCGACCCGCGCGGCATTTCGGTCGCGACGGCGGCTATGCAGGCGTGCGAATTCGTCGGGATGCCTGAGTGCGCGCTCAACCTCGCTCAAGCGACGACTTATCTCGCGTCCGCGCCTAAGTCTAACGCGAGCTACCTCGCCGTTAACGCGGCTATGGACGATATTCGTACAGGCGCGATTCAGCCTGTACCAGAGAATCTTAAGAACAAGCATGTGAAAGCGATTGGCAGCAATGAAGTCGAGGAATACAAATATCCGCACGACTTTAAGGATCATTATGTTGACCAAGTCTATATGAAGATTCCGAAGAAATACTATAACCCAACAAATGAGGGTTACGAGCTCACAATTGGCAAGAGGCTAGAGGCGCTCCGCGCCAAGTTAACATAACCGCCATTAGGCGGAAAAGGAACAGACTTATAACTACTAAGTATTAGGAGAAAATAACTATGACGGACTACTCGAATCAACCGCCCGAAAATGCCGCGCTTACGAATAATAAGCTCAGCTTGTATTCGCCGACGGATAGTCTCAGCGATTTCCCCGTTCTTAAAGCGTTTCAGCAGTACATCAACGAGGAACAAGCAAAAGCCCAGAAACGGATGACACTCGTTTGCAGCGTCTTTGTCGTTATCCTTGTGCTGGTCGTAAGCGTCTTCACAATCCTGCTCGTTAATGCTAACCGCGATAACTCTGAGTTGAACGGCAAGCTGATGGAGCTCGCGATGAAGCCCTCACAGGATGCCGCCGCGTCCAACGGACAAGCTATGAAGTCGATAACGGACACCATTACACAGCTTCAGGCGCAGATGTCCGAACAGCAGGCTAAGCTCGCCAAGGAACAACAAGCCTTATTTGAAGAAAAACTCAAACTCCTCACCAAACCCGCCGAAAAAGCCCCTGAAGGCCCTTCTCCAGCCCAAATCGCTGCAGAAAAGAGACTAAAAGCGGCAGAGGAAAAGCTACGGACCATGAACGACCGCCTCAAGGAAGAAAAGGCGAAGCTTGAGCGCGAAAAGGAAGCGGTCCGCAAGGAGCAGGTCGAACTCCAGCGCCGCAAGCTTTATCCCGAGTATTATAACGATGAAGGGGAGTCCGTGACACCCCCTTCTAAGCCTATGTCTACAACTAAAAAGGCGTCGTCCCCTTCCAAGAAGTCCGCACAGGCAAATAAAGCAACGCAAAGTGGCTATATTGATTATTTTGGTGATTATGAGGACGACGAAGAGGAGTCCGTGCTCACACCGAAAAAGGCAAAGAAAACGACTCCTAAAAAAGCGGAGCCCACTCCCCTTCCCGCCTATGACAACCTGAGCATTGGCTCAGACGACTCCCTCGACTGGCAAATCCCCTTCGATTAAGATCCCCTTTTATCTCACGCAGAGTTCGCAGAGAAAGGTATGGCGGGCGGAGCGTTAGGGGTCAGAGGTCGAGGGAGATATGGCGGAGGGTGGTGCCGTCAAAGTAGCCGAAGGAACGGACGCTATTGCCTTTGGGGAGTGAAATCGAGCCGGGGTTAAAGAAGACTGTACCGTTTAGGAGCGTGCGCTGTTCGGCGATGTGGGTGTGCCCTTGCACAAACACACTGCCGCGTGAGAGATAGGGCAAATGCTGTTCGTTCCAGAGGTGTCCGTGGGTCAAGAAGAAGGTGCGGTCTTCTACTTCCAGCAAGGCGTAGTCGGACATAATCGGGAACTTCAGAAGCATTTGGTCAACTTCCGCGTCACAATTGCCGCGCACGGCGAGAATGACCTCGCGGTGGGCATTTAGCAACTCTGCAACACCCTGCGGATCATACTCCTCAGGCACGCCATTGCGGGGTCCGTGATAAAGCAAGTCACCAAGAAGGACGATTTTGTCGTAGCCAAGAGAGTCCGCTTGCCGCAATGCCGCCTCAAGGGTCTCGCGCACGCCGTGAATATCGCTGATGAATACAATTTTCATAGCCTCTATTATACCAAAATCGGGCAACATAAAGCAAGGGAGCACGCTTTCGTACTCCCTTGCCCGCTGGACGAACCACCATCCAGCTCTAACCAAACTAGAGACTAACCTTTAGAAACTTGCTGTGAGCGCGAGACCTGCCACAAAGTTGTAGCTGTCGGTATTGCGTCCCGAGCCTTCATAACGCCGCGCTGCCTCGCGCAACTGCGAATCGAAGACATAGTCATAATACGCGACATAGCCTGAGAGCGTCAGGAAATCGCAGATTGCCCAAGAAAGCTCGCCCTTCACGCAGGTGTCCATAAGTCCCGCCTTACGGAGAGGAGATTCGTCCTCATCATCCTTCGCGAGATAGCCCGCGACACGCGCCTTATTGCCGAAGCCCTGCGCAACCGAGGGACGGAACGCGAGAACGGGGTCATCGTCTTCGGACTCTCCGTCGATAATCGAGAAGGTGTAGCCGAGTTCGAGGTTGAGGTAGGTTCCGTTATCGCGCTTGATGTCGCGCTCATAAGAGAGCACGGGCTCGAGGAACGCGTTGGGGAGACCAATTTCCGCCGTGACGAACTGGGTATCCGCGCCAGGCGTATCGTTATACGCGCAAGGCTCACCGTCATCTCCGAACCGCACGCGGTTCTTCATTGACCGAGGATGATATTCGTAGCTATAGCCGACGGAAGTATCGAACTGATACCACTCGCCTTCGAAGAACGACCAACCGATGCTAACACCAGGGTCGAGTTCCTGATAGCGTCCGCCACGGTTCATATAGCCAGCCTTATTACCATACTTCGTCATATCGAAGATTGCCGCCACCTCGAAGGTGAGGAAATCTAGGAATGTGACCGCCGCCGACGGCGTGAGGATGGGGTCGTTGTTGTCAACGAGACCATAGCTCATGAATTTCGAGTCAAACGCGACCGAGAATTCAGCCGATACGGGTAGAGAATTGTCTTTTTCTTCAGTTGCCTGCTCTTCGGCGGCGAAAACACCGCTGCTGAGCGCAGCTGCACAGAAAAAGGACATCATGTGCTTTGAGTTCATTTACTTTATTTTCCTTTTATTGTTTGCAAACCCCTCCACACGGAGGGAAATCGTTAGTTGTTACTTCTTGCCGTGGCACTTCATTGGGCACCCCGCGCACCTTCCGCCGCAGGAGCCCTCGCAGGGCGCACCGTGCCGACGGCAGTACCAAGTGGCAAGTGCCGCGAGGACAAGAATTGCGCCCAAAACGAGTGCCGAGGCGAGGTTCATTTTGCCACGTCCTCCAACTTGCGCGACGGGCGGAAGATTGCCCAGAGGCAGTAGAGGTCGACGAGGATTGTGAGGGCGGTCCAAAAAGTGAAACCACCACCCGCAATCAGCATACCGAGCTGGTAGCACGAAAGCGCGATGACATAGCCCACAAAGAGCTGGAAGCCGACGGCAATCCATCCCCACTTCGCCGAACCCATTTCGCGGAAGGTCGTGGCAATCGCGACCATGCAAGGCGGAATGAAGAGGTTAAAGACCATAAAGGAGAATGCCGCGAGTTTCGGGAAGTCGCTGAAGGACTTGAAAAGTGCCGCGATTTGTGCTGCGGTCGTCGCGCCATCCATATTCGCCGCGACGAGTCCGAGCGTCGCTGTAGCTTGTTCCTTCGCAATTTCGGCGGAAACCGTCGCCGCCGCGCCCTGCCATGTGCCAAAGCCCAAGGGAGCAAAGAGCCACGCAATCCAAGTGCCCATATCGTGGAGGATGGAGCGCTCAATTTCTTCATCCGCCAAAAGGTTAAGCGTCCAATCAAAGTGCATAATGAACCAGAGGAACACGCAGGCAGGGAAGATGATGAGCCCCGCCTTGAGCATATAGCCCTTCACGCGCTGCCAAGTGTGAATCAAAACGCCGCGCACCGTCGGCATATGGTAGGCGGGGAGTTCCATCACGAACGGCGCCGCCTCACCCGCGAAAGCGCGGGACTTCTTGAGCGCAATGCCGCCAAGGACGATAATCGCGATGCCAATCACATCCATAAGTGCCGCGACATACCACATATCGCGGAAGAATATTGCCGCGAACATCGCGATAATGACGGTCTTCGCTCCGCACGGAATGAATGTCGCGAAGATGACCGTCATACGGTGGTCGCGTTCGTTCTCAATAGTTCGTGCCGCCATAACAGCAGGTACGCCGCAGCCCTTGCCGACAATCATCGGGATAAAGGACTTGCCCGAGAGACCAAACTTACGGAATAGGCGGTCCATAATGAACGCAACACGCGCCATATAGCCGCAGTCCTCAAGAAAGGCGAGGAACAAGAACACAATCGTAATCACGGGCACAAACCCGAGCACGGTCGCGACACCACCCCACGCGCCATCATTGACGAGGGAAGTGACCATTTCGCTTGCGCCAATCTTCTCGAGTCCAGACGAAATAAGCGCCGAAATACCAGGCACCCAAACGCCATAGTCCGAAGGATCGGGTTCCTTGACTTCCTTTGCCTCCTTATAGAGATTTTCGTCAATAGCCCACTCTTCAGCGGTCTCGCCTGTTTCCTCGTCCTCGATGGAGGCGGACTTCTCGCCCGCTTCCCACGCCTTTACCGTGGCTTCCGCCTTCGCAAAATCCTCGCAAGCGGTATCGTAGTCCTTGCCGTCCACTTCGTGAGTCGTGTAAGGGAGGTGCCAGCCATCGCCGAGGAAGCCGTCATTCGCCCAGTCCGTCAAAACCGTACCAGGACCACCGTCAGCGACCGCAAGGAACCACATCACGCAGAGGGAGACGATGAAAATGGGGAGCGCCAAAATGCGATTTGTGACAACCTTATCAATCTTATCTGAGAGCGTAGCCTTATTGCGGCGTTGCTGATTCTTCGTCAAAGCGGACGACATCAAGTTCTGAATGAAGTCGTAGCGCTGATTGGTGATGATGGACTCCGCATCATCTTCCAGCTCTTTTTCGCAGTCCTTAATATGCTCTTCAATGTGCTCAAGGACATCCGCAGGAAGAGAGAGAGAATTCACAATCTCTTCATCGCGCTCAAAGACCTTAATCGCGTACCAGCGAATGGCAGTCTTTTTGACGCGGTCTTGAATGGACTCCTCAATGTGGGCAATCGCGTGCTCCACCGAGCCCGAGAAGACATGGGGCACTTCGCCCTTCTCACCTGCACGGGCGAGTTTCACGATTTCGCCTGCCGCGTCGCGGCATCCTTCGTCGCGCTGGGCACTGATGCCGATGACCTTGCAATTGAGCGCTTTGCCAATCTTCTCAAAGTCAATCTTGTCGCCATTTTTACGGACGATATCCATCATATTCACCGCCATAACCATCGGAATACCGAGTTCGGCGAGCTGTGTCGAGAGATAAAGGTTGCGCTCGATATTCGTGCCGTCCACGATGTTGAGAACACCATTCGGATTCTCCTCAACGAGGTACTTGCGCGACACCTTCTCCTCAAGCGAATAGGGCGAGAGCGAGTAAATACCTGGCAAATCCTGAATCACGACATCCTTCGAGCCCTCGAGGATACCATCCTTCTTCTCGACGGTCACGCCGGGCCAGTTGCCGACATACTGATTGGAACCCGTAAGCGCATTAAAGAGCGTAGTCTTACCTGAGTTAGGGTTGCCTGCTAATGCTATCTTAATTGACATTTTATCAACCTTTACTTAGTTCTTAGCAATTTCGACTTTCGCCGCCTCGTCCTTACGGATAGAGAGTTCATAGCCGCGCACCGTGACTTCGATGGGGTCGCCCAAGGGGGCAATCTTACGGACGCAGACTTCCGCGCCCTTGGTAAGCCCCATTTCCATAATGCGGTGCTTGACCGCACCTTCGCCGACGAGACGCGCTACGCGCCCCGATTCACCGACTTTCAATTCATTTAGTGTCATAAGAGGACTCCTTTTCTTCTGAAATCAAAGAGGTTCAACATGAATACGCCGCGCGAGTTCATCATTGAGGGCAATGCGGCTATCTTGAATGCCCACAATCATATTGCCGTCCGAAACCTGAACGACAACAACAACGGAACCTGGGATGAGTCCCAAGTTGCCTAAATGTTTGCGCACAGCGTCATTGCCCGAGACGGACATTACACGCGCACGTTCACCAATCTTTATCAATGCCAAAGGCATATTTTCATACTCTTTTCTGCCAGTTCACTCTGGCTAAGTGTCTTAGCCTCAGCTAAGATGGACAATATTATACAAAATTAGCCTGTGCTAAGTCAAGGGGTATTTCAACTTTTTAAAGAAAAACACCCACTAGGGGCGTTCTTTGGAATCCTTTAGAAGAAAGATGGTGCGCCCGGTGGGACTCGAACCCACACACGTTTCCGCACGGGAACCTAAATCCCGCGTGTCTGCCATTTCACCACGGGCGCACAAAAATCATTTCTTCTGCAACTTCTCCTTATGCGAGAGGAAGATACGCGTCTTTTCGCCAAGCGTCTGGGCTTCAGGATAGTTACCCGTCGTCGAGACTTTGGCGAACGCTTCAAGCGCGGCTTTTTGGGCGGAAGTCAGCCTCTGAGGAACTTCAATGACGACATGCGCATACACATCGCCAGGCACACCGCCGCGAAGAGACGGAATACCCTTTCCATGAAGGACGAGAACCTTACCGTCCGTCGTACCCTCAGGAATCCGCACACTCGCGAGTCCCGCAGGCGTCGGAACATCCACCGAGCCACCAAGTGCCGCCGTCACAGGCGAAACAAAGACTTCGACATGCAAGTCGCGTCCGTCGCGCTCAAAAATATCACTGGGGCGTACGCGCAATAGCACATAGAGGTCACCCGCCATACCGCCGCGCAAACCACCCGCGCCTTTACCCGCGAGGCGCAAGCGAGAACCATCGTCCACGCCCGCTGGAATTGTAAGCTCAATATGCTGGGGCTTAGAGATATGCCCCGTACCGCGGCACTTACGGCAAGGACGGTCAATTATCGTGCCCGCGCCGCCGCAAGTCGGGCAAGTCTGACGCACTTGGAAGAAACCACTACCGCCAATCACGACACCCGAGCCGCCGCACGTCTTGCAGGTGGAGCGTCCCGCACCATCCGCCGCGCCTGTACCGTGGCACGCGTCACATTCGGAGGGAAGCGTAATATCAATCGTCCGTTTGCTACCAAAGACCGCTTCATCAAAGTCAATGGTCAGCTCAAAAGTCATATCATTGCCGCGCTCAGGGGCGTTCGGATCTTGCGTGCGCCGCGCACGGCGTCCGCCGCCACCACCACCAAAGAAGCTAAAACCGCCGCCACCCGCGCCAAAGAGCGAACTGAAGATGTCGCCCAAATCTTGGAAGTCCGCGCCATGCGAGAAGTCGCGATTAAAATCAAAGCCGCCAGGCCCAAAGTTCACGCTGTCGTGCCCAAAGCGGTCATAACGCTCACGCTTCTCGGGGCTCGAGAGCACCTCGTACGCCTCAGAAATCTCAGCAAACTTATCTTTCGCGGAAGGATCATCGGGATTACGGTCGGGATGATACTTCATCGCGAGTTTGCGGTAGGCGGACTTGATTTGATCCGCCGTCGCATCTTTCGCTACACCCAATACCTCGTAATAATCGCGTTTTTGCGCCATTTTCGCCTCTACTTCACCTTACTGCTGTGGTTTGCCAGACGAAACCACGACTTGCGCCACACGCAAAACCTTGCCCTTCAGCATCCAACCCCGCTTCGCCTCATTCGAGACCTTGCCTTCTTCGACTGTGGGGCTGGGCAAGTGCGCAATGGCTTCCATACGCTCCGTATCAAGGGGATTGCCGACGCTATCAAAGGGTTCCGCGCCGTGCTCCTTGAGCGTCTTTGTCAGCGACTCAAGGACGAGTTTCACGCCTTTTACGAAGGGGTCGTCGTCCTTTTTATCGCCTTGCGCCTTTTCAAGCGCGAGCGCGAGGTTATCTACCGTGGGGAGAATATCCTTCAGGATATCCGCTTCCGCATAACGATAGGTATCCTCGCGATCCCGTGCGGTGCGCTTCTTGAAGTTATCGAAATCAGCCAAAAGCCGCGCATAGAGATCTTTCCAATCGGGCTCAGCTGGCTTCTCAGGGGCTTTCTCGGCTTTAGCCGCGTCCGCCTCTTTCGCCGCCTCCTTCGCTTCCTCGGGCTTCGTCTCTTGCGCCGTTTCTTCTTTAGCGGCGGGTTCCTTATCCTTCAATTCTTCGCTCATTTACGCCTTAATCTGACCCGCCTTAGCGAGCATCTTCGCCTCAACACTCTGAATCTCAGCGAAGCCTTGTGAACTGTGCGGGTTGAGTCCGTTGGAAGCTTCCATCGAGCTATCCGCCTCATTATAAATCGTTGCCTTAAGACCTTTGAGGGACTCAAAGAAGATGTTGCCCTTGTAAAGCCCGAGTGTGACTTCAGCCGTCGCCTTATCCGCCCAGACCTGAATCGCCGCGCGCGCCGCTTGGGTCGCGGGGTCGAACCAGCGTCCGTCATAAATCTGGTCGCTGACCGTGCGCGAGAGACGCTCGAAAAGCACGGTGGAGCGGCGGTCCATAACGCCTTGGTAGATGTACTTAAGTCCCCACGAGAGAACTTCCATACCCGGGGCTTCATAAACGCCGCGGCTCTTCGTACCGATAATGCGGTTCTCGAGCGCGTGCTTCATACCGATACCATTGCGTCCGCCAATCTCATTGACGGCGAGCATCACCTTATAAGGCGTCAGCTTCTTGCCGTTGATCGCCACACAGCGTCCCTCAACGAACTTAAGCGTAATCTTCTCGACCTTATCAGGAGCCTGCTCAGGCCACACACCCATCGTGGGCTTCACGATGCGCATCGAGGTTTCCATCGACTCCAAATCTTCCGCTTCGTGGGAAAGACCCGCGAGGTTAGCGTCCGTCGAATATTTCTTCTTGGTGCCAACAAAAGCGACAATGCCGCGCTCAGCGAGGAAGTCCACCATCTGAGTACGACCAGGAAACTTCTTGAGGAGGTCGCTATCACGCCACGGCGCATACACGCCAAAAGCGGGGTCAAAGACATTGACATAGCGCTCAAACCGCATCTGGTCATTGCCGCGTCCGGTCGCACCATGCACAAGCACCGAGCAACCCGCCTTCTTCATCGCGGGCAGGAGCTTCTGCACCGTCACCGCGCGGGCAATGCCCGTCGAGTTCCAGTAGCCGCCATCGTACATCGCCTGGCACTTCACGGTCTCAAAGCAGATTTCTGCCATTTCTTTTGTGACATCAACGATGGTCGTCTTGACACCCGTAGGAGCCATACGCTTCTTGATATCGTTAATATCCTTCTCGTCGGGCTGGCCGACATTGGCGGAGAATGCCTTGACATTCACGCCCGCATCCTTGAGGACGCAGCAAATTGTCTTAGAATCCAAACCGCCCGACACACACACGCCGACGGTCTTACCTTTTAGATCTGCAAGTTTCATTCTTGAGTATCCTTTCTCAAAACAGTTGAAGATTATAGCATAATAGGGGGCTAAAATGCAAGTGGAAAAGTAGCTTTTCTCCCTTTAGAATGACGCGGCGAGATGGGGGATGGCGCGCTCAAAACTCACGCCATACCAGTGATCGGGCTCCGTCGCCGTAATCGCCTCACAGACAATATCCGCCGCGAGCGCGGCAGATTCGAGCGGCGAACGCCCCCGCAGGAGGGCTCCCGCGAAGACGGAAGCGTACACATCGCCTGTGCCGTGGCTCATACGGTCAATACGCGGATTGAAGTCGTACTGAATCGTCTTGCCATCGCTGACGGCACTGCCGAGCTTGTCCGCCTCAAATGAGACACCCGTCAGAACAACGCCCTTCGCGCCGAGCGCGTGCAATTTAGCGATGAGCGTTTCAATTTCCGCCTGCGTATAGCCCGTGAGCTTCGGCTCGCTACCCGTCAAAAACGCCGCCTCGGTGAGGTTTGGGAGGATGAAGTCCGCGCCCTTGCAGAGCTGCGCCATCTTGGAGGGGAAATCCGCCGCGAAGCCCGCATAGAGCTTACCGTTATCCGCCATCGCGGGGTCAACAATCCGTAGAGCCCCCTCATTCGCGCAACTGGACATAATGGAAAGGATAGGCGCGATTTGGCTCTCACAGACATAGCCCGTATAGAAGGCGTCAAAACGGATGCCGAGTTCAATCCACTTTTTCTCGACATTGGTAAGTTCGGGGGTCAAGTCAGCGAAAGTCCAGCTCTTGAAGCCGCCCGTATGATTCGAAAGCACCGCGCTCGGCAAAACGGCACACTCAATGCCGCACGCCGAAACGAGCGGAAGCGCCACTGTCGCCGAGCACTGCCCGACGCACGAAATATCCTGAATCGTCAAAAGTCTTTTCATTTTACCTTCTTCTTACTGTACAAATCCCGCGCGGGACAAGGCTTCCATCGTGAGCCCCGCAGTCCGCGTCGATTTCGCGACATACTTGCCCACGATATCACCCTCAATGTTGATTTCGTCGCCCACTTTCTTCATCCCGAGCGTCGTCTCACGCGCCGTCGTAGGGATGAGATCCACGGCAAGCCAATCGACACCGAGTTCCGTTATCGTGAGCGAGACACCATCCAGCGCCACAGAGCCTTTTACGACAGATTCTGCCGCGAGGACTGCCCCGCAATGAATCCGCAAGCGAAAGTCGCGTCCGCGCGGCACTTTGGCGAGGAGGCGTCCGCAGCAATCAACATGACCTTGCACGATATGTCCGCCCAGTGCCTCACCCGCCCGAAGAGCCCTCTCCAAGTTCACTTTCGCACCCGGAATCAGCGCGGCGAGTCCCGACCGCTCCTCAGTTTCACGCAGGACATCCGCCGTAAAGTGTGTTTCGTCACAGTGGACAACCGTGAGGCAAACGCCATTCACCGCGACGGACTCGCCCTCCGCCAAAGGCAGTGCCCAAGGGTCAAAGGCAATTTCAAGGACGAGTCCCTTGCCGCGCGAAACACGCTTTACCGTGCCGACTTTCTGGATGAGCCCCGTGAACATCTAAGCACGCTTAGACGATGTCTTCCATCAACACGACTTCAGGCACAATCGAAGCTTTAGCGAGCGGCTTCTTGCCAATCACCTTCGGCGCAATGACCGAAATCCAGCGGTCGACGAAGCCCTGCTCAGCGAGTGCCGTCGCGAGTTCCAACCCGCCCTCGCAAAGAACATGCATATAGCCGCGCTTCGCCAAATCTTGCAACATCGGCAGCAGGTTCCCGTCAGGTGCCTTATAGATGAGCGTCTCGTTCTTGCCGTCCGAGAAAATCTGCGCCTTCTTCGGGAGCTTGCCCGAGCGCGTCACAACCGCCCGCACCAAATCGGGATTCGGGTTGCCGTGCGCCAAAAGCGACGGATTATCCTTACGGACCGTTTCCGCGCCGACGAGAATGACATCCACCTTTTCGCGCAATTCACCCGTCGTTTCGCGGGCATCCTCGCTCGTAATCCAGCGGGCATTGCCCTTCTCATCGTGGGTGCGCCCATCGAGGGACATCGCGATTTTGACGGTCACATAAGGAATGCCCTTCGTGATATACTTCGCGAAAGGCTTAATCAGCTCATTGCCGCCCTTCTGATCAAAGAAATTCGCGTCATTAAAGATATTGCAAGCAATATCGGCTTTCGCGAGGATCTTCTCGGCACGCCCCGCATTCTTGGGGTTCGGATCGCGCGCACCGTAGACGACGGCCTTAAGCCCCGCCTCGATAATCGCGTCCGTACACGCCCCGACCTTGCCAGGCTCAGAGCACGGCTCCATCGTCACATAAAGTGCCGCGCCGTGAGTATCCTCATGCTTGCGCTTGGCACTCGTAATCGCGGCGACTTCGGCGTGAACGCCGCCCGCCTTCTTGTGATAGCCTTCGCCGATTACGCGACTCGCCTTAACGAGTACCGCGCCAACGGGCGGATTCGGCCGTGTATGCCCTTCACCTTTTTGCGCCAATTCAATAGCGCGTTGCATGTAGTCTCGTGCTGTCATTGGTTGATTTCCTTTCCCTTGTTTTCGTGAGCGATTTTGTCCAAAATTCCATTGACGAATGCGCGTGAGGTGGGTGTCGAGAACCAGTTCACCAAATCGACGGCTTCATTAATTACGACGGGCGCGGGCACATCGCTAAAGAGAATTTCCCACGCGCCAAGGCGCAGAACTGCCCGCTCGATAGTGCCGAGGCGATCCATATCCCACTTCGCAAGCAGAGGCTCGATTACGCCATCAAGCTTCGCCTTCTCGGCGAGCACACCTTTAACGCGCTCTTCTGTAAATTGTTTATAGCGCTCGGAAATCTTCTTAGGCGTGTCTTCAAGTGCCGCGATTTCCTCCCAGCAGGACGCAATGAAGCTATCCACTTCATCAGGCGTATTTAAATCCGCCGCTGTTAGCATCTGAATCGCCCATTCGCGAGCTTGTCTACGCGTAATTGACATACTTACCTTTTCTCCACCTTCAAGTTATTCTCTCTGCGACGGGGCTTGGGGAGGCGTCCGTTCGAAAGTGCCGCCGCCGCCAGTAGAAATATGAGACCAGGTATCAAGAAGAGCTGATACCGCTCAACCTTACGATTTTCTGCCTCATTTTGCTCTTTTGCCGCCACCTGCCGCAAAAAGCGATTGTAAATTGAACCGAGGGTCGTTTCTGCCGTGCCCATCGTCGCGAGCGGAACATACTTGCCGCCACTCGCCTCAGCAATAGCCTTCAAGGGCGCTTCATCCAGCTTCACGCGCACTTCCTCACCCTTAAAACGCTGTGTGCCGCGCCCGTCCTCGGACGGGATTGCCGCGCCTACATGCGGGTCGCCAATGCCAATCGTGAAAATTGGGATGGACCGCGCCTTCGCCTGCGCCGCCGCGTTGAGGGCTTCGCCCCGCAAGTCGCCACCATCCGAAATGATGATTATCGCGCTATGGTCGTCGGCGATACTCGAGGAAGTCGAATCGGACGATATGAGGCTCAGCGATTCACGAATCGCGCTCCCGAGATCCGTCTCGCCGCGCGGCGCACTATCAGGCGTAAGAGACTCGAGCGCATTGCGCAAATACGCCTTATCCGTCGTTAACGGACACACCGCTACTCCCGTGCGCCGAAATGCCACAAGTGCCGCGCGGTCACCGCCGAGCGAGTCTATCATATCCGCAACATCCGCCTTAGCGCGCTCCAAGCGATTGGGACGGACATCTTCCGCCAGCATCGAGCGCGAGACATCAATCGCGACAACGACATTGCGTGCCCGCGTCATTGTTTCCACATACTCCCGCCCCCATTTCGGACGAAATGCCGCGATGAGCACAAGAATAAGCCCAATAATAAAGAGGTTAAAGCGGAGCGGGGAAACGCCGCGCAATTTGGCACGCTGAAAGATGTTGCGCTCTTTCATTTGTCGTGCCTCCCCTCGCCGTGCCACGGAACAAACGCGGGCACTTTATCTATTCCTGCCGCAATGCGTTGGCGCACCGCTTCATAAACGAGAATTGTCGCGGCGGCGGAAACATTCAGCGAGTCCGCCATGCCGAGCATCGGAATCCGCACCCGCAAATCCGCGCCATCCATCCATTTCGCCGTAAGCCCATATTGTTCCGCGCCGAGCGCAATTGCCACATTGCCCGTCAAATCAACTTCCGAATGCAACTTTTCCGCGTGAGGTGTCGCCGCGAGAATGGAAAAGTTATGCGCCTTCAAATAGGCGAGAGCTTCCTCACTCGAGGCTTCCACAATGGGAACGGAAAACATCGTGCCCGTCGAAGCTCGCACGACATTCGGGTTATGGATGTCGGTCGTTCGGTCACAAACAATGACAGCCGCCGCGCCTGCCGCGTCCGCCGAACGCAGGATTGTCCCGAGGTTGCCTGGCTTCTCAATCGCTTCCGTCACAATAATGAGCGCGTGAGGCGGTAATTTGAGGTCAGCAAGCTTAATCGAGATATGCGGACCCACCATCAGGAGTCCGTCCGGACGCTCCTTGTAGGCAATCTTCGTAAAGCAAGTCTTCGTGCAAGTAAAGACTTCCGCCCCCGCTTTTGCCGCGTCCGCGACAAGTTGAGGTTCATTCTCATTCTTGAGATAGAAGTCTGGACAATGGAAAATGGCGTGTGGCTTATAGCCCCGATCGAGGGCACGCCGACATTCGCGGTAGCCTTCGACTATCATTTCACCCGATTCCTCACGCGCCGCGCAAGTACGCAACTTGACGACGCGCTTTAGTTTCGGATTGCTGGGGCTTGTAAGTTCCATTATTCCTCTTAGTGGTGATGATGCTCACAGCCACATCCACACTCGTGGTCGTGGTCGGCATCAGGCACATCCACAAACTCAATCTTCGCCGCTTCGCGAAGTTCATTTACAAAGGCATCCATCGCTTTGCCGCGCGCTTGGTGACGCAGGAGATCACGAATTTCATCGTGCGCCTCAACGAGGGTGCGCTCGCCGCCCGCTTGTTCATCGGCTTTATAGATGATGTGATAACCAAATTGCGTCTGGACAATATCCGAGACTTCGCCCTTCTTCATCGAGAATGCCGCCTTATCAAACTCAGGCACCATCATACCTGGTCCAAACCAGCCGAGCGAACCGCCTTCGCGTCCCGACGGACAGTCCGAATGCTTCTTCGCTTCTTCCGCGAAGTCGCCACCATTCACAACCCGCTCACGAATCTCACGGATCTTCTCAAATGCCGCGCTCTTCGCCTCAGGCAAATCATTCTCCTCGCTCTTCACGAGGATGTGCTGGCAAAGTACCTTGGGCTGCGTCACATATTCGTGCTTGTGCACAATGTAGAAGTCGGAGATTTCTTTTTCCGTCGGTTCCGCGACATGGCTACAGGCTTGGTTAACGAGCTTATTTACCCGCGCACCCTTCTCAAGCTCCTTGCGGAACGCTTCCTCGGTCACATTCTGTGCCGCGAGCGCCTTCTTATAATTCTCTTCGCCACCGACTTGCTCAATGACCTTAGCGATTTCCGCGTCAATTTCCGCCGCTGTGACGGGAATTTCGAGTTGGGCGGCGCGGTCTAGTAGCAACTTTGCGCCAATCGCTTGGTCAAGCGCACGCTTCTGAAGCTCGCTGACATTAGAGCGGATTTCGTCTGGTGTCATACCGTGGCTCATATAAAAGCGCACAAGGCGGTCAAACTCAAACTGAACGGCCTCAGGCGAAATCAATTGTCCGTTTACTTTTGCAGTTTTCATATCTTCTTAAATGCTTCTTTTAGTTAAAGAGTTCGCGAACCGCCGCGTCAATGCCGTCCACATCCACGACCTTAGTCTGAGTAATGGGGAGCGTCTCCAATTCCTTGAAGGCGGGCGGCGGATTCGTGAGATCATCACCCTTAAATGCCCGACGGCACGTCTCAGGGAACTTATACGGTGTCGCCGTCGCGGCAACCACGGTCTCATACCCCGAGAAGATAAGCTTCTCGTGCGCAACATGCGTCGCGACCGCCGTATGAGGATCGACGATATACCCGCCATCACCCGATTCGCGCATGCGGCACATCTCGATTTCCGTCACTTCCTGATTGACGACACCGCCATCAAACTCAGCAAAGAGCTTCGCTTTTGCCGCGTCATTCAGCTCATAGCGTCCCTTGGTCGCGAGATCATTCATAAGCCGCTTGACCTCGGCGCAGTCGCCATCATTCAAAAGCCACAAGAGCCGCTCCACATTGGAACTCTTACGAATATCCATAGACGGAGAGTTTGTGACCGTGAAAGTATCGCCAGGCTCATAGACACCCGTCTTCACAAAGCGTGCAAGGACATCATTCACATTCGAGGCAACGAAGAACTTGCGAATCGGTGCCCCAAGCATCTTCGCGTAGTATGCCGCGAGAATATTGCCGAAGTTTCCACTCGGCACAACGACATCAAAAGGCTTACCATAGAGCTTCGGCGCGAGCCGTCCCGCCGCGAGAATGTAGTAGCCAATCTGAGGGACAAGCCGCCCAATGTTAATCGAGTTCGCCGAAGAAAGCGCAATGCCGTGCGCGGCGGCTTCCGCATTAATTGCGGGGTCCGCGAAAATACGCTTGACCGCCGCCTGCGCATCATCAAAGTTGCCGCGAATCGCGATGGCGTGCACATTCTTCTCGGCGGGCGTCGTCATCTGCAGGCGCTGAATCCGCGAAGTACCCTCGTTCGGGAAGAATACAACGACTTCCGTCCCTTCCACACCCGCGAAGCCCTGCATCGCGGCAGATCCCGTGTCGCCACTCGTCGCCGTCAACACGAGCACACGGCGACCGCCCGCCGCGTATTTCATAAAGACTGGGAGCATCGAGAGCGCCACATCCTTGAAAGCACCCGTCTTGCCGTGGAAGAGCTCGAGGATCTGCATACCATCTTCTTCCACAAGCGGAATCGGATCTTTCGCAGGGAAGCGCGACAAAAGGCGGTCAATCGCCTCATTGCGCACCTCGAGCGGCAAGTCGCCAAATATCTTCTCTAAGACGAACTCTTCGCACTTCCTGAGGTCCGTATACGCCGAAAAATCAACACTCTCCTTCGCAGGAGTAAGCACGGGAACATACAACCCTCCGTCGGGAGCAAGCCCACGGAAAATTGCTTCGGCGCACGTCGCTTCAAGTCCGTCGCGTGTAGACACAAATCTCATCGCTATACCTTTCTAATTTCCTAATATTATATCATTTTTCGGGCTTTTTCGCTAGGTGAAAATTGCCTACCCTATCCTTTCGTCCAATATTTCACCCTAAAATTACCCAGCCCCCACCTTCCTCTTGTGTTTGTGCCTTACAACATTGCGGCACGGCGGGTGTCCGACAGCCGTGCCACGTTGGCAACTCTGGTCGAGTTCGTCGCGTCGCGCCTTCGCGCTTGAGGGGCGTGCTCGGTCTCGCTCCTCACCAACCGCCTTTCTTCGGTTTCACCCGATTCTTTTCCTCTACATAGTTGCTTTTACGGCGGGCAAGGGACTGCCCGCCCTACCACCTTACACTACTGTGGGGTGGTAGGGTCGCGCGTCCCTGCGCGACCGCGTGGGTTTCTCCACGAATTGTCCAAGAGCACAAATGATTGGTAGGGGGCGGAGTCCCTTCCGCCCCGCGTTCAAAAGATTATGGGCGGCTTGCCGCCCCACCTCTCTTCAACTTCAACTTGAACTTCAACTATCCTCTGTGCCTCTCGGGTTTAAAACTGACCCCTTATACCCAAACCATAGCTGGGATGCAGAGGTGAGCGTCAAAACACCTAGGTGTTTCAAACA
>CAVLAC010000004.1:0-36346 GCA_963661055.1 bacterium | reverse complement strand
AAGCAAGACGCCCGCATCAGGGCGGGTTAGCACGGTTGCCGCCCGCCGTGCCGCACGTTGCCAGGCACAAACACAAGACAAGCAGACACGCGGGGCGCAAGGGACTGCGCCCCCTACCAATCTGTGACAATCCATGAAATCCGTGGTGATAACAGTAATAGAATGTTACGCGTCAGGCGTGGTCGCTTTTAGCTGCACCAAGAGCGCGGCGGAGAAGACGAGCGCACAACCCGCGAACTGTCCGACGGAAAGTTTATCGCCCAAGACCACATACCCCGAGAGTGCGCCAAAGACGGACTCTAGCGACAACATAACTGCCGCGAGCGCGGGAGGAGTGCGTGCTTGCGCAAAGTTCTGCAAGGTATAGGCAATGCCACTTGAGAAAATGCCACAATAAATGAGCGGAAGCCACGCGGTAAGGAGTCCGCCTGCCGCGAGCTGTGCGGACTCACTTGGGAGAAGCAAGAACGGAGCCCCCAGCACCGAGCAAGTCAAGAGTTGTACGGCACTCATAATAAGGACATCGCACTTCTTAGAAAAGTGGTCAACAACAACCATCTGAATCGCAAAAAAGAGTGCACAGAGAATGGTCCATAGTTCGCCCTTCCCAATCCGTAAGGAATCTGCACTTGCCGCGTGCCCCGTGAGGCAGATGAGGTAAGTTCCGACAAGTGCCGCGAGGGCACACACCCACACGCGGCGGGACGGCAAATGCCGCGTGAGAATGGCAACTAAGAGCGGGACAAAGAGCACATAGTTCGTCGTCAAGAAGGCACTAATGCCTGGTGTCGTCGAGTAAATGCCAATTTGCTGTGTCGCCATCGCGGCAAAAAGCGGTATACCACAACAAACGCCCGCAACAATGGACGCGCGGCAATCAGGGCGCGTGCTCCCCTTCCGCCTCAACGCGAGGCAAATGAGCAGAAAGCAACCGCCAAGGATATTGCGAAAGACTGTCATTGCGAACGGACCCAGCGCGGCGGCTCCGTATTTCTGCGCGAGGAACGCCGTCCCCCAGATGAAGGTCGTTACGAGAAGAAGAAGCGCACCCATCGCGGCAGTTTATTTCGTCTTGCGGTCGAGAAAGAACTTCAGGGTCGTCAGCGTCACCAAGAGAAGAATGAACGCAATCGCGAGGGAAATCCAGACATTATTCACGAATGGTGCGATAATATAGGCGACAAATGAAACACCTGCGACAAGGAGTGCGTACGGAAGCTGCGTGTTCACATGGTTAATGTGAATACACCGTGCACCCGCCGAGGACATAATTGTAGTATCCGAAATCGGCGAGCAGTGGTCACCGCAAACCGCACCCGCCATACACGCCGAGACCGCGATAATGGTCATGGTCGTACCCGGAATTGCCGCGAGTACAATCGGAATGAGAATGCCAAAGGTGCCCCAGCTCGTCCCTGTCGAAAAGCCGAGGATACAGGCAATGATGAAGATGATGGCAGGCAAAAATGCCTTCAGGGACGCGGCGGGTCCGTTGATGAGGTCAGAAATAAAGATCTTCGCGCCAAGGGAGTCCGTCATGCCCTTCAGCGTCCACGCACAGCAGAGAATCATAATGGCGGGAACCATCGCCTTAAAACCGGCTGGAAACGCCTCCATACAGTCCTTGAAGCTAATGACGCGGCGGCAGACAAAGAAGATGACGGCAAAGACGAGCGCGACGAGTGAGCCGAGGGCGAGCCCGACGGACGCGTCGGAATCAGAAAACGCCTTAATGAAGTTGCCGCAATTCTCCCCGCTAAAGAATCCGCCCGAGTAAATCATACCAATGGTGGAGGCGACAATCAAGAAGAGGACAGGTACGAGCAAATCGCAGACTTTGCCCTTCTCGTTCTGGGGAAGCATTTCGCTCGCTTCGGCAAAGTGTTCCGTCGCGTCCGAAACACCATTCTTGAGTGCCTCATCCTCATAGCGTTTCATTGGACCAAAGTCAATCTTACAAATGGCGACGAAGAACATCGCGGCAATTGTAAGAAGCGCATAGTAGTTATAAGGAATTGCCGCGATAAAGAGCGAGAAGCCCGATTCCGCCCCCGCGCCCTTCGCGAAACCCGCGACCGCCGCCGCCCAGCTCGAAATTGGCGCGATAATGCAAATAGGTGCCGCCGTCGCGTCAATCAAATAGGCGAGCTTCTCACGCGAGACGCGCTTAGCGTCCGTCACAGGCCGCATTACGCTCCCGACTGTCAAGCAGTTGAAGTAGTCATCAACGAAAATAAGAATGCCAAGAATAATCGTCGCGACCTGCGCGCCGACGCGGGACTTAATGTGCTTTGCCGCCCAGCGTCCGAATGCCGCGGAACCACCTGTGCGGTTCATCATCGCGACGAGGGCACCCAAAAGGACGAGGAAGAAGATAATACCAATGTTGTATGCGTCGGCGACGGATGTTATAAACCCGTGCTCTACGACATGCACAAGCGTCCCTTCAAATGTAAAGCCCGAATAGAGCAGTCCGCCCGAGACAATACCAATAAAGAGCGAGGAATACACCTCCTTCGTAATGAGCGCGAGGAAGATGGCGAGCAACGGAGGAAACACCGCCCACCAAGTTCCGAAGAAGCGGTTCTCGGTTCGTACCGTCGCGAGCGCGGCACTTTCGTGTTCCTTGAAGGCTTTATCGTTCTGGACATTTTCCGCATACGCGTCGACATAGGCTTTCGCGGACTCTACATTGCCCAAATTATAAGTCTTCGTCTCCCCTTCTACCTGCACCTGAAAATGGTCGTTGGGCGACGCGGCGTAGACGGATGTAGAAGACATCGTGAACAAGAGCCCTCCCACGAGAGCCAGAAGCGATACGAATCGAACTTTCATAGATTTTCCTAGTTAGTTGAATCGTTCATTATTATACCACTTTTGCCCCCCACCCTCAATGGGGATTCTCACTTTTTTGACTTTCGATAGGCGAATGAGAATGCGCGGTAGTATTATTCCTCAGGGAGGGTGTATGTACCAGGTCCTACTTCAAGGGTGCGCCAGTCATAACGCACGAACGCTGAAGTGCCTTCGGGCACGGTGAAAGTCCAATGAAGCTTGCCCTCTTCATCATAGTGCCATTCGCTCTTGATAACACCATAGGGCGTCTTATAGCTCGCCTTCACCCATCCGACGCGGCGATCAAAGCCTGGGCTAAGGAAGAAATGCTTAAAGCCTGGCGCGGCAGGGTCGGGCAGGATGCCCGCCATGACGGCGTACATCCACGAATAAACGGACCCAAATGAATAATGATTGAAGCTATTCATACTCCCCATCGCGCCATTCTTGAGTCCGCCGCCAAAGCCGTCCTTCTTGGAATAGCTATCCCACCGCTCCCAAATCGTGGTGGCGCCCTGGTCGACATTATAGAGCCAACTGGGCATCTCGCGCTGAAGAACGAGGTCATACGCAACCGAGGCATAACCGGCGGCGGAGAGTCCGTGCAACAAAACAGCCGTCGCCAAAAAGCCCGTCTTTAGATGATTGCCGCTTGCACGAATATCATCCACCAAGAACTTAGCTGTCTTGTTTCGTGAATCGTTATTCGGGCAGAGATTCAGTGCCACCGCGAATGCCGCGCCGCATTGCGTCCGCCACGCCTCCTTAAGCTCGCCCTGCTCATCAAAGAATTGTGTCTGGAAGTCTTTCGTCAACTTCTTCTCGAGCGCGGCATAACGCGCGGCGGCCGAGCTCTGCCCAATCGCGTGCGCCATTTCAGCCATACAACGCGCGTCCCAAATCCAATAGGCGAGGTCAATGAGGCGGCGGTAGGCATCGTCCCCCGCCTTCTCTAGCGTCAGCCAGTCGCCATAGCGCGGGATTGGACCATTATTCGCGTCCAGCCAGTCCATATACCGCACCATCGCTTGCCAATTGTCGCGGATGTGTCCCTCATCGCCCGTGAAGAGCCAAAGGCGATACGGAATCAATATGCCCGCGTCCGCCCAGCCCGTAACGCCGCGCTCCTCATTACCGCCACAGCCAATCGGGGCGACGGAAGGGAAGGCTCCGTCGGAATATTGGCTATCCCGAATATCCGCACAGAACTTCGTGAGGAACGGCGCGACATCCGCGAGATAAAGTGACGCGGGCACAAATGTCTGCGCATCGCCCGTCCAACCCTGCCGCTCATTGCGCTGCGGACAGTCCGTCGACGTGCTCAGATAATTCGACCGCGCCCCCCAAAGGACGCACGAGGCGAGCTGATTCAGCGCGGGCACGCCCGTCTCAAAGGAATTGCCCTCCTGTTCCGCACAAATCGAGGTAATGGGAATCGATACCAGCGACTTTATCGTCACGCGCCCAGTCGCCGTCATTGAAAGATAACGATAGCCGAAGAACGAGTGCTCCGTCAAATACTTCGCCTCACCGCCACGGAAAGTATAGTCGACACGCGCCAAAGCGTCGCGCAGATTATGAATCATCACACTCCCCGAGGGACCATCCCCACCGCGGCACTTTTCGCCGTCCGCGTCATTCAACATCTCGCCGAAGACTATTCGTGCCTTAACGCCGCGCTCAGCCGCGAACACAATCTCGGGCACGGCGGAACAGTTTTGCCCAAAGTCCACAACAAGCGTTTCACCCTTCTCTAGCGTAATCGGATCGCCCGCCGCGAACTTCTTAACGATACGGACCTTCCCGTAGCTTTCTTCCGACGCACCTTCCGTCCCCTGCCAAGTGTAGGTCTCAACAGGCTTGAGCGTGAGGTCGCGGCGAAGGTTGATAACACCACCCGCCATCGGACGAATCTCGCCCGTGAATTCCGTATTTACAGTCGCGGGCGACCACCCTTCATTCGTTTCCCACGGCATGGGCTCGCGATCATCATAAATCTCACCATTAAAGATAGTAGCGCGGCGAATCTTGCCCAAGTACCCCGCTTGCCATTCAGCGGCAAGCGTAGGCTTTTCTTCTATGCGCCCATCCTTATAGCGAATGCGCAAGATTCCCGCGAAAGCGCCGCGCTCTCCACGCATACCAAAGCACATATCACGCCACCAACCCGCACTCACAATTGCCGCGAGCTCATTCGTCGCCCCCGCCGCACAATTAAAGAGATCCGTCACATCACTCGCTGTCGCGGCGCGGCACTTTGAATAGTGCGTGAAGCCAGGCTTGAGAAAGCCACTAATGCCGTGTGAGTTGACATATGCCTGATAAACCCCAAGCCCCGTCGTGAACCACCAAACGGACTCCACCTCGGCGGCATTTACAATCCGCGAACGGAATGCCGAACTATCGCAGTCTCCCGTGGGCTTGCCCACAGCAGAGATAAACTCCACCTTCTCCCACGCAAGAGAGGGGACGCAGTCCCTCGCGCCCTGCTCTGCCGCGCAAACACTCCCCGCAACAAATGCAAGTGCCGCGCTCAAAAGACTGCCTAGTCTAAAGTTCATAATTTCTCCTTCTATGATTATCAAACACATCTATTATACCATATTTCCCCGCCAAGTGATAGAGCCCCGCACCCCGCCGCCGCGTCGCGTGACAAATCTTTTACAATTCACTTACAGTCTACTGACAATTCGCCGCCCCAAATATGGTTTAATATTAGTCATCAAAAGTTCTTCTACTCAGAAAGGATTCTGCTGATGAAACATATTTGCTTACTTTTTGCCGCGCTTGCGCCGCGCCTCCTTTGGGGAGGTAGCCTTCCCGACTACCCTGAACTGCTCGCGTTCCCCAATAAGACTTCCGTCACCGCCAAGGGGTCGTACGCGGCGACGGAAATCGGGCAGGACTTCATCCTCTCAGGAACAATTAGCGGCAACATCACCATCACCGCGAGTGAAGTCTGCCAAGTGACGCTGCGCGACTTGTCGCTCACGGGCTCACTTACCATCACTGGCAACGCGATTGTTCGCACAACGGGCACTTCCACACTCACCAATACAGGAAAGAATGTCCTAACTATTGATGGCTCGGCTATCTTCTGCGGTAATGGCACAGCCACCCTCACGGGTGGCGGAGCTAAAAAAGCCAATGCCGTCGTTTATGTGACGGACTCCCTTAGCGTCGCTTCGGGCACTTGGAATGTAAATATGACCTATACAGCAGCCAAGAACGGTTTCGGCATTTGGGTGAAGAAAGCCTATTCTCAGTCCGCTGGAGCGGTATCTATCGCGTCCACTTGCACGGACTACAAGGATACAGGTCTTTACACAGATAAGAAAAACATCTCCCTCTCAGGCGGAACGCTCGCGGTTAGTGTGCAAGGACCAAAGTCCATTGCTCTCACGGCAGATGCCTCAGATGCCACAACCACGCTCTCGGGCGGGCTGCTATTACTCGATATAGGTGGCGCAGCAGCAAAAGGAGTCAAAGCGGACGGCAAATTTGTTATGACGGGCGGCATCCTTAACGCAACCGTCTCAGGAGCGCCGCTTTACGAAGCCTATGAAGACGACAATGGCTCTAATTGCACAGTCACCGTGACCAGTTCGTCCCTCGTGACGGCAGGCACTTATCTCGTAGAAGATGTCTCGGTCGCCGCCGCCGTTAAATGCGATTCCGTTACCATCTCGAGCGGCACTGTGCGCATTGTCGCAAGCGGCATTGCCTCACGCGGTATTACGGCGGATACCACCCTCGACATTTCTGGCGGAATCTTTGACATTTATTCAACGGGCACCGTATCGAACCCCGTTATCGAACTAGAAGACGAAAACGACCTTTCCGTCACAGCCCTTAATCGCAAAGCGGCTACTTGCATTAAACAAGGCGACACAAATGGCACGGCTACTATCACAGGCGGCACTTTCTATCTCGTCACCACTAACTATGGCGGTAAATGCATCGCCGTGGACGGAACTCTCACCATCGGCACGAATGGAGCAAGCACTCTGCCGACGGACGCGTCATTTACGCCCGATTTGCAATGCTCAACCTTTGGACAAAAGCTATTCGTAGGCGCGAAGAAGCTTTCCGCCTACACAACCCTCGGCACGGCGACACCTGTCGCGGACGCTTCCTCTGCGATTCAGCTCAGCTCCAATACTTCCCGCGTCACTTCGGGAAGCGGCGATAATGTCGACTACACAAACCCGAAAGCTATTCGCGTTGAAGGCAATCTCACCTTCGAGAGTGGACGCATCCGTGTCTATTCTAAATGTGATGGTGGCGAGGGAATGGAGTCCAAATCGACCCTCACCATCAATGGCGGAATCTTTGAGGGCACGACTTATGATGACTGCATACAAGCGAGTGAAGCCATTCTAATCAATGGCGGCTATCTCTATTGTGGCTCAACGGGCAATGACGCGCTCGATTCAAATGGTACTCTCACAATCAATGGAGGCATCGTCCTCGCATTTACGACAACCACCCCTGAAGTCGGAATTGATGTGGACGACGCCTCTAACCTCAAAATCAATGGCGGCATCGTCCTTTCCTTCGGGAGCGCAACCGAAATGGCGTATGGCTCAAACGGCACTCAAAAGTCCTATCTAAATACCTCTGTCTCAGCGAGTACTTACGCGGGCAAATATCTCACAATTGCGGGAACTTCCGTCACGGTGAAGGTTCCGTCTATGAGTTCGACTAGCGGCACCCTCTCGCTTATGTGTTCCGCACCTAGCTGCACAGCGTCCGCGCCCTCTACTTCTACTTCCGCCCCCTCCTCGGGCGCGACAGGCTTCCACGGTGTTTATAATCCTTAAAGAAGAAAGGAACAAAGAAGATGAATAAAGTTGCATTTATTAGCAGTGTAAGCAGTGTATTCTTGTCGACCGCCCTTTTTGCCGCGCCTGGCGGAGGCGGTGCACCTGGTGGTGGTGGTGGCAATCCTGGTGGTAGCGGCAACCAACCCAGTGCTCCAGGTGGTACTTCGAGTACTTTCACCTATGACACCTTCTTAACAGATTCTTCCACATCTAGCGGAGTCATCTCTTATGATGGCGTATGGACAGGTTTTGTCGCCGATACAGCGTCCCTCACCGTCCCCTCTACCGTGACGGGCATTGTCGCGGGGGTACTTGCGGGCAACACGGCACTTACCACGCTTAATCTTTCGTCCGCTACGAAACTTACCGCGTTGCCTCCCGCCTTTTGTGCGGGCTGTACGGCACTCACAAAAGTCATTCTCCCTTCCTCCATAACCGAAATTAGCGAAGGTGCTTTTGAGGGATGTGCCGCGCTCACGACGCTAACGGCTTCGGGCGTAACCAAAATCGGTAGCAATGCATTTCGTGGCTGTACCAGCCTAACTACGCTCCCGAGCGCCGCGACAGAGCTGGGCGACTTCGCATTCGCTCAAAGTGGGCTTATAAGTGCCGCGCTCGCGGGGCTAGATTTAGGGGATGGCGTTTGCGCCGAATGTACCGCGCTCACTTCCGCGACCGCCCCCGACAGTTTGCCGAATGCCCTCTTCGCTGGATGCACAAATCTCACCACACTCACGACAGGCTTTGCGTCCCTCGGAACTGCCGCGCTCGCGGGTGTTCCGTTAACGGAAACGACAATTCCGTCGTCCGCCACCTTAGGGGACTATGCTCTCGCGGCAAATGAGACGCCGCAAGCACTGGTGCTAACTTACGATAGCGCGACCCTTCCCACCACCAATGCGACCACCTTCTTGGGGCGCACCCTTACCCTCTCTTACACGCCCGCTGATGACGCCATTTGCCGCGTGGAGGCGAAGCCCCTCGTGGACTGGCTTACGGAAAATGCGGCAAGCGTAGAACAGCCCACTTCCTATGCGTCAGCCGACCTGCGCACTTGGCTCAGCGATACCGATAATCTTACCGCCTTCCTCTATGCGGACTCTCTCGCGGAAGATGATTCCTTCCTTGCGCTCACGGTCTCGGGCACGAGTTTTGTCTACCAAGAGCCTGACGCGGCGGCGGCGGGGGTTGTAACCGCGACACTCCAATACTGCACCGACTTGTCGGACGCTGATTGGCAGGATGTCGCGGCAGATGACCTCACAGACAGCACCTTCACGCCTGAAACGGACGCGGCATTTGCGCGTGTTATTTACACCATCCCGTGGTAATTCTATTGCGTTCGCGCCCTAATAATGGTATACTCTTCAGTAAGATGAGTAACACTCTTAGAAAATTACCAAGCGTCTTTGCCGCCTGCCTTGTGCTGAGCGCGGCGGCGGAGATTCCTTACGCGACGAGACCTCCTGAAGGTCCGCCTCCACGATTTGGTGCGGCAGGCCTCTTTGACGATCGTCCACCACCGCGTCCTGATGAGGCGAATTTCGGGCGTGACCATCAGCCACCTCCCAAGCCGCAGGAACATACTGCGAGTAATTACTACCTTTTTGCCGCGCTCGGGGTCATCACCCTTCTCGGTGGTGCACTAATCCTCTTACTCATACGCGAAACGACGCGGGAAAGGCGTGAGGCGAGCAAGAAGCTTTCGCTCCTCGCCACAGTGTCCCACGAATTCCGTACGCCCCTCACCAACCTGCGGCTCTATGCAGAAATGATAGCGGGCGCACCCCAAATGAGCGAGGAAGAGCGCAAGCGGTGTCTCAAAATCATCTCCGACGAAGCCGAACGACTCGCACGCCTCGTGGATAATGTGCTTGATTACGGACGCCTCACCGAACACCGCCGTAAATATAACCTGCAAGAAATCGATCTGCCGCGTATCTTACGAACCATTCTTACACATTTCGATGCCAAAGCCGCTTCGGCTGGTGTTGAGATTAGCCTAGGCGGACTCCCCGAGGCAACGGTTTACGTTGACGCGGATGCCGTCCGTCAGGTTATCACCAATCTCATCGACAATGCTATAAAATATGCTCGCACGGGACGGCACATTAACCTCACGGTCGGCGAAGCGGAAGGTCGCGTCTTCGTGGATGTCACGGACTTTGGTCCCGGCATTTCAGCGAAAGACTCCAAGCACATCTTTCAGCGGTTCTTTAGATGTGATAATTCGCTCGCCGCTGGTATTGGCGGTGCAGGGCTCGGACTTGACATTGCAAGTGGTCTTATGCGAGGCATGAATGGCTCGCTCACCTATCGTCCAAATCCTGCAGGCGGCTGTATCTTTAGAGCCACCTTCCCATCCCTCAGCACTAAAAAGGAGTCTCTATGAATACCCTTCACAGCGTGCTCGTCATTGAAGATGACGACAATATTCGTCACGGACTTAATACCCTTCTTACTGCCAACGGCTACACGGTTAGTGAAGCCGCCGATGGTGAGGCGGGGCTACGCGCCTTTACACAGACAGCACCGAATCTCGTTCTTCTCGATGTTATGATGCCTGGCATGAATGGCTATGATGTGTGCCGCGCTATCCGCAAGACCGACACGCGCACACCCATCATTATGCTGACGGCGAAGGATGACGAAATTGACAAGGTGCTCGGTCTTGAATTGGGTGCGGACGATTATATCGTGAAACCCTTCGGTGTCCACGAGCTACTCGCACGCCTCGCCGCCGTCTTGCGCCGCGCAACCCCTGCCGCCCCCACAAGCGCGGCAGATTCAGCGAATGCCGTCTTTCAGTTTGGTACGGATAGCATAGACGAGAGCCGCTATGAGATTATTCATTCGGACGGCTCGCACGCGGCACTTTCAGCCCGCGAGATTTCCCTCTTGCGCACTTTTACCGCGCAACCTAATAAGGTTTTAACGCGCGACAACCTACTCAATGCCGTCTGGGGCATTTCCTACTTCGGCAGCACCCGCACGCTTGACCAACATATTGCACAATTACGCAAGAAACTCACAGACCCTCACATAATCGAAACTCTACACGGCATCGGCTACCGCTACAAACCCCAACCCGCCTAACTACTTCTTCGTGTCTCTGTGACTCTGTGCCTCTGTGTTAAAAACCAACCCCACACAGCCAAACCCCATCCCTGGCACTCCGTGAAATCCGTGGTAATAACAAGAAAGGCTCGGCCGAGACGGACGAGCCTTACTTTTCTAGTGCGTGGGTGAGGCAGGTGGGGAGGGTGGGGTAGGCGGGGGCGACGGCGGCGAGGCGGTGGAGACTATGTGAGCCGCCACCAAAGAGAATGCACGAGATGTCAAGAGCGTCCGCGACTTCCTTATCGTGCAAACTATCGCCAATAAGCACAAACGGAGCTGTCTTGCCCTCCTCCTTCAAGAGTGCCATTAGGCTCCTCGCACGGTCAAGCTTGGTGCCTCCGTCGAGATTGTCTACGCCATAAATATGGTCAAAATAGTCCGCAATACCGAAGGCTCGCGTTTCGCGGGAAAGGAAATCCTGCCGCAAAGCCGAGATAATGGACTGTCCCACGCCCGCTTCGCGGCACTTTTTAAGAACCGCTACCGCCTCAGCATTGAGATGAGTCTTATACTTATGATAAAGGTCGTGAAACTCTTGGGCGATGCCGTGCCACTCGTCGTCCGTCACACGAATTCCAAGTTCCTCATAAAACCGCCGCGAAGGGAAAGAAAAGTGGTCTTTAAAATAAGTCAAATCGACTTCGGGCAAGTGCCGCGCACGGAGCATTTCGTTCAGCGCGGCGCGGCAGATTTCCGTATCATCGAGGAGCGTTCCGTTCCAATCCCAAAGAATGTACATAACTTAGCCTTTGCGTTCCTCAAGTTCTGCCCAGCGCTCAACCGCGCTCTCTAATTCGGCTTCCGCTAAAGGCAGGCGTTCGGACGCGGCACTTGCTTTCTGTGGGTCGGCGCGATAAATCGCGCCATCTGAAAGGAGTTCCCTCAGCGCGGCAATTTCCTTTTCAAGCGCGTCAATTTTCTCAGGAAGAGCCGCGAGTTCGCGCTGTTCGTTATAACTCAGTTTTCGGCTACTCGGCGCGGCACTTTTCGCGGCAATGGGAGCGGCGGTCTCCTTTTTCGGGATAGGCGGTTGCTTTTGACGGAGGTAATCCTCATAGCCGCCTGGATAGGCGCGGACGAGTCCGTCCCCTTCTAGCACCAAAGTCGAAGTGACCACATGGTCAAGAAACTCACGGTCGTGGGAAACGAGGAGGAGCGTCCCTTTATAAGCGAGGAGTTGCTCTTCGAGGAGTTCCATTGTCTCGACATCAAGGTCATTCGTCGGCTCATCCATAATGAGCAGATTAGCGGGCTTCAAGAAGAGTTTCGCGAGCATAAGCCGTGCACGCTCTCCGCCCGAGAGTGCACGAACGGGTGTGCGGCAACGGTCGGACGAAAATAAAAAGTCCGCTAAATACGAGAAGACATGCTTCTTCACTCCGCCAACGATAACTTCATCTCTATCGCTCGCGATATTCTCGGCGACGGTTAAATCGCCCTTCATTTCCGTACGCAACTGGTCAAAAAACGCCATTTCAACGCGTGTGCCCATCGTTATCGTGCCCGCAGTGGGTGCGAGGCGACCCGTCAGGAGATTCAAAAGTGTAGTCTTGCCCGCGCCATTGCGTCCGAGAATACCAATGCGTTCGCCGCGCAAAATGGTCGTCGTGAAATCCTTAATGAGCGGCCCTTCGGCGTTCGGCCACGAAAAGGAGACATCCTTCGCTTTAATGACAGTCATCCCACCTGCGGCGGCAGTATCGAGTTTCATTGATGCTGTGCCGGGGGCGGTCCGTCTCGCGGCAAATTCTTCGCGTAGTTTCAAAAGTGCCGCGACGCGTCCCTCATTTCGGGTGGTGCGGGCTTTTACGCCGCGCCGAATCCACGCTTCTTCTTCCTTGAGCTTCTTCGCCTTGCGCTCCCAGAAGACGGCTTCATCGGAGAGTAACTCAGCCTTGCGTTTCACGAATGTCGTATAATCGCATTCCCAACCCGAGATTTCGCCGCGATCGAGGTCAAATATCTTTGTGGCAACGCGGCGTAAAAAGCGGCGGTCGTGCGTGACGATAAGAACTGCCATTTCCCGTGCGCGGCGAAGCATTCCTTCCAGCCAATCAATCGCCTCAATGTCGAGGTGGTTAGTGGGCTCATCGAGGAGAAGCAAGTCGGGACGCGACAGAAGTGCGTCCTCTAGAATCTTACGACGGCGTCCGCCACCCGAGAGTGCATTAAAGGCGGGGTCGTCGAGGCGGTCGTGAGGGACATCCTGCGAGACATAAACGACGCGCAAATTGGGGGCGCGGACAATTTCCCCTACATCGGGTTCGAGTTGTCCTGCGATAACTTTCAATAAAGTCGACTTACCCGAGCCATTTCGCCCTGTAAGTGCCGCGCGGAGTCCCTTTGAAATGGAAAGTGACACATTCTCCAAGACGGCTGGGCCGCCGAAGGCGAGGGAAACATCTTTGAGGGATAAGAGAAAGTCACTCATACACCGATTACCACGAATAGGTCGCGGCGAGATAGCCCGTAGTGCCCATCATCTTCTGTCCAGGAATGATTTCAAAGGCCTGGTCAAAGAGATCCGCTACGCCCAAAGAGAGTGAGAAATCGCGGCAAAACGGCATTTTATAGGTGGTTTCAAAACGAGAAACATTCCGCACCGAGCTACCTTCACGGACGGGATTCGTCTTCCACGCTTCCACGCCCTGCCGATAAGCGAGCGACCAAAGTTCCGTTACTTCCCAGCGCGCCTCGACGGCAAGTGCCGCGATGGGATAATCCATTACATAGCGCGAGGAATAATAGTCGGTATCGGTCTCTTTTAGCGTGACCGCACCATCCACCATCACCTTTAGGCTATCCGTCACCTTCATAACTGCGTCACCTGAGAGTCCGAAGAATGTGACGGGGCGTAGTGCGGTTGCCGTCCATTTTCCGTTGGGGGTGGTCTTCAGCCAGTCCGTTAGGCGGTGGCTACGGGAAAGGAAGAAGCCAGCCCGCGCGGACTGCAAAGTCGTATTTCCCTTTGTTTGATAGGCATAGTCCAAAGCGAGGGTGCGGGTATGGGCGAGTGGCAAGTTGTAGGTGCCGACGGTCGTCGGGGCTTCGTAGGTGAGTTCCGTAAAGCTCGGTTGCCGCGTCGCTTCGCGATATGAAAGCGCGATTTTGCCGCGCTCCTCATCGTCCGTAAAGTAGGTAATACCTGCGGCGGGGGTGCACTGGGCATCGTAGTTACTAAAGAACTCCGCTGCCGCGCCGACGGCGAACTCCCAGCGGTCGAGCTTCACGCCTGGCAATGCCGCGTATGAACCGTGGACGCGTGTCTCACGGAACTTATGTGCGTAAGGGGAAGTGCCCGAATAATTATGCTTGCGGTTGGTATCGTAGACTTCGAATATCGTATCGCCGCGCAAGTCGATGAATAGTTCGTCCGTAAAATGGCGACGGGTCGTGCCGTGAAGAACTATCTCATCCGCCGTGTGCTTATTCTCATAATAACTCGGCACGACCCGATCAAGCCGATAAGTATCGTCCGCCCGCGACCAAAGGACGGATATCTCGCTCGCCTGGTCATCACCCGCGTCATAACGCCAATCAGCAGAGACTAGCCCCTGATTATTAGCCTCCCACGCAGGCCGCGCATCATATCCGTAAGCGCCGCGTGTACCAAAGTCGCGCCAACGGAAGCTTACCATCGTATCGAACATCCAATTTTCGGCCGCCATACCGAAGCGTCCGCCCACGGCGAGGCGATCGAGGTCATTTTCCTTATAGCCATCAATGCGGTCGGCGTGCGCGGCTTCGATGAAGGCACCAGCCCAACCCTTCACACTGCGCGTAATATCAAAGACTTCAAGTGCATTTGCTCGCGTGAAGTAGAGTCCGCCCAGCCCTGCACCTACGGTGACGCGTCCGTTCCGCCCTGAAGGGACGGCGGTCAGCGCTTCGAGCGAGCCCGCCGAATGCCCCGCATTCGCCCTAAAGAGGTCGAGCCCCGTCAAAATGCGCGGCGTTTCGAGCCAGTCCGAGGGACACGATAAGTCCGCATTGAAGTGCTCGGTTTGCGGATTTGTTAGTGCCGCGCCATTAAAGACGATTCCTGCCTCAGAGAAAGCGGAACCATTAATACTTATATCGGTTAGCGCACCCACTTCACTCTGAGAACGCACCGCCAAAGCGGGCGGTGCGCCGCGCCAAAGGGAATCGTCCGCCGCGGCCTCGCCCATCCTAAGGCGTGCACCCCAGACGACGACAGGCGCAAGTTCCGCGACGGCATTCATTTCCGCCGCGTGAGAAGTTATCACTGCTAATAAAGAGAGAAGAAACGCACAGTTTTTCATTTTTCTGTAACATCGCAATCATCACCATCCCCACCATACGGAGGCGGCGAAACGCGGGCGCGATACCCCTGCGAAAAATAATCCCAGCTTGACTCGAAGCGGGCGAGTTGATATTCCCGCCACCCTTCCTTCCAAATCATCCAAGCGATAAGGATGCGCACAAAGCCCCATCCGCCGCCCGTGAACATAGAGTAAACGCCCGAGATGCCGAGCAAAATTGCGAAGGCGCGTCCCACCCACATCGCGACAAAAGTCGCCTTCTGCCGCGAAAAGAACATCATCAGCGTACTGCGGAAGATGCGTCCTCCGTCCATCGGGAAGCCTGGCAAAAGATTGAACGCCCCAAGCATCAAGTTGAGCCAAAAGCAATAGCCAATCATATACGCGAGCCACCTATTTTCAATGGGTACAAGCGCGAGGATAAGGTAGGCGCCTAAAGCCAGCAAGAAGCTGACGATGGGACCCGCAATCGCCGTCAAAAACTCCTGCCACGCCTTGCGCGGCAAAGCGATGAGTGACGCGCACCCACCGAGAAGCGAAATCGTGATGTCCCGCGTCGGATACCCAAATGACCGCGCTGTGAGCGCGTGCCCAAACTCATGGAGAATGACGCTAATTGCGAGAATCAAGGCGTAGGGGACGCCAAAGGAAAGTCCGCCGCCATCGAGAATAAAGATGAGAAGCAAGAAAGCGAACGAAAAGTCAACATAAATCGGAATCCCTGCGAACTCGCAGAGACGGAAACGGGAGAAATTAATAGGTATCATTGTTCCTCCTTATGAACAGATTTCAAGACCGCGTAGCCACGGCGACGGATAATTTCGACTTGCGGGAAGTACCGCTTCTGGACAGGCTCAAGCCCCGCCGCGTTTTTGCAGACCGTGTAGCAAACGCTGCCCCACTTAAGTGCCTTCTTCGCCGTATCCAAGAAAAGGTCAGCAATGCGGTAGTCAGAATAATACGGAGGGTTCCCCACAAAGACATCAAAGCGGTGCTTCGCCCCCTTAAGTGCCGCGATACCATCATCCGCGAGCACGACTTCCGCGTCATAACCAAAGGCTTTCACATTTTCCGTCGCCGCTTCAACGGCACGGGCGTGGGAATCGATGAGCGTAAGGGTGGTATTAGGCACAACGGACGCAATTAAACACGAGACAAGTCCGCATCCGCACCCCATATCAAGAATGCGCAGCGGCTCAGGTGTTCGTTCCAGTGCGGCAAGTTCCCGCGCAACGACTTCAGCAAGTGCCAAGCCCCCTTCATCGAGGCGACGATGACAGAAGCAACCTGGGTAGCTCTTAAACATCAACTTGGGTCCGTTTGGCACACTCGCAGGCCAAATCGCCCCAAAGTCGCGCACACGGTTTGGGTCAAGGCGAATTTTATCGAGGAATTCATTCTTATCCCGTTCGCGTCCGTCCCAATCGAGAGTAAAGTGACGCGGCTTAAGAAGATGAATTTCTTGGAGGGTACTTAGGGCGAGTTCCCCCGCCATACGCTTCGGACCCGTCTTAAAACGAATCTCATCCCAATCACCTGCGGGCAAATGTGCCGCGCAAATGACTTCCGCGCCCGGCAAAGTATGCTCGAGGGCGTGCTTTTGGTAGATATCGAAGACAAAGAATGTCACTTCGCTGGGCAATGATGCACGATTGGCGGTGCCCCGACGGCCCGCGAAATCACTCGCGACATACCCAACACAAAGCGTGCTCACAGCGCGTATTTCTCCGCCGCCGCTTTTAGGCGTGAAATGGTCCGTTCGCGCCCGAGCAACTCGAGCATTTCAAAGAGTCCTGGACCATCCATGCGCCCCGAAACGGCGACGCGAATCGGGTGCACCCACGGGCCCATACCCTCACCCTTCGAGAGCTCCTTGACCATCGCCTCACCTGCGGCAGTTGTCCATTCAGGAAGTGCCGCGAAGCGTTCCGCCAAATCGAGCAAAATCGCCTTCACGCCAGGCTTTTTCAGGCGCTTTTCAACGCTCTTCTCATCGAAGGGATAGTCTTCCGTAAAGAAATACGCGCAATTCGCGGGCATATCATTTAGGAACTTCGTGCGAACCTGAAGTTGATCGATGAGGAGGTTCATATTGAAGTCGGCAGGAATCGTTAGTCCCGCCGCCGCGACGCGTGCACGCAATTCCGCCTCGAAAGTCTCACGCGGCAGGCGCTTAATATACTCGCCATTCATCCACTGGAGCTTCTTGAGGTCGAACTTCGCCGCCGTGACATGCACTTTCTCAAGGTCGAAAAGTTGAATCATCTCTTCCTTCGTCAGAACTTCACGGTCATCGCCCGGATTCCATCCGAGCAAAAGCAAGTAGTTGAAGAGCGCCTCAGGCAAATAGCCTTGCTCTTTGAACTCACCCACAAATGCCGCGCCGTCACGCTTGGAGTAGGGCTTACCCTGCGCATTGACAATCATCGAGAGGTGTCCGTAGCGCGGAACGGGTGCGCCGAGTGCCTTGAAGATGCAGATATGCTTGAAGGTATTTTCCACATGGTCGTCGCCACGGATAATGTGCGTCACATTTTGGTCAATATCATCGACCACATTAGCAATATGGAAAATCGGCGAGCCGTCCGAACGGACGATTGCGAAGTCTTGGATATCTTCCGCCTTCTTCGCCATATGCCCTTTCACGATGTCGTCAAACTCAATTGTGCCTTCCTTAGGCATTTTGAACATTGTAACGACACCCGTCTTGCCTTCGCGGGAGGTCTTCTCGACCTTATAAGCGTGCCCCGAGGCGAGAAGCTTCTCAACGCACTCCAAGTGCCGCGCGACATTCTTGGTCTGATAAAAGACGGGCTCATCATAGTCCAGTCCCAGCCACTTCATCGAGTCCATAACTGCCGCGATTGCCTCGGGCGTGGAGCGCTCAAGATCGGTATCCTCGATACGCAAGAGGAACTTGCCGCCCGTATGCCGCGCATAGAGCCAATTGTAAATCGCCGCACGAATATTGCCAATATGAACCTTACCCGTCGGCGAGGGAGCAAAACGAACACGAACTTCTGACATTTTCTTTACTTATCCTTTTTCGCGGCGTGTGCGCACGGGCATCCCCCACAGCACGCGCCTTCCGAAACATCCTTGCCCGTCCAGCAATAGGTGCAGACACGATCCTTGGGCAAGCCAATTGCCGCGACAAGGTCGTCCACCGTCTGGAAGGCGAGGGAGGTTAAATTGAGTTTAGAGCGGATATATTCCACCATCTTCTTGTACGGCTCGCCCTTAGGGTCGGCGTACTTATCGACATTCGCGCCCTCGCCTTCCGTCCCACGGATAAACCGCCGCGTAATGAGGTCATACTCATTCTTGGAGCGCGAGAAGTTGATGAATTTACACGGATAGAGGAGCGGCGGACACGCAATGCGCACATGCATTTCGCGGCATCCTTCCTTGTACATACGATCCGCCTGCTTACCGAGCTGAGTGCCGCGCACAATGGAGTCATCGCAAAACACGAGGCGACGGTCTTTGATGAGCCCCGAAATAGGAATAAGTTTCATCGACGCCACCTTCTCGCGTTGGCGTTGGTCTTGAGGCATAAAGCTACGCGCCCAAGTCGGCGTATATTTCACGAAGGGGCGAGCATACTTAATGCCTGCTTCGTGGGCATAACCGAGCGCGTGGGATGTGCCCGAGTCTGGAATGCCACACGCGGCATCCGCCTCAACAGGATTCCGCCGCGCTAAAGCACCTCCACAACGGTAACGCGCCATTTCCACATTGCGTCCCTCATAAGAGGAAGCGGGGAAGCCGTAGTAAACCCACAAGAAGGCGCAAATTGCCATCTTTTCGCCTGGCTCAACAAGGGTTTCTATGCGGTCGGGGTGAATGGCAACGATTTCACCAGGACCAAGGTCGCGCTCATATTCATAGCCGAGATTCAGGAGAGCGCAACTTTCCTGAAGCGCAATCCGCGCCGTTTCCTTTCGTCCAATAATGATGGGGGTGCGTCCATAGTGGTCGCGTGCCGCGTAAAGCGTACCGTCCTCGGCAATCAGCAAAAGCGAGCAACTGCCTTTAACTTTTTCTTGCACATAACGGATACCTTCGACGAGCGAATCCTTCGTCGCAATGAGGGCGGAGACGACTTCCGTCGGACCCACCATCCCACTCGTCGTCGAATACTGCAACTGCGAGCAGTGCGAGCCGAAGAGCTCATTCTTAAGCTCTTCGATATTCGTAATGAGCCCCACCGTCACAATCGCGAACATCCCGAGCTTCGAGCACATCACGAGCGGCTGGGGGTCGGTGTCGGAAATTACGCCGAGCCCCGTACTGCCCACAAACCGTGCGGCATCCGCCTCGAGTTTCGTGCGGAATGGCGCATTTTGGATATTATGAATCGCCCGCTGAAAGCCCGTCGGACCCAGCACCGCCATTCCGCCGCGGTGTGTGCCGAGGTGCGAATGGTAGTCCGTCCCAAAGAAGAGGTCGCTTACGCAATCGCCCTTCGAAACTACGCCACAAAAGCCGCCCATCTCTTATTCCTCCTCACCCGCCTAGCGCGTTAGAACTCCAAAGCCTCGGTCATCTCGACCAAGAACTCGGCGTAGGTCATACGCTTCTGGGTCATCGCGTCACGCTCACGAACGGTGAAAGTTCCGTCCTGCACCGTCTGGGCATCCACCGTAATGCACCAAGGCGTGCCCGCTTCGTCCTGCCGACGATAGCGACGACCAATTGCACCCGAGACATCCCACTGGCAATTGACCTTCTTCTGAAGTTTCGTGAAGATTTCGCGCGCCAAACGGAACTGCTCCTCATCCTTCTTGATGAGCGGGAAGACTGCCACCTTAACAGGCGCGACTTTCGGATGGAAGTGGAGCACCGTACGGATATCCTCCTTGCCCTTCTCGTCCGTGAGCTTCTGCTCTTCATACGCCTCACAGAGAAGCGCGAGCATAAGGCGATCGACACCCGCCGAAGGCTCAATCACATGCGGAACATACTTGCCATCAAAGAGGTTCTGGCAGAACTTCTCCGCCGCGAGCGCGTCCTTGCCCCGCGCCACCCAATCGGCTTGGACTTTCGCGATAAATGCCGCTTTTGCCGCGTCATCCATCTTCTTCGCCGCCTGCTTGAGCGGGTCATCAAACACCATCTGGCTTTCGCCCGAGAACTTTTGGTGCTGGGAGAGGTCAAAGTCACTACGCGCGGCAATGCCCTCGAGCTCCTGGCGTCCGAAGGGGAAGTCATACTCGATATCCACACACGCCCGCGCATAGTGGGCGAGTTCATCAGGCTTCTGCCAATATTCCACAAAATGCTCGGTCGGGAGTCCCACCGCATTCAGGAACTTCTTGCGGCGCTCAACCCAGTACTTGTGCCAAACTTCCCAGCCCCAATCATCCTGCACAGGACCATTCAAGTTGGGATTATCCTTGAGCGTCACGACATGTCCATAGAGAATCTCCACCGCTTCATCTGGACGGATAAAGAACTCGAGTTCCATCTGCTCGAATTCGCGGCTACGGAAAGTGTAGTTGCGCGGCGTTACTTCATTACGGAAGCTCTTGCCCATTTGCGCAATGCCATAAGGAACGGTCATACGCGAAGTCGCCGTCACATTCTGGAACTGGGCGAAAATCGCCTGCGCGGTCTCAGGACGCAAATACGCGACATTCGAGGGGTCGTCAATGGGACCTACCACCGTCTTGAACATCAAGTTAAAGGGCTTGGGTTCCGTCAGCTCGCCACCACAATACGGACAGAAGAAAGTGCTACCCGCAATCTTCGGCTGGGGCTTCTTCTTCTGGTCAGCGTAAATATCGGCGACTTGGTCGGACCGCATTAGCTTCTTGCAGTCCTTGCACATCGTCATCGGGTCGGAGAATGTATCGAGGTGCCCCGAAGCCTTCCAAATGCGCGGATGCATAATAATTGTCGCGTCCAAACCGACAACATCCTCGCGTCCACGCACGGTGAATTGCCACCACGCCTGCTTCACATTTTGCTTCAGTTCACAGCCCAAGGGACCGTAATCCCAAAAGCCAGGCATTCCTCCATAGATTTCAGAGGAATGGTAAATGAAACCACGGCGCTTGCACAGTGCGCTAAGCGCGTCCAAGGACGATTTATTTTCTTCTGCCATAGTGTTCAATATTATACCATATTTTTGCCCCTCGTGTGGGCAAAAAATCTCACCGTTCTGGCCGAGCACCATAAACGGCGGCGGAGACGAGGGCGGTAAAGGGAGCAACGAGGACGAGTCCGAAACTGCCGACAAGCGTTTTGACGAGTTCCGCCGAAACAAGCGTCGAGTTTAGGAAATCCACTGGATGAGTTCCCTGTGCGGCAAAAACCATCAAAAGCGTGAGATAGCCGCCTGAATAAGCGAGTAGTAAGGTCGTCGTCATAGTGCCAACTACACTGCGTCCGATACGAAACCCTGACCGCAAGAGTGCCCCAAAGCCGAGCGCGGCATTATGGTGCTTCACTTCGCAGACCCCCGCAGCAATATCCATCGCGAGATCCATCACCGCTCCAGAGGAGGCGAGCACAATCGCGCCAATGAAGATATCCTGCAAATCGAGGTTCGGATACCCCGAGTAAATGAGTTGCCCCGCGTACGGCATTGTCGCGCCATTTATATGCATAAGGCGACCAAAAAGATGGGCGAGGACAAGTGACGCGGCGACCCCAAGCATCGCCCCGAGAAATGCCGCGAGTCCCTTACGCGTCCAACCCGCGACAAGGTACATAATGACGGCGGTCAGGAATGCCGTCACAATAAAGACGAGCGTGGAGGCGTGCCAACCTTCCAAAACGAGCGGAACGAGCACTTTCCATAGGACAAGGCAACTAAAAAGGAAGCTAAATAGAGCCTTTGCTCCCACCATCCCGCCAAAAATGCAGAGAAATGCCGCGAAAGCAATGAGAAAAACGAGTGCCCAATCAAGTCGCCAATGGTCGCGAGCCGTAAGAATGGTCTCAGGTGTCGCATTTGGCGGCACAATCACGAGTGCCTTATCACCCACCACGAACTTCTTATCGAGTTCCATTTGGGAGCGAATCTCATTTTCCGCACGGTACTCCGTGCCTTTAAGGTCTACGGTGAGATGCTGGGTACCGTACTCGAGGAGTCCGTGCTGAGAAAGCTCCGAATTATCTACCGCCGTGACGCGGGCAACTTGGGCGCGGCGCGTATCATCAACGAACGCATTTAGGCTCGGCAAGAACCAAAGCGCAATGGTCGCGGCGGCAAAGACGAGCGTCGCCGCGAGACTACGGAACTTACTCGTGAGGCGCATAGAAGTTCTTGAGAATTTCCGCGATTTGTGTATTCTCATAGAAGCCCGCGAACTTCTCCGCCCCGACACCAATTGCCGTCGTCAGAACGGGCATAGCCGTATGGGCACCCGAACTCCAGCCAATGCCCGACTTATGGGAAAGAATAAGGCGGCAAGCTCCGCCGAGCAAATAACGCTTGGGGCCATCATATTTAGCATTCTCATTCACATGAAAGGCGTAAAGTTCCTTGTCGTGAGTGAACGCTTTCTCAAGTTCGCCCTTCTCCTTCGGCGTCAGCAGAAGTGCCGAGGGTGCGGCGTTTGTGGGGGTCGAGAATAGAAGTCCGTAGGCGGACGTAATCAGTGGCTCAATCGCGGCAAACTCCGCGCTCTTATTGCCCTCAAGAAACTTACGGACGCGTGAGTCAAAAACATCGGTGCTCATCGTTTGCCCCGCGAGGCGCTCCATATAAAGGGCATAGCCTGTATCCGCGAAGCCCATAGAGAGTCCGCCCGTCTCGTGGTCACCCGTGACGACAATAAGTGTTTCCTCAGGATGTGCCGCGCGGAACTTGAGCGCGACTTTCACCGCGTCATCGAGCGCAAGGACATCCCTCAAATTCGTCGCCGCGTCATTGGCGTGCCCTGCCCAGTCAATACGCCCGCCCTCAATCATCATAAAGAAGCCTGCGTCACCCGTAAGAACATCAATCGCCTTCTGCGTAAGTTCGGCAAGCGTTGGCTCATTGCAGGGCTCGTGGCGGTCAATCGAATAGCGCAGGGCATCATTCCTAAAGCGCGTTAGTATCTTGCCGCAATCGGGCTTCAGCGCGAGGAAATCGGTGCGATTCGAAATAATCGCATACCCCTTCTCAGTAGCATAGTTGTAGGGGGCATCTGAAGTGACGCTCAGTCCTCCACCCGCAAAGAAATCAAAGCCCGAATCGGCGAGATCCTTCGCAATGCCGTCCATATCGCCGCGTGTCGCGCGGTGAGCATAGAAACCCGCAGGTGTCGCGTGGGTTATTGTGACCGTCGTCAAAATGCCAACCTTGCGTCCCACTTCCTTTGCCGTTGTGGCGCACGAATAGACCGTCTTGCCCTCCGCATCCACGCCGACGGACCCATTGCGCGTCTTTACACCACAGGCAATAGAAGTTGCCGCCGCCGCAGAGTCCGTCACGAGCGAATTCGCAGAACAAGTGCGCGTCGTACCCTGTACAGGCAAGTCATTCATCGCCAATTTGCCGCGCCCCGCCTTGCGCGAGAACTCCTCGGCAATCATTCGTTGCGGAATGGACATTCCGTCCCCAATGAAAAGAAACACATACTTCGGGACGCTTTCCGCCGCGAAGACGGACGAAGCGAGTGCCCCCAAGAGGACTACCACAAAACTCAACTTGCCAAATACATTTTTCATAACACCACTATTCTATCATAAAACGGCTTCTATTGCAAGACTACTTTCCAACACAAAATTGCGAGAAGAGGCGGTCTAGCATATCAGAGGTATAAACCGCGCCTGTTAAATCGCCGAGAACCTCACTCGCACGGCGCAAAGCATTGCCCGTTAGGACGGCATCGTGGGCTTCGGCGTGATTATGGGCTTCTTCAAGCGTCTTTTGTGCCGCGAGAAGTGCCGCGCTCGCTTTTTCAGAGTTGTCGGGCGCAGTCTCATTTTGTGCAGCCACCAGCTGCACAATTTTCGCCGCGAGAGCCTGTCGGAGCTCCTCCAGCCCCTCACCTGTTTTTGCCGAAACATTCAGTCCGTCGCCGCGCCCCAAGTCACATTTCGTATGCAGACGAATCTCTTTCGCCGCGCAAGGTGCAGTCGGGTTCGGGTCTAGATTAAGGATAATATCTGCCTTCTCAATAAGGGAGTTTGTGCGACGGACCCCTTCCGCCTCAATTGCGTCCGTCGTTTCGCGCAATCCCGCCGTATCCACGAGCCGCACGGGCCATCCATCAACAGAGAGCCCTTCCTCAATTGTGTCGCGGGTTGTGCCTGGCGTATCGCTCACAATAGCACGGGCTTCGCCAAGAAGCGCATTCATAAGGGAACTTTTGCCAACATTGGGAGGTCCCGCCAAAACAACGAGCACCCCTTCACGCAAAAGTCGCTTTTCGCGTCCCTTCGCATATTCCGCCGCACAATTCGCGGCACATGCGTCACAAGCGGAAACAATGCTCGCCCAAAAGTCCTCAGGCAATTCGCCTTCATCAACATCAAGCGCATACTCAACACGCACGGCGACATCGAGAATTTGAGAATAAAGATCCTTCAAGCGCCGCGTGGCACTGCCGCCTAAACTCGAAAGTGCCGCGTCCGCCGCACGGGAAGTCCGCGCCTCAATAATATCTAAGACGCCCTGCGCCTGTTCATACGAGAGCTTGCCATTCAAAAAGGCGCGGCGGGTAAATTCGCCGCGTTCAGCAGGGCGTGCCCCAAGCGTATAGCAAGCCTCAAGGATGCGCTTCGGGGTGACGAGTCCGCCGTGGCAATGAAACTCCACGACATCCTCGCCTGTATAGGAATAGGGAGCCTTAAATGCCAAGAGAAGTCCCTCATCGAGGAGGTGTCCGTTCAACTTAAAGCGTGCCCAATGCGCCTTGCGCGGTTCGGGGGTAATTCCCGTAAGCGCCGCCGCGATATCCCACGCGGCAATGCCTGATACACGAACAATCGCGACACCCCCTTTGCCAGGAGGTGTCGCAACTGCCGCGATTGTATCACTCTTTATCACTTCGCCTTCTTGAAGAAGCGGCGCATTTCGTCCGCCGTGTGGCACGCCATCAGCGTCTCAACGCCCTTATTAACGCGCAATGCACGCGAAATGAAGCTCATCAGCTTGAGGTACGGGGTCTGCCCGCCCTCATTCGCGAGCGTCAACACGAGAATGCGCACTGCGCTATTATCAATCGTCTCATAGTCAGCGATGGAGCAGGTCGGCGAAACAATCGCCACCGCGCCGACTACCCCCTTAACGGAGGTGTCGCGTCCGTGAGGGACGGCAATACCGTGGTCAAGCCCCGTCGGCATAGAAGCCTCGCGGCGCATAACGGCGGCAACGGCGGCTTTCGCGTCTGGCACATGTTGCGGACACGCTGCGGCAATTTCATTGACGAGCTTCGTAATCGCCTCTTCCTTCGTGGAAGCCGAGAAGTCAGGAATCATCACGAAGTGACGCAAATAACCGCGCACGCCCTCGTGTCCCTTTTCGACGGGGCTGACGGACTCTAGCAGCTTGCCAACATCTTCCTTACGGATGGGCTTAGCAATTTCACGCACGAGGTCATTCATGCAGCTCGCGACTTCCATCCACGCGGTCATCACCATCGCCTCTTCGGCGGGGGTGCACTGTACGCAAATGCGGCTTTCTTCGCGGCGAAGCGCAATTTCAATGCCGTCCATCGTTACTTCCCAAATCGTGCCTTCCTGCGAGAGGAGGCAGGTGAAGAAGCCCTCAGAACGGAACTCAGAGACGAGTTTATCGAGCATGAAGTCCGCCAAATCGGGCGAGCTCAGTTCAAAGCTAATTTCACGGGAGTCCGCCGTAGTTTCACGCGGATGGCGCACGCCATTCTTGTGGGAGACGAAGAGTCCGACGAGGGCGGGCGGTGCGACGATGGTCGTGATGAGCGTCATCAGAATACCGATACCAAAGACTTCCTGACTCAAAATCGGCTTGCCGTTTACCATTGTGGAAACGCCAATGCCCGCGATAATGAGGGCGACTTCGCCACGCGGAATCATACCCGCGCCAACGCGCAAAGAGCCGCGAAGGTTGAAGCCACAGAAGAGGGATGGAATCGCGCAACCAATTATCTTCGCGAGCACGGCGAGACCCGTGTAAATCGCGCCAAACTCAAGAACAGGACGCGAGCAGAGTGCCTTGCAGTCCACCATCATACCCATCACACAGAAGAAGATAGGCACGAGGAAGGTGTAAACCGATTGCAGGTTCTCTTGGATGATGTACTTGAGGTCCGTACGGCTCAGCGCAAGACCCATCACATACGCACCAATGATGAGCGTAAGACCCATCGCTTCGAAAAGCCCCGCAATAACGAGGGAAAGTCCGAACGCGAGTGTCGCAATAGCGATGGGGCTCTTAAAAAGCTTAAGAAGCCACGAAATGCGCCGCGCAAGGACAATGCCAATGACAGTACCGCCAAGCCAAATGCCGAACGCCTTAAGGGCGACCATACCAATCGCGGACCACTCGACACCCTTCTTCGCGGCGGCTCCCGCCGAAGTCTGGGCGGCAATGATGCCCATACCAATGGCGAGGACGATAATACCGAGCACATCGTCAATGACCGCGCCCGCCATAATCGTCACACCTTCGGGGGTATCCATCTTGCGGCGCTCAGAAAGAATACGCGCCGTAATGCCGACGGAAGTCGCCGTACCCATAATACCCATAAACATCGGCGCGGGATCCATAATTGCCTTGAGGAGGCTCGCCTGAGCGTCCACTGCGAGATAGCCAAAGGTATCTGGCAGGAACTTTGGCAAGAGGTAGACCGCGCAGAGGTCGCCGAAGAGGAAGCTCGCGACAACGCCGCCAACACCCACAAGGGAGCCCGCAAACGCGAACTTCAAGAACATCTTCAGGTTCGTCTCAATGCCCGAGAGGAACAAAAGGACGACGCTCGCGATGGTACAGATTCCGTAAAGCTCAGGCGTCACCGCAAACGGCGCATTGCCCGTCGCCTGCTTGATGAGCTCGAGTTCGGCACCACGAAAGAGTCCGTATTTAAAGAGTCCATCACCAAAACCAATACCACCCAAACACCAAGGTCCAATCAAAACACCCGCCGCCAATTCGCCGAGGACGGAAGGTAGCTTAAAGAGGGAGGCTACCACGCCACCAATTTTCGCGGCGAATAGGATAAGACCTATCTGCAACGCGAGAAGCGTCATCTTGTGGGCAAGCGAAAGCTCTTCTGGCGTGAAGCTCGCCGCAACATCCGCAGAGCCGCCCGATGCGGCTTCCGCAAAAACACCCGCCGCACCCATTACGGTCGCAGCCACCAAAAACAATTTCTTGTTTTTCATTTGATTTCAGTATCCTTAACTGTATTTATTTACGATTTCCTCATACGCTGAGGCTTGCGATTCCAAAGATTCAACCATCCTAAACTGGTTGCGCGCACGCACCAAGTTGTGTTCAGGGTAGGCTGTGTGGAAATAGGTGTCGCCGACAAGATAGTCTGTTAAGAAACGGACGCCGACTTCAAAAGTAGCGAGTTGCCCCGAGAAGACGAGGTTGGCTCTTTCTGCCGCGTTGAGGAACTTCGCGCCTTCGAGATAACCCTTCGCGAGCGCGTCAAAATACGCGATCTTTGAGCCTACTTTTGTCAAATCTTTCTCATCCTCTGCCGCCGCAGCAGTCGCCGTACGGACCATATCGCCGAAGTCATAGAGAGCCGAGCCAGGCATTACCGTATCAAGGTCAATGACGACAGCTGTTCCATCAGGCGCAATGAGGACATTATTAATTTTCGTATCGTTATGAGTGACGCGCTCAGGGATTTTCCCCGCCGCCATAAGGTCAACAATACGACTCGCCGCCGCGCGCCGCGCTTCAACAAAGGCGAGTTCGGCTGTAACATCCTTTACGCGACCCTTTACATCCGAGCGAATCGCGTCATCCAATTGCCGCAGGCGGTCGGGGGTGTCGTGGAACTTCGGGATAATGTCATCAAGGCGCGGCGGGGGAATATCCGCAAGGTCGTTCTGGAACTTCGCAAATGCCCGCCCCACATCATACGCCTGAGCAGGTTCGCTCACGACATCCCGCGAGACATATCCCTCAAGGAACTTATAAAGTCGCCACTCATTTTCATAAGCGACGACTTCAAGGGAGGGTACATTCTTCTTCTTAAGAAACTCCGTAACACGCAAAATCGTGCGCTTGAGGATTGTCGGATTGAATATCTCCGTATTAATGCGTTGCAAAATATACCGCGCCCCACCCTTCGTTTCGACTTTGAAGGTGTCGTTGATGTGCCCCGAGCCATAGCGCGTAATGCTCGTCGCGTCCGCAATCCCGAGCGCGGCAGTTTTCGCGGCAAGTTCCGCCGCCGTATAATCGCGTTCGCTCATACTTAACGCGCCCCCTTCTTGATTTGGGGAATCTGCGCGGCGGCGACGGACTGCCCCAAGCGCCGCGCTTTCTCGTCGGGCATAAAGACATCAATCTTTTCCGCCCACTCAGGATAGACATCCTTCAGCATCGTCCGCGCCGTCTCCAAAATGACTTCGCCGCCGAGCCCCGAAGTGACGCGTCCGAGCACCATCATATTAGAGTAGTCGTAGAATTCGTGATACCACGGGATCGCGTGCGCCAAGAAGCGTCCGATTTCCACGAAGACCCGCAACGCCCGCGCATCACCCTTCTCCATCGCCGCCTGCACGACTTTCAAGCGCTCAGGAAGCGCCATCGACGCGGCAAATTCAAAGCCTTCCGCCCGCGCAAGCCAATCCACCGCCTGTTGCGAGAAGAGCATTGCCCCCACGCCCGCGTCACCGCTCCATTCATCACGCGGCGCTTTCGGATTGAAGTCCACAGGCGCAAACGCGAGCTCGCTAATGCGTCCCGTCATTGCCCCCTTCGGGTCGACATAGCCTACTGCTTCAGAAGAGCCCATCGCGACACCGAGGATGCCCTTGCGCCCCATCGTAATCATACCCGCGAGAGCCGTGACATCGCCGTCATTATAAATCGCGAACGGGACGCCCCAGTCCGCCTCAATGCGGTAGAAAAGATTTTGCGCTTCAGGAAACTTCTTCGGATTCTTCTCCTTCACCGCACGGAAAAGCGAGGCAATGCCCATCTTTTGTCCGACCAGCGTCCCCGCCGTGGAGCCGCCAATCGCGTCCACACGCGGCAAAGCCTTCGCCGCTTCCTTGAGACCCAGCGTGAGCTTCGTATAATGGTAGTTCGGGTCGGACGCATTGCGCGGGTCCCACGGAAACTCCTTTGAGAAGACGACTTCACCATTCTTGAGGGCGGAAATCTTGAAGTCCGAAGCCCCGAGGTCAAAGCCAATGCGGCAGCCGTCAGAGACAGTTTTGACGCGCTGAAGTTTCTCGGTCATCTCAGGCATCTTCTTAAGAGGCACAATGACCGCCTCAACGGGGCGTCCATAAATAGAGGTAAAGAAGTCCCAATCAAACGCGCGCGCACCCTTCTTCGTGTACGCTGCCGCGACAGGCTTCACAATTTCGTCGGGGCCCGCCAAATAGAGCTTCCAGCCGCCCGCCGCCCAAACGATAAACTTCGTAATGCGCTCAACGACATGACGCACATGAGCGACCGCCTCAGGGCAAAGACGCTTCGGAATCGGCAAATCATAGCGATAAACCTTGCCCTCTTCACGCTCCCACGCAATCGCGACAATATCGGGCTTACCCGCAATGCCCTCGTAAACCTCCCATAAGGCATTCATCGGGGCTTGGAATTCAGGACGCTTTGCTGTTTTCTTTGTCATGATTTATCTCCTTATTAGGGTGTCGGTGAAGTTAAAGTGCCATCATATGCCGCGAGCAAGGCGGGCGTGACATCCGCGAGGGACTCTACCCGCGCACGAATCGCGCGTTCCTTTGGACCAAATACAATGAAAGGAACAGGATTGCGGGTATGCCCACGCTCACTCATATTCTCAATGTTGCCGTGATCCGCTGTCATCACAAGCGTAATGCCCGCCGCTTCAGTAAAGCGTACGAGCGTCGTCAAAAAGGCATCGTAGGTGCGCAAAACCGTGCAGGCTCTCAGATAGTCCATCGAGTGCCCCGAGACATCCGTCTGGAAGAACTCATACAGCGTAAAGTCATTCTGCGCGGCAATTTGGTAGAGTTGCATCGCCGCACGCTGGGGCGTAATGATAGGAATATCGGGATAGCGGTCTTGGATCGTCTCACGCGTCAAATCTTGCATTAGCGCGTGGTCGGACTGTATATCGGCGAGCGTCGAGATGGTCTCAGGTGCCGTAAGCGCCATAACCGTCGTCACACTCTTAAACCGCCGCGCGGCAATCTCGTCCACATTCTCAGAAAGAAATGCGTCCGCGAACCGCACTTTCTTGCCGCGCTTCTTGAGCTCCAAAAAGATGTTATTCGTCTGGATAATCGCACGGAGCGACGGACCTGGGAAGCCCTCGCAATGATGTCCCATTGCTTGCGGACAGTTTACGCCCGTGAACATCGTCGCCTGCCCCGTCGCGGACTGCGGCGGTCCATCCACGCCCAAACACGCATCGATGGGCTTACCGTGTTTCACGATAAGCCTATAGAGCGTAGGACACACCTCGGCGTTCACGGGGTTATCCGTCGCCGCTTCGCGTAGACCTACGCCATCGATGAATAGATAGAGCGCTTTCAAATTATCTAGACTGTATTATAACAAACCTTGAGCCACCTCGCAAGACCTTAAACTTGGGGAAGTGCCGCAAAGCCCTTCGCCAAATCAGCCTCGGTCGGAATGTAGTCCGTCATCGTGTGGTCATTATACGCGGCATAAGCATACATATCGAAGTAGCCCGTGCCCGTCAAACCAAAGACAATCGTTTCCGCCTTGCCCGTTTCCTTGCAACGAAGCGCCTCATCAATTGCCGCGCGAATCGCGTGAGAAGACTCAGGCGCGGGCAATGTGCCCTCGACACGCGCAAAGTAAGTCGCCGCCTCAAAGACCTTCGTCTGCTCGTAGCTGACCGCATCGAGGAGCTTCTGGTTGTAGAGTTCCGAAAGTGTCGCGCTCATACCGTGGTAGCGAAGCCCACCCGCGTGGTTCGCGGACGGAATAAAGCCGCTCCCGAGCGTATACATCTTCTGGAGCGGGCAGACCCGCCCCGTATCGCAATAGTCATACGCGAAGCGTCCGCGCGTAAACGACGGACAGCTCGCGGGTTCGACCGCCACGAAACGGTAGTCCGCCTCGCCGCGCAACTTCTCGCCCATAAAAGGCGCGATAAGACCCGCGAGATTCGAGCCACCGCCCGCGCACCCAATAATGACATCGGGCTTAACGCCGAGCTTATCGAGTGCCGTCTTTGTCTCAAGACCAATGATGGACTGATGGAGGCAGACCTGATTAAGGACGCTCCCAAGCAAATACCGCGCATTCGGCAAGGTAACCGCCGCTTCGACAGCCTCAGAAATTGCGCAGCCAAGCGAGCCTGTCGTGCCAGGGTGCTCCGCATTAATCTTGCGACCAATCTCTGTCAGCATCGAGGGCGACGGCGTGACATCCGCGCCATAGGTGCGCATCACTTCACGGCGGAATGGCTTCTGCTCATACGAGCACTTCACCATATACACATGGCAATTAAGCCCAAAGAACGCACTCGCCATCGAGAGCGCCGTGCCCCACTGCCCCGCGCCCGTCTCAGTCGTGACATCCGTAATGCCCTGCGCCTTCGCGTAATACGCCTGAGCAATGGCACTATTGAGCTTATGCGAGCCCGATGTATTGTTGCCCTCGAACTTGTAATAGATTTTCGCGGGCGTGCCGAGCGCCTTCTCCAAGAAGTAGGCGCGGATGAGCGGCGACGGACGGTACATCTTATAAAACTTCAGCACTTCCTCAGGAATCGGGAAGTACGCCGTCTTGTCGTCGAGTTCCTGACGGACGCTCTCCTTGCAGAAAATCTTCTCGAGTTGCTCCGCCGTAACGGGCTGGTGCGTCGCGGGGTCGAGCATCGGCGCTGGCTTCTGCTTCATATCCGCCCGCATATTGTACCACGCGGTCGGCAACTCATTCTCGCTCAAATATGTCTTATATGGAACATCTCTCATTTTTATACTCCTATTCTTGAAATTGTTTACTTCTGGGCACCCACCGCGAAAGCGTAGGCGTTACGGAACATCCGCATCCAAGGTCCGTCAACCTTGAAGACCCCTGGGTTATAGCTCAACTGGCAAGCACGAAAGCCGCGCTCAGGGTGCGGCATCATAATCGTGGCGCGTCCATCTTTCGAGGTGAACGCCGTCTGACCGCCAATAGAGCCATTCGGGTTATACGGATAGCGCGTCGTCGCGTTGCCGCGTCCGTCCACATAGTGCGCGGCACAAATGGAAGGCGTTTCGCCCGCCGTCCACACGCGTCCCTCGCCGTGGGCAACCGCAATCGGGAGCCGCGAACCTTCCATTCCCTTGAAGAAGATGGAAGGCGACGGCTCAATCTCAATTGTGGCATACCGCGCCTCGAACTGCTCAGAGATGTTCCGCACAAAGCGCGGCCACCCTTCCGCACCCGGAATAATGTCCTTGAGCTGCGAAAGCATCTGACAGCCATTGCAAACGCCGAGCGAGAAAGTATCCTTGCGCGCAAAGAAGGTCTTGAACATCTCCTTCAGCCGCGAGTTAAAGAGGATGGACCGCGCCCAGCCCGAGCCCGCGCCGAGCACATCGCCGTAGCTGAACCCGCCGCACGCGACAAGCCCACGGAAGTCCGCCAAATCGACGCGCCCCGCAATGAGGTCCGACATATGCACATCCACCGCGTCAAAGCCCGCGAGTGCAAATGCCGCCGCCATTTCAATATGCCCATTCACGCCCTGCTCACGCAAAACGGCAATGCGCGGCGTTTCGCCTTTCGCCTTACCCTTCGTAATCTTCTCGTCAGGGTCGTAGGTGAGATGGAAGCTGAGTCCAGGGTCGGCCTCATCAAGCGCATTATCATATTCTTCACGCGCCGTGACGGGATTATCGCGCAACGCCTGCATACGATAGGTCGTCTCACTCCACGCGCGGCGTAGCCACGTGAGATCCGTATCAATCGCCTGCCGCGAGCCGACGAAAATCTCAAAGAAACGCTGCGAGCGCGAAACACCACCAATAAGGGACGCGGGAACACGCGCCTTCTGGAAAATCTTAAGGACGGTGCTGAGATTCTTTTCGCTGACTTGGAGCACCGCGCCAGGCTGTTCATTGAAGAGTTGCTCCAGTGCATCGCCCTCAGGCAACTTCACGACAATGCCGCGTCCGCCCGTGACAGCCATTTCTGCCAAAGTGACGACGAGACCACCATCACTACGGTCGTGATAGGCGAGTGCGAGGCGTCCCTTTACAATTTCCTGCATCGCGTTGAAGAACCGCTTCAAAAGTGCCGCGTCCGCATCGGCGTGGCAATTCCCGAGTTCGCCATACACCTGCGCGAGTGCCGTCGCCCCCAACGGATACTCCCCGTTCGCCAGGTCGACATAGACGAGGAACGAAGCCTCGCCTTCAGGGTCAGCCTTCAAATCAGGTGTTAGCGTAAGCCGCACATCCTTAACAGGCGCAAAAGCCGAGACGACGAGCGAGAGCGGCGCAACTTGCTTCTGTTGCTTGCCCTCCGCGTCCGTCCAAGTCGTATGCATCGAGCAGGAGTCCTTGCCCACAGGGATGGAGACCCCAAGTTTCGGACAAAAATCGAGCCCGACCGCCTTCACGGTATCATAGAGAATCGCGTCCTCGCCAGGCTCGCCGCACGGGGCCATCCAGTTCGCCGAAAGCCGCACCTGGTCAATCGAACCGACATCCGCCGCCGCGAGGTTGGTAAGCGCTTCCGTTATCGCCATACGCCCAGAGGCGGGGCCATCCAAAAGCGCGATGGGGGTGCGTTCACCCGTGGACATCGCCTGCCCTTCATAGGTCTTATAGCCCATCGTCGTCACCGCACAATCCGCCGCGGGGAGCTGGTACTTGCCCACCATCTGATCACGCGCGACGCGCCCTGTGACGGAGCGGTCTGTAATCGTAATAAGGAAGGTCTTATCCGCGACAGCCGGCAGGTGAAGGACGCGGCTGAGGGCGTCCATTGTCTTCACGCCCTCGAAGTTAGTTGCCGCGTGAGACTTCTTCACATGCTTCACATTGCGCACCATTCGCGGCGGTTTGCCGAGGAGCACTTGGATATCCATATCAATCGGATTATCGTGGAAGTGTTCATCCTCAAGAACGAGCCGTCCATCGCCTGTCGCAACACCAATGAAAGCGACGGGGCACCGCTCACGCGCACAGAGTTCCTCAAAGAATGCCTTCGCGGCAGGTTTCAGCGCGAGCACATACCGCTCTTGCGCCTCACAGCACCAAATCTCCATCGGGCTCATAGATTTTTCTTCGTTATGAACCTTACGGAGCTCAAACTTGCCGCCTGTCTTCTCCACGAGCTCGGGGCATCCGTTGGAAAGTCCGCCCGCGCCAATATCGTGGATGGAGAAAATTGGGTTTGCCTTACCCAGTGCCGCGCACGCGTCAATCACGCCTTGGCACCGCCGTTGCATCTCGGCATTGCCGCGCTGGACGGAATTGAAGTCGAGGGCTTCCGAATTCGTGCCCGTCATCATCGAGGAGGCCGCGCCACCGCCAAGACCAATCCGCATAGCGGGTCCGCCAATCTGCACGATGAGCGCCCCAACCTTGACTTCCTGCTTCAGGACTTGCGAATGACGGATAACTCCCATACCGCCCGCGAGCATAATCGGCTTATGGTAGCCGCGCAATTCACCCGCGACTTCACCTTCATAGGTGCGGAAGAACCCGCAAAGTTGCGGACGCCCAAATTCATTACCAAATGCCGCGCCGCCGAGGGGTCCGTCGGTCATAATCTGCAAGGGCGTCGCAAGCCGCTTCGGGAAGTCCGCGAAAACGCGCTCCCACGGCTGAGGACAACCCGGAATGCGCAGGTTCGAGACCATAAAGCCACAAATACCCGCGACAGTCCGCGAGCCTGTGCCCGTCGCCGCCTCATCGCGAATCTCGCCGCCCACACCCGTTGCCGCGCCAGGAAACGGAGATATCGCTGTCGGATGGTTGTGGGTCTCGACTTTCATCAGCTGGTCGACATCGTCCTTCTTGAAGGCGTAGGCATTCGTCTTCGGGTTGATTGCAAATACTTCCGTCGGGAAGCCCTTCACGACCGCCGAATTATCCGAGTAGGCGGAAAGCGTATCTTGCGGACGCTTCTTGTGGGTGTTCTTAATCATCCCAAAGAGGGACTCTTTCTGCTTCTTGCCATCAATAATGAACTCGGCACCAAAGATCTTATGGCGGCAGTGCTCAGAATTAACCTGCCCAAACATCACAAGCTCGGTATCCGTCGGATTGCGTCCCGCCGCAGCAAAACTCTTCGCGAGATACGCCATCTCAGGCTCGGAAATCGCAAGCCCCAACTCTTCATTCGCGGCACGAATCGCCTCCACGCCCTTACCCAAGACATCGTAGGTGCGCCCTGGACGCGGCTCGCCTTCCTCAAAGAGGTCGCTGAGGTCGGTGTACACGCCTTCCGTCATCTTGTCATAAAGTGCCGCGATCGCGGCAGATTCACGCAAGTCCTTCAGAGCTTTCCACGGCTTCGGCGCGAGGTAGTTCACCTTGAAGCGAATGCCGCGCTCTACACGAAGAATGCTCTTGAGTCCGCAGTTACGGAAAATATCCGTCGCCTTCGAGCTCCACGGAGAGATCGTGCCTTTGCGTGGCGTGACAAAGAAGTCCGCGCCATCGCAGTCCCCCTCGGCATTTAGGAGGATAGCTGCGCGCTTAAGTTCTTCAGCATCAAACGCTGCGGAAGTCAGTTCAACGGCATACACCCAGCGGGCGTCAATAGCGAGCGGCCCAAGACTCGGGTCTAACTTCGCAATCGCGTCTTTCAAAGCGTCCATCCTGAACGGCGAATACGCCGCGGAACCAAGCAACAAAATCATCGTATACTCCTAATAGGAAATTGACTTATATTATACCATATTTCGCCCCACTCGTGTGCACTTTTCCTCACCAGCGACTCGCCATCTTTTATCTCACGCAGAGTCGCAGAGTTCGCAGAGAAGTGGAGGGCGGCTCGTGCGGGTGTCGCCCGACCCTCGCCGCCTTCAATCGCTTGATTCTATTATCACCACGGATTTCACGGATTGACACGGATAGGTAGGGCGGGCAGTCCCTTGCCCGCCCTACCTATGTTACGCTGTTCGGCTGGTAGGGGGCGGAGTCCCTTCCGCCCCGTTGCAGGCGGCGAGGGGCGGGGGTTGCACGAGAGGAGCGGAGCGGCTC
>CAVLAC010000003.1:0-36451 GCA_963661055.1 bacterium | reverse complement strand
CGACGCGACGAGCTCGACCAGAGTTGCCGCCCGCCGTGCCGCATGTTGTCAGGCATAAACACGGTCGACGGCAAAACTCGAAGTCTCAGAAAGTATTGGCGAGTTGTCGCGAAGCCTCCCCGCGTAGCGTTAGCGAAGCTTTTGTTGCCCCTCGGAGTTTATAATCTCGAGCACTGCGGTCGCGCAGGGACGCGCGACCCTACCACTTCGCCCGATTCTTTCTCGCTACACGGGTTCTTTTTGCGGCGGGCAAGGGACTGCCCGCCCTACCTTTGATCTTTGCGTGAGGGAAACTAACGCTGCTTCTTTGCTTTGCAGAGAGCGGGGATGAAGTAGAGCGAGACAAGCGAGGAGACGAGGATGCCGCCGACGGATCCTATGCCCATCGATTGCCGCAACTCGCATCCGAGGCCTCCGCCAAGTGCCATAGGGAGCATTCCGAAGAGTGCCGCCGCGCAACTCATGAGAATCGGACGGAACTTCGCCTGTGCCGCCGCGAGCATATCGTGAGTGCGTCGCCATTCGTCTATGAGCAAAATTGCCGCGTTCACGACCACGCCGACGAGCATAATGCCCGCGAGGAGTCCGAAGATGGAAAGTGTCGTCCCTGTAAGCGCAATTGCCGCGAAAATGCCGAGGTAGCTGAATGGAATTGTGAAGAGAATCACGAAGGGCAGTGCCCACGACTCCAAAATTGCCGCGAGTAGCAGGTAAGTGAGGGCAATGGCAACGAAAGTGACGAGCCCAAACTCATCAAACGCCTCCTGCATATACTCGGACATTCCGCCGAGGAGCGTCGTGTAATTGCGCGGCAATTGACCTTCCACCGCCGAAAGTGCCGCGTTAATCGTCTCGCCGAGTCCGTGCCCCGCCGCGTTGTTGGCGTAGACAATCGCCGCGCGGCGTTTTTCGCCACGGACAATTTGGATGGGTTGCATTTTGCGTTCAACGCTCGCGACAGTTCCGAGGACGAACGGGCGCCCCTCAGGCCCTGGGAAGTTCATCTCTTCCACTTGTTCGAGTCCATTCTTCTGGTCATACCTTACGCGAATATCATATGAGCGGTCACCTTGGGTGAATGTCGCGGGAGTTAAGCCCGCAACTGCCGCGCGCAGGTTGAGTCCGAGCAAATATGGCGTAAGCCCGAGGTCATTGAGTACGGCGCGGTTGGGGTGAATTCGCAATTCAGGACGGCCAGGACGGATGTTATGCGCGACATCCGTTGCGCAGGGGTTGCCTCTTAGCGTATTTGCCGTATGCAAGCCGAGCTTCTGCAATTCGTCCATATCGTCACCTAGAATCTTGAGTTGCAGGGACTGTGCAGAGCCTCCGACGACGGAAGGCACGAGCGCGGAGGTAAGGACATCGGGCTCAGATTCGAGGCACTTTCGAATGAGACTTGCTATGTCTTCTATAGTTTCGCGGCGTTGCCCCATTGGTGTGAGGACGAGGTTGATTTCCGCGAGATAACTGCCGCGACTGACTTGCCCGAGCACGCCTTGGGTTCGACCTGCTGTGACGAGGCAGTGGATGATGAAGGGCTTGCCGTCTGAGAGCCTCAGAGCATTTATCTTCGCGGCAATGTCTTGTGCTCGCGCCGAGGAGTGGTCTAGGTTAGAATCGGCAGGGAACTCGAGGGTCACGGATAGTTCCCCCTTATCCATTGTCGGTACAAAGTCCGACTTCACATGCGGCGTAAGAAGCGCAAAGAGGGCGAGGGTGATTCCCGAGAAGACCGCGAGCCACATTTTCGGTCGCCGCAAAACTGCCGCGAGGGACTTCGTGTAGCCGCGCTCTAGCGCGGCATAGCAGGTGTTCCAAGGCTTGAAGATTCGCGCCAAGAAGCGATTCACGCTCTCGCCTTTGCCCGCAAGAGCCTTTGCCATCATTGGTGTGAGGGTAAAGGAGACGAGAAGGGACGCGAAAGTAGACGCAGTGACCACAATGGCAAACGGAACAAAGAAGCGTCCTGCCATTGTCTTCATCGTGGCGATAGGTAAGAATACGACAACATTGGTGAGTGCTGAGGCGGTGACGGCGAGGGCAATTTCGCTTGTGGCTTTCGCGACATCGCCAGGTTTTGCCGCGATGTTCTCAAGAACCACAATTGAGTTCGCGACGAGAATGCCGACTGAGATGCCAATTGCGTTCATCGTAATCACATTCGCTGTATAGCCATACACCGAGAAGGCGATGAGGGAAATGATAATCGTAATCGGAATCGATACGAAGGCGGTGAGAGCCGTGCGCCAGTCTGCCAAAAAGAGCAGAAGCACGAGGCCCGTCAGCAAAACGCCCTGCCAAATGGAACTCACGCCGCCATCCACGGTCGCGTGCACATAGGCTCCGTCGTCCCGCACCCAGCTGAGGGACATCCCGCCTGGCAGACTCTGCCGCGCTTCTTCGTAGACACTGCGGATTCCGTCGACGGTGCGTGCCGCGTTGGCTTCGCCGCGTTTTGTTATCTTAATGACGATCGCGGGCACGCCGTCATTATAGGCGAGGGACTCGGGACGCTTCGTCCCAAAGGCGAAGGTGGCGACATCGCGCAGGTAAATGCGTGCTCCACGGGGTGCGCCAAGTTCAATGTCGCCGAGCGCGGCAGGTGTAGCCCCTTGAGCATCAAAGGTAAGGGAAACTTCGCTTGCGCGGTCCGAGATTTGTCCTGAGGGGAGTTTCAGGTTGCCCTTGCCGACTTTCTCCACGACTTCCGCGAGGGTGAGCCCTGACGCGGCGAGCTTCTCGCGGTCGACTGAGACAATGACTTCACGCTCTTCGCCACCAATGAGTTCCACACTCGCGACACCCGCCACCGTTGAGAAGCGGTCAGAAAGCTCCTGGTCGGCATAATCGTAGAGTTCCTCGATTGTGCGGTCGCCTGTGAGGGCCACGGTGACGACGGGAATTGCGTTAATGTCGTATTTGAGAACCTGTGGCTTTTCGGCGGTCGTCGGCAAGTCGCCTTCAATCGCGCTTATTTTCTCGCGCACATCTGCTGCGGCGACATCTTGGTCGCGGTCGAGGTTGAACTCGAGCATAACTTGGCAGAAGTTGTTCGCGCAAGTCGAGGTGATGTGCTTGAGTCCGTCCACCTGCACGACTGCATCCTCGATGGGCTTCGCGACGGAGGTCTCAATTTCTTCAGGCGAGGCGCCTGGATACACCACCGAGATAGAGACATACGGCACGACGACATTGGGGAGCGTATCTACACCAATTGTCCGTACCGCCAAGAAGCCGAACATCATCAGCACGATGAGTGCGACGAGGGTAAGGACGGGCTTCTTTATTGCGGTATCACTCAGAAACATGGCAAGTCCTCACTTCATCGCCCTCATTTACGAGGAGCATTCCCTCAAGGATGATTTCATCCTTCTCTTCTAGCTTAGGCGCACGAATCTCAAGCCATCCGTCCGTCGTCCAGCCCGTTTCCACAGCGACTCGAACGACCTTGCCATCGACGACCTTGAAGAGGGCATTAGAGCCTCCGCGCGGAGCGACCGCTGTCGTGGGCACGCCCTGCGCCACGCGCCGTCCGAAGACGACTTCGCAGTCCACAATCATACCCGGCGCGAGCGCGGCACTTTTTGTGATTGCCGCGCGAATCTCAAAGGTGCGTGTCACGGGATTCACGCGCGGCGCTTTGTAAGTGACTTTCACGGCGTTGGTAGTTCCCGCGAGAACAATTTCTGTCTCGCCTTCTACGACACGCTCATATCGCGCGGCATTGAGTACGAGGCTGAGTTCATAGACATTGGGGTCATCCATCGCGAAGACGGGCACGCCAGGTCCGACATAGTCGCCCGCGTCCTTGTACTTGTGCGTGATGACCCCCGCGAACGGAGCGCGCACTTCGGAGTCCGCGAGGTTCTTCTGGGCGATGGAAAGGGCGGTTTCCGCCTTCGTCACCGCTGCTTGCGCGGCTTCAAACGCGGCGGCACTCATCTTTGAGGCGACATCCGCTTTTTCCCACTGGTCTTTTGTGACCGCCTTGGAATCAAAGAGGCGCTTCATACGGACGCTATCCAATGATGCCTTCTCATTTTGGGCTTTTGCCTGCGCGAGTTTCGCCGCCACGAGTCTCTGGTCATCTTGGGCGACGCGCACGGCGTTTGCGAGATTCTCTTGATCTACGCGAAAGAGTGCCGCGCCTTTTTCAACTGCCGCGCCTTCCTCGACGAGAATCGCGTCAATTGTACCAGGCATTCGTGCGGAAACTGTAGCCGAGTTCTTGGTGCGGACCGTCCCCTGCGCCTTCAGGGAGTCCGTGAAGGGGACATTCTGCCGCGCCGTCCCTACTTTTACGAGCGGCAGCACGCGTTCGGCAGGAGGCTCGGACTTCCCGCATCCGTTTACGAGCGCGAGTAGCGCGGCACTTACTAAAGCAATTGTGGTCTTTTTCATTTCTTTACTTCCTCAAAGATTCCAATGCCCATTGCTTGGCGTAGGGCGACTTCCGCGAGCGCGGCAGAATATTCCGCTGCGATATACTGCACACTCGCGGCATCTTTTACTGCGAGCTTATCGAGTACGGTTGAAAGAGTTTCCTCGCCTTCAGAATAGCACCGCTCGGTTTCAGAGTAGTCGGTTTCCGCCGCTGTGGCGGCTTCTTTTGCCGCGTGGAGTTGCACTTGGCACCGCTTGAGATTGCGGTGGGCTTCGGCGACGGCGGTGACGACGGCGAGCATACGGTCTTCTTGCAATTTGAATTCCGCTTCTTTCTTGGCGCGTGCCGCACGATATTCCTGCACGGTACGAAAGCCCTCAAAGGCGGACCATACGCCGATGAGTCCGCCGCCCCAGCCGTGAAGCGCGGCAGTACCGACCCCTTGGTTGAGTCCGCCGCCACCTAAGACGACATTGGGCAGGAAGTTTGCGAGTGCTTCGAGGACTTGCGCCTTACGAAGCTCGATGGTTTGGTCGCCCGCATATAGGTCTTTGCGCGTCAGAAGTCCACGCCAGACGCACTCCTCGGTGCTGAGGTTTTCAAAAATGCCGCTCTTTACGACGAGAAGGCTTGCTCCATCAAAGAGGTTGGTTTGGGTATTGCCGTCTTTCTCGGTTAGTGGCCAGAGACGGACCACTTCGCAGAGTTTTATGCGGGCATCTTCGCGCTGGTCTTCTGCTTCGCGCAGATTGAGCGTGTCATTGGCGAGGCGGGCAAGTGCGCGGGCTTTGTCGCCTTCGCGAGCATAACCTTCGTCCGTCAAACGGATGACGCGATTTGTGAGGGCTTCGCCACTCGCCACTTGCAAGCGGTAAGTCTCGACGAGCCGCTCAGAGAGAACTGCACGATAAAAGAGCGCGGCAATTTGTGCGTCGAGCACTTCTTGGGCGCGCTCACGGACGATATCCCTAATGCGAATGCCGTACGCGGTTTCCGCGAACATAACCCACGCGGCAGGCGTGAATACGCTCTGAGTGAGCATCATAGACTGCTGATTCGCCCAAATGCGGTTCGCCTTGAGTCCAATGGGAGAAAGGGCAGGGAAATCGCCGCGCCCGTGGTAGACTTCGCGTCCGAGGGAAAGTTCAAGATTCGGGAGGAATACCGAGAAGGCGGTTGCCCGATCAATTCGCGCGAGTTGTGCGGCGAGATCTTGTTCCGTGAGCTTGAGGGTGCGTTCGTGGGCTAAATCGAGTATCTGCGCAAGACGATAGGGGGGCGGATTCGTCGCCTGCCACGCCGTCGTCTCCTCTAGGAGGTTTGCACGAAATGCCGCGCTCGCCTTTTCGCGCTCTTCGCTACCCGGATTGGTGCATCCGATAAGCGCGAGGGCGAGAACGAGTGCAAGATAGTTAAGCGTTCGAGTCATTTTCTTAGTTGTACTCCTTTAGTCGCTTCTTTCTTAGGCGTATTTCAGTTGCTTTCTTTCAACATTTTCTTGCATTACATTATACCATATTTCGCCCTACAATGGTAGTGGAATGCGGCGACTGCCCGATCTACCTGCGTTGGGCTTGAATCTTGGGCGGAAATTAGATATAATAAACCCCGAAAAGATATGGCAAAGATTCTTGACTTAGATATGGCAAACGGACGCTTCTGTGCAAGACGGGACGCGGTAGAAGGGAATGTTCTCTTTTGTAGTGATGATAAGGGGTATATGCAACTCACGGTTGCTCTTTATTCGCTTTTGAAGAATGCAGAACGAGACCGTCCTTTGTGTGTCTCTATCTTTACGGGTGGAGACAATATGCTTTCGGCAGAACATTACGCGGCACTTGAGGAACTCGTGGCAAAGTATCCGTTTGCCAAGTTAAGGCTTGTTGATGTAAGTTCCATTCTTACGAAATATCGAGTGGTTTTCTACAATCCGAATGTTCCGTGGGGCATTTTGACTTGGGCACGGTGCTTTATCGGTGAAGTGTTCAAGGAAGAGAAGGGCAATGTTGTTTATTTGGATATAGACACTCTCATTTGTTCGGATCTAAGCGAGCTGTACGAACTCGACCTAGGAACGGATGTGCTTGCGGCTGTTTATGAAGAGTCGCGGCAGGAAGGGATGGGTCGTGGCGCGGCATTTTGGCAAGGTCCGATTATGGATCCGCGTGCGGAGCGCTACTTTAATGCGGGTGTGCAGGTGTTTAATCTTGCTGTGTTTCAGAAGGAGCATGTCCTTTCTGTCATTGCGGACTGGTATGCCCAACATCGGGCGGAAGCGACGCGGTGTGACCAAGATACGCTTAATGCTCTTTTTTGGAATCGCATACGCCCCTTGCCGCCTACTTACAACTATTCTGACGGATGGTGTGAGCGGCAACTGAAGCACTCTTGCCGTGAGAAGTGGTGGCGGGGGAATTCTCCGTGCGAGGTATTGGAAGCGATTGTCGCGCCACGAATCATCCATTTCTGGGGATTCAAGAAGCCGTGGGCATGGAATCATCGACCTGAAGGTAAGCGTTATGAGCAGGCGATGCGGGATCTTGGTTTCTTGAAGCGCGGCGAAGCATTGCCTGGCACAACGCTCTCGCGGCGTTTAGTTTCGCTTTTCTTCTCGGGCTACCACGCCATACTTCGTCGCCTCGCCCGCTATCGCTTGCAATATGGGCGATGGTAAGACTCGGCGATGGTAAGACTCGTAGATTGGTTTGAAGAAGAAATTTTAAGAAAGTGAAGATTCCCTATTCCCTCTACGCCCATAATTTGGTATAATTATACGCAACAACGAAGTCTTTCAATGAACGCCCGCTTCGTGCGGGCAAATCTAAGGAGTACTAAAATGGCTAAGACGCCTAAATTCGCGAACGCGAAAGTGTTCGATTGGGTTGATAAGTGGAACAAGGTCTGCACGCCCGACAAGATTGTCGTCGTGAAGGGCACGAAGGCCGAGCATACCGCCATCTGCGAGATGATGGTGAAGAATGGTCAGTTCATTAAGCTGAACCAAACCAAGCGCCCTGGTTGCTACCTCGCGCGTTCTCACGAGAGCGATGTCGCCCGTGTTGAGGGTCGTACATTCATCTGCTCGAAGAAAGAAATTGATGCGGGTCCGACCAACCATTGGATGGAACCCGAAGCAATGAAGAAGCTCATGCTCAAGAGCTACAAGGGCTGCATGAAGGGTCGCACGATGTATGTCATCCCGTTCGCGATGGGCCCGATTGGTAACCCCATCACGCAGTACGGTATCGAAGTGACCGACTCGCCTTATGTGGTCGTCAACATGAACATCATGACCCGCACGGGTGACGCGGTTATGGCGCACCTCGGCAAGGACGGCGACTTCATCCCCTGCATCCATTCCGTGGGCGCTCCGCTCAAGAAGGGTCAGAAGGATGTCGCGTGGCCCTGCGCGAAGAAGATTGAAGATAAGTTCATCACGCAATTCCCTGAAGAGCGTCAGATTTGGTCGTTCGGTTCGGGCTACGGCGGGAATGCGCTTCTCGGTAAGAAGTGCTTCGCGCTGCGGATTGCTTCGAAGCTCGCGAAGGACGAGGGCTGGATGGCTGAGCACATGCTCATTCTCACGCTCACCGCGCCGAACAAGAAGCAGTATCACCTCACGGCGGCGTTTCCTTCCGCTTGCGGCAAGACCAACCTCGCGATGATGCTCCCGAAGCTCCCGGGCTGGAAGCTCCAGACGATTGGCGACGATATTGCGTGGCTCAAGCCGGGTGACGATGGTCGCCTCTACGCGATTAACCCTGAGAACGGCTTCTTCGGTGTGGCGCCGGGTACGTCGATGGACTCGAACCCGAACGCGCTCAAGAGCTGCAAGAAGGGCACGATCTTCACGAACGTCGTTCTCACCCCTGATGGTGACATTTGGTGGGAAGATATGGGCATTAAGGCTCCGAAGGAAGGCGTGGACTGGAAGGGCAACCCCTGCTATGTTTGCAAGGACGACCCCTATCGCATGGGCCCGAAGCCGGGTATGACCAAGGCGGAAATCAAGGAATCGAAGTATGTCGCGGCTCACAAGAACTCGCGCTTCACGGCTCCTGCTGAGAACTGCCCTGTGCTCGATAAGGCGGGCTTCAATGGTAAGTTCAACAACAAGCCCACGGGCGTGCCGATTGACGCGATCCTCTTTGGTGGTCGCCGTCCGAGCACCATCCCGTTGGTGAACGAAGCGAAGAGCTGGACTCACGGCGTGTTTATGGGCTCCGCGGCGGGCTCTGAAGTCACGGCGGCGGTCATTTCTGATCAGATTGGTCAGGTTCGCCGCGACCCGATGGCGATGCTCCCATTCTTCGGCTACAATGTTGCGGACTACTTCCAGCACTGGCTCGAGATGGAGCGCACCTCGGCGGATGCCACCAAGCTCCCGAAGATTTACTTCGTGAACTGGTTCCGTAAGGGCGACGATGGCCGCTTCATGTGGCCGGGCTTCGGCGACAACAGCCGCGTTTTGAAGTGGATCTGCCAGCGTATTGAGGGCACGGTCAAGGCGAATGAGACCGCGATTGGTAATTTGCCTTTCGCGAAGGATATCGACCTTGCCAACAACGACCTCAAGGCGAAGTTCCATGTCGTTAAGGCTGACCTCGAGGAAATCCTCAAGGTTGACAAGGCGGGCTGGAAGAAGGAAATCGAGACGATTGGCGCGAGCTACGATGAGTACGATGCCAAGCCCTCGAAGGACTCGAAGGTTCGTTCGACGACGGCTCACCGCGTGCCGAAGGCTCTCCGTCAGGTTTTGGCGGATGTCACGGCGGCGCTCAAGAAGTAATCTTTGTTGAAAGGAAACTAGAATACTATGATTATTCAAGAAGTCAAGGCTCGCGAAATCATTGATTCGCGCGGCAACCCGACTGTTGAAGTCGATGTCATCCTCGAATGCGGCACGCTCGGTCGTGCCGCCGTCCCGAGCGGTGCGTCCACAGGCGAGAACGAAGCGCTCGAGCTTCGCGATGGCGATCCTAAGCGCTATCTCGGCAAGGGCGTTCAGAAGGCTGTGGCGAATGTCAACAAGATTATCGCCCCCAAGCTTATCGGTATGGACGCGAGTGATCAGCGCGGCATTGACGCGATGATGCTCAAGCTCGATGGCACGCCCACCAAGTCCAAACTCGGTGCGAACGCGATTCTCGGCGTCTCCCTCGCGGTTGCGAAGGCGGCGGCGAATGAGCTCGGTATGCCGCTCTATCGCTACATCGGCGGATGCAATACTTTCGTCCTCCCCGTCCCGATGATGAACATCATCAACGGTGGTGCGCACTCTGACGCGCCTATCGCGTTCCAGGAGTTCATGATTCGCCCTGTTGGCGCGAAGAGCTTCAAGGAAGCGCTCCGTATGGGTGCTGAAACCTTCCATAACCTCAAGAAGGTTTTGAAGGCGCGCGGCCTCTCCACGGCGGTTGGTGACGAAGGTGGTTTCGCGCCGGCGCTCGATGGCATTGAGGATGCGCTTGACTGCATCATTGCCGCGATCAAGAAGGCGGGTTACAAGCCTGGCAAGGATATCACGATTGCTATGGACTGCGCGTCCAGCGAGTTCTACAAGAACGGCAAGTACGACTACACCTGGAAGGAAGGCAAGAAGGGTGCTATCCGTACGAGCGACGAGCAGGTCAAGTATCTCGAGAGCCTCATTGCTAAGTACCCGATCGACTCGATCGAGGACGGTATGGCTGAAGGCGACTGGGATGGCTGGGTGAAGTTGACGAAGGAAGTTGGCGGCAAGTGCCAGCTAGTCGGCGACGACCTCTTCGTGACGAATGTCAAGTATCTCGCTAAGGGCATTAAGCTCGGCGCGGCGAACTCGATTCTCATCAAGGTCAACCAGATTGGTAGCCTTTCTGAGACGCTCGACGCGATCGAAATGGCGCACCGCGCGGGCTACACCAGCGTGACCTCCCACCGTTCGGGCGAAACCGAGGATACGACAATTGCCGATATCGCGGTCGCGACGAACTCGGGACAGATTAAGACCGGTTCGATGAGCCGTACTGACCGTATCGCTAAGTACAATCAGCTCCTCCGCATTGAGGAAGAACTCGGTTCGAAGGCGGTCTATGGCTACAAGAAGGTGAAATAAGCCTTTGTAGTTCGAAAAACGAGAGGGCGCGGTGGTGTTTGCCGCGCCCTTCGTTTTACCAAGCGAGGAAAGTGAGGAAATGATGGGAAAGCCAGCAATTAAAGTCTGCGGCGTAAAAAGTGGCGAATTTGCCTGTGAGGCGGCAGAAAGAGGTGTCATTTACATTGGTCTTATCTTTGATAAGGCAAGTCCTCGCTATGTTCCTGTTAAAGAGGCTAAGGAGATTCTCGATAGAATACCTCCCTTTCTTTGCAATATTGTCGGTGTTTTCAGGGATACCTCAGTTGTTGAGATTCTTAAAATTGCCAATAAGCTTAATTTAGATGTCATACAGCTTCACGGAGCCTATGATGCCAGTACGATTAGAACTCTTAAAGATTTAGGTTTCAAAGTCTGGCTCCTAGATAATGGCGCTACGCCTCCCGAGACATTCGGGGCGGACGGACTCATCATAGATGCGCGTCGTGGTTCTCAAGTTGGTGGCACGGGAGAAGTCGCGAACTGGTCGCGTGTCGCGGAACTTAAGTCCTACGGAATCTTTACTATCCTCGCGGGCGGACTTGGTTCAGATAATATTGCTCTCGCGGCAAAACTAGGCGCGGATGTTCTTGACCTCAATAGCAAACTCGAGACAAGTCCAGGCGTAAAGTCAATTGAACTTCTTGACGCGGCACTGGCTAAACTTAAAGATTAATGACTTCTACGGACGAGAAAACGGAGCGCGGCGCTTCGCCGCTTGGGCTAGAGATTCTCTGGATTCTCTATCGCCTATTCGGACTTCCCGCGCTTCATTTCTTCGCGAAGGGCGTGGGACTTTGTGTGTGGCTCTTTTCGCGTGCCGTCCGTCGCCGTTCGCCGCGTTTAGCCAAAGTCTTTCATTTTACCTGCTCCCTCGCCGATAAACTCGTTGTTATGGCGCAAGGGAAGTGTCTGCCGCGTGTCACGGTAGCCCCCTCAAGTGACGCGGAAGAGTTCCTTCGTTCAGTCGCGGCAAAGAAGGGCGTATTTGTTCTTTCCTCGCATATTGGTACGATTGAGGTACTTGCCGCGCTCGAGGGGTGCACGACGACCTTCCACGCGTGGATGGAGTTTGCTCGCACAGGTGTCTTCAATGCTTTTTATATGCGCCACGCCAAACGCGAACGCGTCGTGATACATCCAATTGCCGAATTTGGACCTGAGACCGTCTTTCTCGCGGGAGATGCCCTCGATCGCGGCGAATGCCTCGTGATGGCGGGGGATCGGGGGTTCGGACGGATGATGTCCGTTCCGTTTGGCACAGGAACGATAGAACTTCCCGTGGGGGCGTTCCGTTTTGCCCGCGCCTTGGAGCACCCCGTTTATTTTGTTGCTTGTGTGGCGAAGGGCGGCATTAATTATGAGGCGATTATAAAGCGACTCCCGACGGAGACGCTAGATGCCCTCGTTTCGGGGTATGCCGCGTCCCTTCGGGAACTCACAGAGCAGTATCCCGACCAAGTTTTTCAATGGAATTAAGGACTATGAACGAAAGTTTTGTATTATCTCATCTCGGGCTCGTCAGCGCTCTCGGCAACGGACTTGCCGCGTCCGCCGAAGCTCTCAAGCGCGGCGATACATCGGGGCTAGTTCCGCTGGAGGGCGTACTCCCCGAGGGTGACGCGACTTATTTTGGCTTTGCGCGGGGCGTGGAAGGGCTAAACGGCACGGAGAATACGACAGGCAAACCGCGCGTCGCGGCACTTCTCGATGCCGCGCTCGCTCAATTGGCGGAGCCGCTTACTGAATTGAAGGCGGCCATCCCCGCCGAGCGCATTGGGGTAGTCCTTGGTACGAGCAATTCGACGATGGAAGAGTTTACGGCGAATCCCGATAAGATTGATATGTCGTATCCAGCCACCTATGTAGCGCGGCAGATTGGTGCGAAAGGCCCCGCGTGGTGTGTGTCGACGGCTTGTTCCTCGAGCGGCAAAGTCTTTGCGTCCGCGCGGCGACTTCTCCAGGACGGCATTTGCGAGGCAGTTATTGTGGGGGGTGCGGACGCTTTTACACGGGTGGTCGGCAACGGATTCAATGCGCTGGAGGCCGTTTCGCCGCGCTTAACGAAGCCGCTCGCCGCCGATCGGGACGGAATCAACCTTGGTGAGGGCGCGGCGCTTTTCATTATGCGGCGTGGCACTTCGGGGGTTGAGCTCGCGGGGGTCGGCGAGAGTTCCGATGCCTATCATTTGACGGCACCTGACCCTGAGGGACGCGGAGCCGAGCGGGCAATGTGCGCGGCACTTACCGAGGCGGGGATGAAGCCAGAGGAAATTGACTACCTTAACTTACATGGAACTGGCACGACTTATAATGACGCGATGGAATGTGCGGCTGTGAAGCGGGTTTTGGGTGAGAGGATTTGCTGTTCATCGACGAAGCCTTTGACGGGGCACACGCTCGGCGCGGCAGGGGCGGTTGAGGCGGCACTCTGCTGGATCGCCTTGCGCGGTATTTCCCCTGTCCCCCCACATATTGTAGAACCTATTGATACGGAACTTGCGCCGTTTGACTTGCCCCGCACCGGCGATACGCGGCAGATTCATACGGCACTTTCCAATTCCTTCGCCTTCGGCGGTAGCAACGCCTCCCTCCTCCTCCGCGTGCGATGACTTAAAGGCGCAGAGTAGAACCTGATTCAACTATTAAAGAAATTTTAATAGTTGCTAATCTGATTGTTCGGGTGGCAAGAAGGAACATATGTGACTAGGGCGACTAAAAGATTTTATAAAAAAAGGGGCACAAAGTCCGTCAGATATGGTATAATATGTGACAGAAATTGGACATAATGGTCGAAACTACGCGAGTAGCCGTCTTTGCGGACGGCAAATTGAGTTATCTAGCTCAAAAAGGGCGCGGTCGCGAGGCAGTGCTCGCGCTACCGCTGTCGCGTTTACTCGTGAAGTTAGTGCGCATTCCCGTTGAGAAAGAAACGGAGATGTTGAGCCTCGCGGCGGAGGAGCTGAAGAAGATATCGCCGTTCCCAGATGAGGCACTCACGCCTTCGTGCGAAACGGTCGCCGAGACAGCGGAAGGCAAGCTTGTCCTCGCGGCGGCACTCCCCGAAGGCGCGGCGGAAGATATTGGTGAGGCTCTCGACCAAGAGAAGCTCGAAGTGACGCGGATTGATGCGTGGGTGCTTGGGCAACTGCGCGAACTTTGGCAGGGGCTTGAGGCGACTTCCTCTGGGAAAGTCCGTCGGCTCGTCCTCGTGAAAGAAGCCGAGGGGCTTGCACTCTTCGTCTTAGATGGCGATACGCCGTGTGCGGTTCGTTCGCTCGTGAATACGGCTGACCTCAAGCGCGAGGCACTGCTCTCGCTTTTGGAAGCGGAAGACTTTGGTGGCAACTTGCCATTGAAAGAGATAGTCGCCGTCGGCTTCGCGGATGAGGCGGAAACTGCCGCGCTCGCGGCACTTGGGATGGTGCGGCACTTGGCATTGCCCGAGGATTCGGGGCTCGCGGGGATTGTGGAGCGTACGACGGAAGAAGGCTCTCTCAATGCTATGCCAGAGAGTTGGGCGGAAGTCGTCGCTGAAACGCGGCTTAAGCGCAAGCTTATCAAGTTTTTGGCAATTGCGGGCGGCGTGTGGCTCCTCGCGATGGCGGTGCTGATTGGGGTTCCGCTCGTCTATGATAATCTCACGAATCGTCAGCGGGCGGCGTGCCGTAGCCATGCGCGGGCTTATGAGCAGGTGCGGGATAAGAAAGGACAAGTCGAGGCGGTGCGGAATGTCTCCAATCACGACTTGGGGGCACTGGAGACGCTGCGGCTCGTGAGTGGTGTGTTGCCGCAGGGTGTGGAACTCACGAAGTGGAACTTCAAGCGCGGCGACGTGCTTTCCATAGACGGAACTTCCGAAAGCCGCGATGGTGTTTATAAGTTCAAGGAAGCGCTCGCGGCACTTACGCTCGCGACGGCGAGTGACAATGAGGACGATAGCGAAACGCCGTTCTTTAAGTCCGTTGAGTATCGCGGCGAATTGCGGCAACGCGGACAGAAGTTCACCTTCGTTGTGGACTGCTCATTTAAGGAGGCGGAAGAAGAATGATGGCTAACCTCTCACTCAGAGACCGCATCTTGATGTCCGTCTTGCTCGTCATCTTCCTCTACGCTTTCGCAGTGGGCTTTTGGTTCTTTTATGCGAATAAGGCGTGGAGGGGTGCGGAGCGGCGGTACAAGTCGGCGAGTGCCACCTACAACCGCGAGGCGAAGCTCATCAGTGAGCGCGGCAAATGGAATGACCTCTACGATGAAGAGGCGGCGAACATCCCCGTCATTGAAGGAGGGCAAGGGGCGGATGTCGTGTGGTTGCCGCGAATGGACGCGATTGCCGCCGCAAATCACGTCTTCCTCAGCTCGACAAAATTGCAGAAAGAAGAAGAGACGGGCGAGATGATGCAAATCAAGATTGAGTCTAAGTGGGAAGCGGGACTTGAGCCGCTCGTTAAGTTCCTGCACGAACTCGAGAACACCACGACTGGAAGCTTTGATGTCGAAAACTTGAACTTCGCGCCTAGCCGCAAGCCAGGCTATCTCACGGGCACTTTCACGCTCGTTTGCATTTACTATAGAAAGTAGGAGGATTAGACACCATGAAGATAAAGTTGATTTTGAGTTTGGCAGTCCTTTCCGCCCTGTGTGCGCAAGGTGTAAAGGCGCAAGACAGTAAGCTTTTGCGCAATAGGACCTCTTCGCGTAATTCATCTTCCTCTGCCGCGAGGCAGACTACACCCCCAAATGCCGTCGCGAAGGCGGGGGCGGTGGACGCGAAGACGGAAGATGGCAAGGAAAGTGACCTCAACTTCGCCGATGCGCCGCTCGAGATGGTGTTTAAGATTTACGGACAGCTCGTCGACCGCACCGTGTTGCGTGACCCCGCCGTCCCTGCGAATACAACTATTACCATTCAGTCGCGTCCAGGACAGCGCCTCACCAAGGAAGAGCAGATTGAGGCGATTGAGGTCGTTTTGGAGATGAATGGCGTCCATATGGAGCCGTACGGAGAGAAGTTCACCCGTGCTTTGCCGCGTGAGAAGGCGCGGCAGGAGGGCATTCCGCTCATTCTCGATAGTGACGCGGAACTCGCCGATTCGGGGCGCGTCGTTTCAATGATGTTCAACTTCAAGAACATCTCTACGGACGAAGCGAAGTCGATGCTCGAGGGGCTCAAGTCTCAGAAGGGTATTTTGCTCGTCTATGAGCGTATTGGGTCCATTCTCGTCACCGATACCCAGCTCAATATCAACCGCATGCGGGAAATTGCGCGGGCAATTGATGTGGCAACGCCCGTCAATGAGAATGTGTTCGTGAGGCAGATTAAGAATGCGAGCGCGGCAGATATTAAGACTGCTCTCGAACAGATTGTCCAAGAGTCGCAAAAGGAACTAGAAAAGGCTGGGCAGTCCGCCAAGACGGCACAGGATACGAGTAGCCGTGCCACGCGTCCGATGGGCGGGCTCCTCCGTCGCAACAACAAAGAAGCCGAGAAAGATACCGCGCCAAAGAGTGTGGAGTCGCTCGTCACGAGCGTCAGTGACGCGGATCGCGGCATGATTCGCGGCAAAGTGCTCATTTTGGCGGATGAACGATCGAATAAGCTCATTATCGTCACCGCGAAGACAAATATGGACTTCTTTGATAAGGTCATTGAGCAACTCGACATTGAGACTACACCTGACGTGCAGGTTAAGGTCTATCGCCTTAAGTATGCGGACGCAGAAGATGTGTCGAGCATGATTAATGAGCTGATTGGCAATGCCTCTAGCGCGAAGTCGTCCTCCTCGAGCAAACAAAACCAGAATCAGAACGCTAAGTCGGGTGCGAACGCGAATATGACGCGCAATACGACTCAGAAGAGCACGAGTTCCGCCGCGTCCAAGTCGGGCGAATCGAAGGCGGGCGAACTCTCGAAGGATAATGTTACGGTTCTCGCCGATAAGCGCATTAACGGACTCGTCGTTATGGCGCGCAAAGAAGACATCCCCGTCCTCGAAAGCATCATCGAGTCTATGGATATCAAGCTTAGTCAAGTTTTGATTGAGACGATGATTTTGCAGGTGCAGTTGTCAGACGAGATAAGCACTGGTATTGATTGGGTTACTGGGCTTGCAAATAGAAAAAATAATATGCAAGGCTTGTCTGGTGGCAATGGTAATGACGCAACAAAGATGGCTAGTATTGGAACCTTAAACTTTGACGCAACAGATGCTGCGGAATTATTGGTGCCTGGTGCTTCGGGGGCAAATTACTATTTTGCTTCAAAAGCACTTAACATAGGTGCCGTTATGAATGCCGCAAAGAGTGATAGCCGAGCAAAATTGGTAGCTTCTCCTATAATTATGACATTAGACAACAAGGAAGCAATTATAGAAGCGACAAAAATGCGCTACTTGCTTAAAGGATATACTTATTCGGGGTCGACATATAATGGCAGTTCTGTTCCTGATTATGAGCAGAAGGAAATTGGTTTGACAGCAAAGATAACCCCTAAGATTAATCCCAACGGGACAGTGATGTTAACGATTGAAGAAGAGTTCTCTTCGTTGGGAGATAGCCAAAATATTCAAGCTGCAACAGGGAGTGCGACAAATGGTCAACAGGTTGTAAGTGGAATTAGCGTTGAGACGACGGTTACCCGCAAGCTGTCGGCGGATATAACGGTTGAGAATCATCAAACCGTAGTTCTAGGGGGACTTTCTCAGATTGAATATTCAACGGAAGACAGCGGCATTCCGATTCTAAAAGACATTCCCTGGATTGGTCGTTATTTGTTTGGCTCAACAAAGGATAAAGAAACGCGGCAGGAGTTGCTTATGTTCCTTACGCCATATGTTCTAGATGATGCTGATAGTGCTGTCGCTGAAGCGAGGCGGCGTAAGTTAACTTTAAGTGACCCAAAACCGTGGGATGATCACGGTTGGAGTGCCTCACCACTTGCAGATCCTGTTTCGCTTAAGGAACAGTTAAAGCGCAAACAGCGCGAATGGGAGTCGCAGGATAAGGAATATGAGGCTAAACTTGAACTAGAGAAAAAGAATGAGAAGCGTGTTGAAGAACTGAAAGAACGGGCAGAGAAGCAGTCTGCTAAAAGAAAAGAAGAGGCTAAGAAATTGGCTGAAGAAATAAATGCTGCTGAGGATAAGAAGGCAGAGGCGCGCGTTGACGCAGAAGTGAAGGTGCGTGAGGAGAACGCAAGTCTGTTGAATCAGTTGCGCGAAGAATCTGAGGAAGCGGCGAAGTGAATAAGAGCTTCATAATTTGGGTTGGAGCCTTAGGTGCTGCTATTGTGGTGGCAATCGCGGCGATTGTTGTCTCGAATAATAGGGCTGCCGTAGCCCGCAATGAGCGTGCGGCGGCGGAAGCGAAGGCGGATGCCGAATCTGCCGCGCTTAAGAAGGCACGTGCGGAAGAAGCGACTTCGGCAAATCAGGCAGCGGCTAAGAAGGCAGAAAGCGCTACGGCTCAGGAAGAGCGCAAGGCGGCGGAGGCACAAGCGAAGATTGAGGAAGAGGCTTGTCAGCGTGCGGAAGCGGAAGCGAAAGCCCAGAAAGCGCGTCTCGCCGCCGCCGAGAAAGAAGAGAAGATTGCGGCTGATAAAGCGTCCGCCGCGAAAGCCTTAGCGGAACACGCCCGACTCACGAATGAGGTGGCGCAGGCGACACTCCATACGGCGGAAGCCCAGCAAACTGCGGCACTTGCCGAGGCGGAGCGCGTGCGACTTCTTGCAGAAAAGGCGACTTCGGAAGCGAAGCTCATCGAATTGCGCAAGCTTGACCTTGAGGCGTATGAGCAGTCCCTTATCGAGGTGGCGCGTGATTTGGAAGAGCGCGAGGCGGCTCTGAAGCCCGACAAGACGACGGCGGATCTCGTGTGGCTACCTGACGCGGATACCGAAGTTGATGAGAATGGCAAGTTGCGTCCGCGCAAGAAAGAGCCGTATCTTGCCGAAAATGACAAGCGCCTTTCGCCGCATACGCGTGAATTGGCGCGGCAGAATCGCTTGCGGGATGAGGCGGCTACGGCGGAGTCGCAAGCGCGGCGGGAAGCGTTAATTGCCGCGCTCGAGAAGTTGCGTCAGGAAGCTGTGGCGACGGATCGTCCCCTCACGGCGGGTTATTACCGCAAGGTAATTGAAAGTCTTTATCCTGATTGGACGCCGAGTCCAGAAAACAAGGAAGAATCTAAGAAAGAAGTGGAAGTGTCTAAATGAGTCTTGCAGTTGGTATTGTGGGTCTCCCGAATGTCGGGAAGTCAACGCTTTTCAATGCGCTGACTAAGAAACAGCAGGCGGCGGCGGAGAATTATCCGTTCTGCACCATTGAGCCGAATACGGCGGTCGTGGAAGTGAACGACCCTCGCCTTGATACGCTCGCGAAGATGGTCTCGCCCCAGCAGATTATCCGTGCGACCGTCGATTTTACGGATATTGCGGGTCTTGTGAAGGGTGCCTCGAAGGGTGAGGGTCTCGGGAACAAGTTCCTTGCCAATATTCGCGAATGCGACGCGATTTTGCATGTGGTCCGTTGCTTTGAGAATGAGGATATTATCCATGTACGCGAAGGCGGCAATAAGTCCGCCCCCATCGACCCGATTGGCGATGTGGAAGTCATTGAGACGGAACTTATTCTTGCCGATATGGAGCAACTCCAGAAACGTTATGACCGCATCAAGAAGGAATCGCAGGCGAAACCCGCGCTTCGTCCTGAGGCGGAAGCTTGCGCGGCACTTCTAAAGCATTTGGAAGCGGGGAATCCCGTCCGTTCCTTCCCGCGTGCGGAAGGTGACGCGATTCTTGATGTCCTTAAGGAGCTCCATTTCTTGACGGAGAAGCCTGTCATTTACTGTGCCAATGTGGCGGATGATGACGTGACGGGCGAGAACAATCCGCATGTCGCGGCGCTTCGCAAGTACGCGGCAGAAAAGGGTAGCGAGTGCGTCACCGTCTGTGCGCAGATGGAAGCCGATCTCGCGGGACTTTCAGACGCGGAAGCCAAGGAGTTTCTGGCGAGCTACGGACTCCAAGAGAGTGCCCTCGACCGCACGATTAAGCTCGCCTACCATACCCTCGGGCTCGCGAGTTACTTGACGGCGGGTCCCAAGGAAGTGCGGGCGTGGACGTTCCGTCGCGGCTGGAAGGCTCCCAAGTGCGCGGGGGTTATTCATACGGACTTTGAGAAGGGCTTTATTCGTGCGCAGGTCATTTCGTACGACGACTATGTTAAGTACGGCGGCGAAAAGGGTGCGCGTGAGGCGGGCGTATTGCGTCCTGAGGGGCGCGACTACGAGATGAAAGACGGCGATGTCGTTGAATTCCTTTTTAACAACTAATTTTCAACTTTAGAAGAGAAATACTCATGAAGAAGGTTACTAACGAACAACTTAAGAAGTCCGCAGACACAATCCGTTGTTTGTGTTCGGATATGATTGACAAGGCGAAGTCGGGGCACCCAGGCGCACCACTCGGCATGGCGGATCTCGCCGTCTCGCTCTGGCTCAAGTTTCTGAATGTCTCGCCCGCCGACCCGAAGTGGCCTGGACGCGACCGCCTCGTTTTCTCGGGAGGCCACGCGAGCTCCCTCGTCTACGCCCTCTATCACCTCTCGGGAATGGGCAATGTGACGATGGAAGAGCTCCAGAACTTCCGTCAGCTCGGCAGCCGTTGCGCAGGACACCCCGAGCGCGGACTCATTCCCGGCATTGATGTGACGACGGGTCCTCTTGGGCAGGGCATTGCGATGGGCGCGGGCTTGGCGCTTGCCGCGAAGAAGGCGGCGACGGGCAATCGCACATGGGTATTCTGTGGTGATGGCGATATGGAAGAGGGCATTTCGCACGAGGCTTGCAGTTGGGCAGGCGCGATGAAGCTTGATGACCTCATCCTCATCTATGACTCGAACGCAATTACGATTGAGGGCTCGACCTCGCTCGCGATGGCGGACGATGTTAAGAAGCGCTTTGAAAGCTATGGCTGGAAGGTTCTCGCGTGCGACGGTCACGACTATGACGCGATTGACCGCACCTACCGCCGCGCGATGCATGTGAAGGGGCAGCCCGTCCTCATTGTCGCGACCACCCACATTGGCTTTGGCGCACCCACCAAGCACGATAGCGCCGATTCCCACGGTGCCCCCCTCGGTGCGGAAGAGACGCGTGGACTCAAGACGGCGCTCGGCTTTGACCCTGATAAGTCCTTTGTTGTTCCTGAGGAAGTCTATGCGGTCTTCCACGAACGCACGGCAATGCTTGACCGTCAGGCGAAGCGGTGGCGGCGACAGAATCCTGCCGTTAAGGACGCGGTAACGGCTCCCGACTATATGAAGCTTATGGAAGTCTTGCCGAAGTATGAAGTCGGCAAGTCCATTGCGACGCGTTCGGCGAGTGGCGAGGTTATGAATGCCATTGCGGGGGTTGTCCCTGAATTGATTGGTGGCTCGGCGGACTTGGGCCCCAGCAACAAGACTTACCTGAAGGGGCTTGGCGATGTCGGTCCTGGCGCTTTCGAGGGACGCAATCTCCACTACGGAATTCGTGAGCTCGCGATGACGGCGATTGCTAATGGCATTACCTCGTTTGGTGGTTATCGCGGCTATGGCGCGACATTCTTTGTGTTCAGCGACTACTGCAAGCCCGCCTTGCGTCTCGCGGCACTTATGAAGGTTCCGTCCATTTTCGTGTTCTCGCACGACAGCTTCTATGTGGGCGAGGATGGTCCGACCCACGAGCCCGTTGAGCACCTCGCGTCCATGCGCGTCATTCCTGGGCTGACGACTTATCGTCCAGCGGATGCGAATGAGACGGCGTTCGCGTGGGCAGAAATGCTCCTGAATGTGAAAGGCCCGAGCTGCATTATGACAACGCGGCAGAATGTGCCCGTGCTGGAAGGCGTCCGTCACGAGGGTGTCGCGAAGGGCGCGTATGTCATTTATCAGTCGGGAGCCCAAGATGAGACGACGCTCCTCTTTATTGCGTCCGGCTCTGAAGTCTCGCTCGCGATTGACGCGGCGAAGGCATTGGCGGTGGAAGGGCGTGCGGTGCGCGTCGTTTCGATGCCGTCGATGGAACTCTTCTTGCGTCAGCCGGGGGCGTATCGTGACCAGGTGATTCCCGGTAGCATGCCCAAGCGCGTCATTGTTGAGGCGGGCGTGCGGTTTGGCTGGGATCGCTTCCGCGTCGAGCCGCGCACCACGCGCTTTGTGACGATGGAAGGCTTTGGGGCTTCCGCGCCCTATAAGGACCTCGCCACACAATTTGGCTTCACGGTTGAGAATGTCATTAAAGTTGCGAAGACCATCGTCTAAGCACAAAACAAAGGAAAAACACAAGATGGACTCAAAACCACTCGTTGGTATAGTAATGGGAAGCGATTCAGACTGGCCGCTCGTCCAAAAGGCGTGCGAGACGCTGAAGAGCTTTGGGGTCGCGTATGAGACGCGCGTCATTTCGGCGCACCGTACGCCTGAAGTCGCTTTGGAATATTCCAAAACGGCGGAGGCACGCGGACTTAAGGTTATTATTGCCGCGGCGGGTGGCGCGGCACATCTTGGCGGTATTCTCGCGGCAGGCACGGTACTTCCTGTCATTGGTATTCCTGTCGCGGGCGGTGCCCTGAACGGACTCGACGCCCTCTACGCGACCGTGCAAATGCCCTCGGGCGTGCCCGTCGCGACGGTCGCCGTCGGTTCGGCGGGTCCCACGAACGCGGCACTTCTCGCCGTACAGATTCTGGGCACGGCGGATGCCGCGCTGCGTGAGAAGTTTCACGCTCATAAGGAAACACTCCGCGCCAAAGTAGACGCGGCGAACGCCCGCATTCACGCGGAATAGGTTAATTTCTATTTGGAGGTACCGTGAGTTGACTAATGAATTCCTCGTTTTCGATCATGTCACAAAGCGCTTCGGCGCGTTGACGGCGGTAAATGATGTCTCGCTGACAATTTCCAAAGGCGAGTTCTTCTCTCTACTAGGCCCTTCGGGTTGCGGCAAAACCACGCTTTTGCGCATGCTCGGGGGCTTTGAGCGTCCTGACTCGGGGCGCATTTACCTTGAGGGTCGCGATATCACCGATTTGCCGCCCAACCAGCGGCGCATTCATACGGTGTTTCAGAATTACGCGCTCTTCCCGACGATGACGATTTGGGATAATATCGCCTTTTCCTTGCGCCTAGCGAAAAGCTCGAAGGCGGAAGTCGAGGAGAAGGTGGACGCGATGCTGGAACTTATCCAGATGAGCGAACACGCGTGGAAGTATCCAGGGCAACTCTCGGGCGGACAAAAACAGCGCGTCGCCATTGCCCGCGCTTTGGTGGACCGTCCGCAGGTGCTCCTCCTCGACGAACCCCTCGCGGCACTTGACCTCAAGCTTCGTCAGCATATGCTCCTTGAGCTTGATACGATTCACGACCAAGTCGGCATTACCTTCCTTTATGTGACCCATGACCAAGGCGAGGCAATGAGCCTTTCGGACCGTATTGCCGTCATTAATCGCGGACGCGTCGAGCAACTCGATGTGCCCGCCAAAATTTATGAAGCCCCCGCGTCACGCTTTGTCGCGTCCTTCATTGGCGATACGAACTTCATCTCGGGCGAGATTGTCTCGGAAGAAGGCGAATATTGTACGATTCAGCCGACGGGCTTCCCCGCCATCCGCGCCTTTAATGATAAGAACCTCAAGGTCGGGCAGATGGTGGATCTCTCGATTCGCCCTGAGAAGATTCGTGTAACGGCGAATCCTCCGCCGCCTGAGAAGGGGGCGTCCATCAATGTGTTCCCCGCGACAGTTAAGGATATTGTCTATCAGGGTGTCTACACCAAGTATTGGCTGATGACGAGCGGCGTGCAGATTTCGGCGATTAAGCCGCACTCGCGCTTCTTGCTCGACCAAGAAACAGTCACATGGAATGACCAAGTCTTCGTCTGGTGGCACCCCGACGATGGCTATATGGTCGAAGTCGAAGAGACGCACTAACGGACCTTATTCGAAATGAAGAACTCATTGAGAACGAAGAAGGCTGAGTGGTTCGTTACCCTGCCGTCGCTGGTGTGGCTCGCGCTATTCTTCGCGATACCCGCGCTCATTGTGCTCGCGTTCACCTTTCATAGCCACAGCGCGAATGGGGGCGTGGGCGAATGGAGCCTTTCCACTTGGCGAGAGCTCGTCGACCCCGACTACCCGACCATCGTTTGGAAGACGATTCGCATATCCTTCGAGGTCACCTTCTGGTGCATCATCCTCGCTTTACCCTGTGCTTACGCGATTGCACGGATGAATCGGCGGTGGCGCACGATTGTGGCCGCGTCGATTATGCTCCCATTCTGGACGAGCTTTGTCGTGCGCGTCTTCGCGTGGAAGACGATGCTACATCCCGACGGATGGCTTCAGGCGTGCTACATCGGCTGGCTCAGGGCGCGAGCGTGGCTCTTCGATTGGCTGCCGAGCTTCCTGCAACAGTCGCTCATCAATTGCGGACTCGCCTCCGCCGTGCCCGTTGACCCCGCGTCCTCCACGGTGCTCGATAGCGAAGCGGCGGTGATTGTCGTCTCGGTTTATTCGCTTCTGCCATTCGCGATTATGCCAATTTATACGGCGGCAGAAAAGTTTGACTTTTCGCTTCTCGAAGCCGCTCGTGACTTAGGGGCACGCAGTTTCTATGCGTTCCGTAAGATTTTCATTCCAGGCATCCGCCAAGGCATCGTTTCCGCCGTTTTGATGGTGTTTATCCCCGCCATTGGCTCGTATGTTATCCCTCAGATGTTGGGTGGTACGGACTGCATACTCATTGGCAACAAGATCTTTATGCGGGCGATGCAAAACCGCAATATCCCACACGCCTCGGCGCTCGCGACATTGATGGCGGTGACGGTGCTCGTTCCGCTCGGGATTGCCGTCTGGTGGAAGAAGCGGCAGGATGCGCGTGACCGTAAACGCCTCGAAACCCAAACGGCGCGGCTTATGACAGGAAGGGACCCCTTAGCATGAAGCGTTCTTACTTCTCGATTATTGTCCTTTCCGCCGTTCTGGCGTTCCTTTACATCCCCATCCTCTTGGTGGTGGTCTATGGGTTTATCCCAAACGGCATTTCGATGAGCTTCTTTGACGCGAATGGCGATTTCGCGGGATTCACGACGAAGTGGTACGCGCTCATTTTCTCGGGCGACCGCCGCATTGGTGCCCTTATGCAGAGCTTTTGGCTCTCGCTCATTGTGGCTTCCTTGGCGACCCTCATCTCGTGTATCATCGGCACAACTGCCGCGCTCGCCTTGCATCGGTGGCGGGATAAGTTGCAGTCCGTCCATCACGCGCTCGTGTATCTTCCGCTCATTATGCCCGATATCCTCATAGGTATCTCGCTTTTGATGCTGTTTGTCGCGGTTAAGGTGGAGTGCGGCTTTTGGACCATCCTCATTTCGCACGTCACTTTTTGCGTCTCGTATGTGGTGATGACTATCTTGGCGCGTCTTCAGGACTTCGATGACCGCATTATTGAGGCGGCGTACGACTTGGGTGCAGGGCCCTGGTACACCTTCTTTCATGTGCAACTGCCCATCCTTATGCCAGGCATTGTCGCGGGCGGACTCCTCGCCTTTACGCTTTCAATTGATGATGTAATCATCACCTCATTTGTAAATGGCGCGGGAACGAACACCTTCCCGACCTATGTGAGCTCGATGACGAAGCATTCGCGGAACCTCCCCGCCGTCTTCGCTCTTTCGACGCTCATGTTGATATTTACCTGCGCGTTGGCGGGCTTGTCGAAGTTCATCGCGCGCGGACAACAACAAAATAAAGGAATAAAACAAAAATGAAGAAACTCAATCTCACTCCCCTCGCGAGCGCGGCACTTGCCACAACGCTCTTCGTCGGATGCGAGAAGAAACCCGAACTCCATATCTATACTTGGAGCGACTACATCGCCCCCAGCGTAATTGAGGCGTTCGAGGAAGCGAATAACTGCAAAATCGTCGTGGATACTTTCGATTCCAATGAGACGATGTATGCGAAACTCAAAGCGGGCGGCGCGGGCTACGATATTATTATGCCGAGCTCCTACCTCGTCGCGCTGATGGCACGCGAAGGGCTGATTACGAAGCTCGACCACGCGAAAATGCCTAATGTACGTAAGAACTTTGATCCGTCTTTCAAGAGCCAGATTCTTGATCCGTCGCTTACCTACAATGTGCCGTACGCCGTCACCTATACGGGCTTTATGTATGCGAAGGATAAGATTCCTGCGGGCGCGGAGGTTGCCTCGTGGTCAATTCTCGCGAATCCTGAGCTCAAGGGCAAGATTACCCTCCTTGACGACATTCGTGAAGTCATTGGCGCGGGCTTGATGTCCCTCGGCTACAAGATTAATTCGCGCAATCCCGACGAGATTAACGCGGCAGTTACGCGCGTCCTCGAATGGAAGAAGAATATCCGTAAGTTTGATGCCGAGAGCTATAAGACGGAAGTCGCCTCGGGCGCAACTTGGCTTGGGCACGGCTATTCGACGGACGCCGTTCAGGTCATTGTTGGCGATGAAGATGAGGGACTCGACCCGCGCGACGACATCGCGTTTGCACTCCCGAAAGAAGGCTTTTCGATTGCCTTCGATGAGATGGTGCTCTCTTCTGCCGCGCCGAATCCCGACCTCGCCTACGCCTTCATGAACTATGTTTATGAAGGGGATGTCGCGGCGGAAAATATGGACTACATCATGGGCCCGATGCCCGTGAAGCCGGGCATCGAAAAGCTCGATGCCGATTATCGCAAGCTCATTGTGCTCGCCCCCGATGTCATTTCGCACGGGCAAGTCCTCGAGCCCGTCGATGATGACCCCGCCGTTATGGAACTCTATAATAAGGCGTGGGACCGCATTAAAGCGACGGATAACTAAGATGAATTTGGGGCGCGGCACTCGCGCCCCATTTTTGTTTTTGTATCTAGGTATTTCACCGTAAAAATGATATAATATAAGGCGTTATGAATATTGTAATTTTACTGGGTGCCCCAGGTTCGGGCAAAGGTACAGTCGCGGGCAAGCTCGCGGCAGAAAATGCACATCTTAAGCACGTCTCCTCAGGCGACCTCCTGCGCGGCGCTGTCGCGAAGGGCACGGAAGCGGGCAAGAAGGCTAAGGACTTTATGGAAGCCGGCAAGCTCGTCCCTGACGAACTCATCGCCACAATGATTAAGGATGTCGTCGCCGAGACGACGGGCGATGTGACGATGCTCCTCGATGGCTTCCCGCGCAATTTGGCGCAGGCGAAGATTCTCGAAGAGATGGGCGCGCCCGTCAAGAGCGCGGTGCTCATCGATGTGCCGGACGCGATGATTCAGGATCGTATCGCGGGTCGCCGCACGTGCCCGAAGTGCAAGGCGGGTTACCATATCAAGAATCTTCCACCGAAAGTGGAAGGCATTTGCGATAAGTGCGGGGCTGAACTCGTCATCCGTAAGGACGACAATCCCGACACGGTTAAGGACCGTCTCGCGGTTTACCACTCCGAGACCGAGCCGCTCATTGCTTTTTATCGCGACAAGAATCTGCTCAGAAAGATTGACGGCACGGTGGATATCGCCGATGTGGCCGCAGCTTTCCTGAAGGCGATGGCATGAAAGTCGATATAAAGACTAAGGCGGAACTCGAGAAGATGCGCGACGCCTGCCGTATGACGGCAGAGATTCGCGACATTTGCGCGAATGCCGTGAAGCCTGGGCTTACGACGGGGGAAATTGATGACCTCGTCGTAGCCTACTGCAAAAAGCATAAGGTCGAAGCGAGCTTCTATCGCTATGCGGGCTTCCCAGGGCACATCTGCGTCTCAATTAATGACGAGATTATCCACGGCATCCCGAGCTATGACCGCGTCATTATGCCAGGCGACCTCGTGAAGACGGATGTCGGTATTAAGGCTCACGGCTTTAATGGCGACACCTCGCGCACCGTCGCCCTCGGCGTGACGGACCCCGATGTGCTGCGCCTCGTCGAGACGACTAAGCGGTGCCTGAAGGCGGGAATTGAAGCGGCGGGCCCTGGCGTACACCTCGGCGATGTCGGCTACGCCATTCAGTGCGTGGCGGAAGCGGAAGGCTTTGGCATCGTCCGTGACTGGATTGGTCACGGCGTGGGGCGGAATGTCCACGAAGATCCCGAAGTGCCGAACTACGGCGTGCCAGGCACGAAGCTCGTGTTGCGTCCAGGTATGACTATCGCGATTGAACCGATGATTACAATGACGAAGAAGGGCGAGAAGACGGAAGTCCTAGACAATGATTGGACCGTCGTCACCCGCGACCATTGCCTCTCGGCTCACTTTGAACACACCGTCGCCATTACGGACGATGGTGCAGAGATTTTAACTTTGCCGGCGGACTATCCCTGAAGTCCTAGAGCCCGAAGGCGCTTAGGTCGAATGGCGACTGATTGCTCTGAGATTGGATTTCCGTCGGCAATTTCTTGATTTTATGCGTTGATGTTCCCTGTAGAAGAGAAACTAGAAGATATTCGCTGCGCCCTCGATGAAAATCGGGATGTCGTCCTTACCGCGCCGCCAGGCAGTGGTAAGACGACGATTGTCCCGCCCGCCCTCTTAGATGAACCGTGGCTAATGGGACGCAAGATCGTCGTCCTCGAACCGCGGCGCGTAGCGGTGCGCAATTGTGCCCAGTATATCGCCGCCCAGCGCAGAGAAGCCGTCGGAGGAGTGGTTGGGTATTGCGTCCGTTCAGAAAACAGGGTATCTGCCGCGACGCGCCTTGAGATAGTAACCGACGGAGTCCTCACGAATCGCATTCTAAAGGACCCTGAACTTGACGATATAGGACTCATTATCTTTGATGAGTTCCACGAGCGCGGCATCAATGGAGACCTCGCCTTCGCGCTTGCCCTCGAAGTTCGCCGCGCGCTGAGACCTGATTTGCGCCTCCTGGTGATGTCCGCGACACTCAATGCCGAGGAAGTCGTGAACCATCTCGGCGATGCGGTCGGCATTTCGGCTCAGGGACGCATGTTCCCCGTTGAGACGCACTACCTCGGCGGTTGCCCTTTTCGTACTGCCGTTTATCGTGCGCTCAAAGAAACGACAGGCGATATACTCTGCTTCTTGCCAGGCGAAGGCGAAATTAACCACGCTATAGCCGATTTTGGAGGACTAAAAAGTGCGGAGGTTCTGCCCCTCTTCGGCAATCTCAAAAAGTCGTTGCAAGACCGCGTTTTTGCCCCCTCAAAGCGCCGCAAGGTGATTTTCGCAACATCTATAGCCGAGACCTCAGTGACGATTCCTGGTATTACGTGCGTCATTGATTCGGGGCTTATGCGTGTGCCGCGCTTTTCGCCTTCGTCAGGTATGACTGGGCTCGTCACCTTGCCCCTCACGCGCGACCGCGCCGATCAACGCCGCGGACGCGCGGGACGCGTCCAACCGGGCGTCTGCTATCGCCTATGGAACGAGAACGAGAGGCGTCCAGAGCGAATGAGCCCCGAGATATTGGATGCTGACCTCACGGACCTCGTCCTCATAAGTGCCGCGTGGGGGGCCATCGGGCGAACGGATCTCCCGTGGTTGACCCCGCCACCTGCAAGCGCGTGGGAGAAGTCCGTGGGGCTTCTGAAACAGCTGGGGGCTCTTTCTGAGGATGGAAGACTCACGCCGCGCGGCGAACGGATGTCTCGCATGGCGCTCCATCCGCGCCTCGCGAATATGCTTATTGATCTCGAGCCGAAGTCGGGAGACCTGCAAAACGCGGCACTTCTCGCGGCAATTGTGGAAGAATGGCGCCAAAAGGACGAGACAGATATTCGCCGCGTGCTGGATAAAATCCGTGCGAACCCCCAGACCAATATCGAATTTCGAATTCGGGCTTTCGCGCGACGACTTGTTCATGGACTCGACGAGGAGGTGCTCAAGCCGATGTCTTGTTCCGAAGGCGCACTCCTCGCCCGCGCTTATCCCGACCGCGTCGCCAAGAATCGCGGCAACGGAACTTTCCATTTGGCGAGTGGGCGCGGCGCTTATCTTGACCCTTCGGACCCTCTCGCGAAAGAGCCGTGGATTGTTGCTTGTACTCTCGATGACCGAGTGGGCGACGCGAAAATCTTCCTTGCCGCGCCAATAGAAGCATCGGAAGTTCGTGAACTCTTTGCCAAAGAACTCGCGGCAGAAGATGTCTGCTTCTGGGATAAACGCACCGAGCAGGTCGTTTCCGCGCGGCGAATTCACCTCGGCGCAATTGTCCTTGCAGAAAAGCCCATTATCCCAGAGTCGGATGACCCCACAGCGCGTGAACGCATTGCCAAAGCCCTAATGGAGGGCGTCCGTCAGAAGGGCGTTGCGAATTTGCCGTGCTGGACAAAGGAGACTCTTCAATTTGCTGCGCGGCTACGCTTTATGCACCGCGTTATGGACTGGCCCGAGCTCACGGATGACTCGCTTATAGAGGCACTCGTCGGCTTTGTGGACGGCTTCACCAAATGGCGCGACCTTGAGAAGGTGAATATGGCGCTAGTCTTGCTCTTCTGGCTGACTTCGACGGGACACTCAGTCCATGAACTCGATACGCTCGCTCCAGCACGGATGCAAGTCCCGAGCGGAAGCCGCCTCGTCATCCATTATGAAGGCGATGAGCCGACGGTGGAGGCGAAGTTGCAGGAGTGCTTCGGGCTTATGGCAACACCGTGTGTGGCGGACGGCAAAGTCCCGATTGTGATGACATTGCTCTCGCCCGCACAGCGTCCGATTCAGATTACCAAGGATCTCGCGGGCTTCTGGCGGGAAGGGTATGCGCTAGTGCGCAAAGAAATGCGCGGACGCTATCCGCGCCACTATTGGCCCGAAGATCCCTTTACCGCCACCCCCACCCGCCGCACCCTCAACCGCCCCCGCGCGTAACCGCCGCGAGGGGTGGGCGACACCCGCACGAGCTGCTCACCTTTACCTTATCGCGCAAAGCTTTTGAGTCCCCTTTGCGTCAAACCCTTAGCGATCTTTGCGGTAAAATTCTTACACACGGACGCGACTGGTTAAGGAGCTTGGGGCGTTTTTTAAAAGGCTAAGGGCGTTTGTTAAAACCCTAATCCCCGTTTGTTAAAACCCTAGTCCCCGTTTATTAGAACCCTAATCCCCGTTTGTTAAAGCCCTAATCCCCGTTTATTAAAACCCTAATCCCCGTTTTTGCAAACGGGGATTAGGGTTTTGAAGGGGGCAGGGTGGGGTATAAAGAAAGTGCGGGCGCACTTTTTGGGTGCGCCCGCACTAAAAACATCTGAATCTCGGCTCTGTGACTTTGCAGATTAAGCAGTGTTTCTTTCGAGTTCCGTGGGGAATGAGAAGTTCATCAACTCAGTTGAACTAAAGGTTGGTGCAACTGGAATGTCCTTCTCTTCTCCGTCTACTGAGTACTTAAGGATGATGGAATCACCCAGTTCAGCACTACAGTAGAGATTCTTACCCACAAGTGAGAACATAGACCCCCTGGTTAATTGATCCACTTGAGCACCCGAAGCCCAAGGCTCGAATGTTTCTTGTTCCCACGCTCGCGCATTTTTGGAAGGTTGCGCGCAACCCAACAAATTTTTCATCGTCTTTTACCTTTTTTACTTCCTCGTGACCATCACATAAAAGACATAGTCATTATATCATATTTTCAGAGGAATATCAATAGAATATCATCAATTTTTCTTTAAATTGCAGTTTTAAGCCATTCTTATGTTGTTTAACTAAGTTATGTGAGCGCGGCACTTCAGATAAATTAGTTAAAATTATAAACTCCGAGGGGCAACAAAAGCTCCGCTAACGCTACGCTGATTTGCTTCGCATAAATCGCCCAGTCCTTTCGCCTTCTCTTGAAGTGTATTCTCTTCTTCTCTGCGTTCTCTGCGTGAGAATGAAAGCGAAAGGGGTTGTTTGCAAAAAACGCTTGAGTTTTGGGCGCGAAATATGGTATAATAGTGCGCAAATACGCCAGGGTAGCACAATGGCAGTGCATCTCATTTGTAATGAGAGGGTTGCGGGTTCGACTCCTGTTCCTGGCTCCATTCTTTTTAAGGAGGGATTAAGGTCATGATAGAAACAATTTCTACGGCGTCCGCTCCAGCGGCGCTTGGTCCGTATAGCCAAGCTCTCAAGGCGGGTGGTTTTGTGTGGTGCTCTGGTCAAATTCCGATTGACCCCGCGACAAATACAATCACAGCCCAGACAATCGAAGAGCAAACGCGGCAATCTATTACCAACTTGAAGAATGTCCTCGCGGCGGCGGGTACGAGCCTTGCAAATGTCGTCAAAACGACCGTCTTCATTAAGGATATGAATGACTTTGCCGCGCTCAATAAGGTGTACGCCGAGATGTTTGGCGAGACGAAGCCTGCACGTTCCTGCGTGGAAGTTGCGCGCCTCCCGAAGGATGTTAAGGTCGAGATTGAGTGCGTTGCCGCGCTCTAATTGAGTCACCTAGAGCCAATAGAAAGAAGTCCGCCTCGTGGAAGAAAAGTCGCAGCATATTCCTTTGCCGCTGAAGTACCGTCCGATGACATTTGACGATGTCGTTGGGCAGGAACATGTGGTCCGTACCTTGCGTCACGCCATCGCGGCGAATCGTGTCGCCAATGCCTATCTTTTTATAGGTCCGCGCGGCATTGGTAAGACGACGCTCTCGCGCATTTTCGCGAAAGCCCTGAACTGTGCGAGCCCGAATGGGACGGAACCCTGCGGCAAATGCACGAACTGTGTGGAGATTGCGGAAGGGCGGTCGCTCGATGTCATTGAGCTCGATGCCGCGTCCCACAATAAGGTGGAGGATGTTAAGCCGATAATGGACGCGGTACAGTACAAGCCGACGACTTCCAAGTACAAGATTTTCATTATCGACGAATGCCATATGCTGACGAACGCGGCATGGAATGCGCTCTTGAAGACACTGGAAGAGCCGCCACCCTATGTGCGTTTCATCTTTGCGACGACCGAGGGAGACAAAGTCCTCGCGACAATCGTCTCGCGTTGTCAGCGTTTTGACCTGCGGCGCATCCAGACGCGCGATATTACTGCGCGGCTTAAGTATGTCTGCGAGAATGAGAAGATTAAGGCGGAGACGGACGCACTTCTCGCCATTGCCCGTGGCGCGGAAGGCGGTATGCGCGATGCCTTGTCGTCCCTTGACCAGCTCATTTCCTTTACGGACGGCAATATCACCGAGAAAGATGCCCTTGGGGTCTTCGGACTCGTTGGGCGCACGGAACTTGAGTCCCTCGCGGGAGCGATTTTGCGCGGCGACGCGGCAAGTATACTCGCGGCAGTTGAATCCTTTGATTCGGCGGGCAAGAATCTGCGGCGACTCGCGGGGGAATTGCTCGGACACTTCCGTAACCTCGTTGTCTTACAGGCGCTCGGACCTGATACGAAGTCCCTTGAGGCGACCCCTGAGCAGATAGAAGTCTTGAAGAAGCAAGCGGAAGGCGTGGACTCTGGTCGTGTCTTTAGGATTTGCGATGAACTTGCCGCGATGGAAGATAAGCTTCGGTATGTGCTGAGCGTCCGGACTCTGATTGAGATGACGCTTTTGCGGGCAAGCCGCATCGCGTCCACGGCGACGGTGGAGGAACTTATGCGAGCGGTCCGTGCTCTCAAGGGCGAGGCACCCACAACGGCGGGCAAGGGACTGCCCGCCCTACCAACACCCCCCGCACCCCCCAAAAGTGCCGCGCCTGTGGCAGCGCCGCGCAAATATGCTGAGCACCGTTTGCCAGACGCGGCAGAACTCGCGGCAATGCCCGTAGTTACGCCAACGCCACCACCTCCTCCGCCGCCGCCGAAACCTGCGGCGAAGCCTGTGGAGCCCCAAAAGCGGCAAGAGATTCTTGATGACCCCAAGCTCAATGACCTCCTGAAGGATATGGGTGGGGCAGAAATAACCGATATAAGGGAGAATTAAGACTATGCTCAGTTGCGGATGGCTTTGGCTCTATATTGGCGCGTTCCTGATGTTGGCGGAATTGCTGGCGCAGGGCTTTATCGTCTTCTTCTTTGGGCTTGCCGCCGCGTCCGTCGGCGTGTTGCGGCTCATTCTCGGGGAGGCATTTACGCCGACTTGGCAACTCGTCGCTATTTCGTTCTTCTCTATCTTCTATTTGGCAATTGTGCGCCAGAAGCTGAAGAAGGTGTTTGTCGGGGGCAAGTCTGCCTCTAAAGTGGACTTCGACAATGACTTTGTCGGACGCCTCGGACGCGTCACGGTGGCGATAAACCCTCCGTTGGAAGGGCGTGTGGAAATTGGTGACGCGGCGTGGACGGCGATCGCGGAATCTCCCATCGCGGCAGATACCAATGTTAAGGTAGTTTCTCAAACAAATCTAACACTCAAAGTGGAGGAAGTAAAATGATACTCGCTGAAATCAATGGTGCGCTCATATTCTTCGGAATTGTTGCGTTTGCTGTAATTGTTGCCATAATTAAGACGGCGGTAATTGTTCCGCAGAAGACGGCTTTTATCGTGGAGCGTCTTGGCAAGTATCGTTGCACACTTGACGCGGGCTTTCATATCCTCGTTCCGTTCATTGACCGCATTGCCTACCGCCACACTCTGAAGGAGCAGGCGATTGATGTTCCGCCGCAGGAGTGCATTACGAAGGATAATATCGCTGTTTCGGTCGATGGCATCCTTTATATGCAGGTAATGGATCCCGCCAAAGCGAGTTATGGCATTGGCAACTACCTCTTCGCGACGACCCAGCTCGCCCAGACGACTATGCGTTCCGAGATGGGCAAGCTCGATTTGGATCGCTCTTTTGAGGAGCGCACCTCAATCAACGCGGCAATTGTCGCGGCAGTTGATAAGGCGAGCGATCCGTGGGGAATCAAAGTGACGCGCTATGAGATCAAGAATATCACGCCGCCGCGCACAATTCGTGACGCGATGGAAAAGCAGATGCGGGCGGAGCGCGAGAAGCGTGCGATGATTGCGGAGTCCGAAGGTGAGCGTCAGGCGAAGATTAACCGCGCGGAAGGCGAGCGGCAGGAAGCAATTGCCCTCTCGGAAGGCGAGCGGGCGCGGCGCATTAATGAGGCTGAAGGACGCGCCAAGGAAATCACGCTTGTCGCCGAAGCGCAGGCGGCGGGTATTGCGAAGGTTGCGGAAGCCATCAATATGAAGGGCGGCGCGGAGTCCGTTAATATGCAACTCGCCCAGCAGTACCTCGTGCAATTTGGTAATCTTGCTAAGACGAACAATACAATGATAATTCCGTCCAATTTGGCGGATGTCGCGGGCGTTTTGAAGGCGTGCGCGAATGTTGTTAAGCAGGCTTAAGACTTAAAAAGAAGTATAGAAAAAGGATTCTTCCCAAATGTTAACTTGGATGGATAGCTTAAAGGGGCGCTCGCTTATGCGGATGGCCTCATTTACAGATGAAGAGATGCTCAACCTCGTCAATCTCGCGGCACAATTGAAGGCGCGGCGCAAAGGCGGGGTGCGCGGCGATTTGTTGCACCGCAAGAATATTGCGCTTATCTTTGAGAAAAGCTCGACTCGTACCCGCAACTCGTCCATTATTGCCGCGCGTGATGAGGGCGGTGGCGCGGAATATCTGACGCGCCCCGATATTCACTTTGGCAAGAAAGAAAGCGTTAAGGATACGGCGCGTGTTCTCGGGCGCATTTATGACGGAATCCTTTTTCGTGGCTTCTCCCAGAAGGACTGCGAGGATCTCGCCAAGTACTCGGGCGTGCCCGTGTGGAATGGGCTTACGGACGATTATCATCCGACCCAAATCTTTGCCGACCTTCTGACGATTCAGGAGACTTTCGGCGACCTCAAGAATTGCACGGTCGCGTATGTGGGCGACGGACGCAATAATGTCGCGAATTCGCTGATGATGGGGTGCGCCAAGGCGGGCATTCGCTATGTCTGCTGCACGCCGAAAGAACTCCATCCCGATGAAGCCGTGCTCGCTGAGGCGGATGTCGTCGCTAAGCGCAACGGAGTCGATATTCGCGTCGCGGAAAATCCGCACGAGGGCGTGAAGGGTGCGAATGTCATTTATACGGATGTCTGGGTGTCGATGGGCGAAGAGGCGAAGACGGCCGAGCGCATTAAGCTCTTGAGACCGTACCAAATCAATATGGACCTCCTCAAGTCGACAGGCAATCTCGATGGAAAGCTTATGTTCCTTCACTGCTTGCCCGCCTTCCACGATAATAATACGGAAGTCACGAAGGATACGGGGGCACTCGAGGTAACGGACGAAGTATTCGAGTCCAAGTATTCGCGTGTCTTTGACGAAGCCGAGAATCGTATGCACACGATTAAGGCGCTTTTCGTCTCGTCTCTCTGCGATCGGTCGAAGATCTAAGGGGTAGGGCGAGATGGCAGGCGAAATATTTCCCGATTGGGCGGCGGTCACACCCGAGAAGAGTGCGGCAGAATTGCCTGGACTTCTCGCGGAAGCCGAGAAGCGTGTAGCAGAGATAGAAAACGATACGGCGACCTCTTTTGAGGACTTCTCGTGGAGGCTCGATGACGCGACGCGCGACCTGTGGTGGGCGTGGAGTGTCGTCTCGTTTATGACGAGCGTGCGCAATTCTCCAGCGTGGCGCGAAGTTGAGGAGAAGTTCCAGCCTCAGATGGTGGCGTTCTCGCTACGGATGGGGCAGTCGAAGAAGCTTCTTGCTCAGGCGAAGGAAGTGCTTATGCGCCTCAAGTCGTGCGGCAATGCGTCCGAAAACGCGACACGCATTCGTATCTTAGAGAAGTTTATTCAAGGCGTTGAGCTTTCGGGTGTCTCTTTGCCGGACGCGGAGCGCGCCCGCTTCAATGAAATTGCCGCGCGGCTTGCGCAACTCTCAATGGACTTTGCGAACGCGGTTCTGGACGCGACGAATGCGTTTAGTTATGAGAAGGACGGCAAGAAGTACACGATTGATGACGCGAACTACCCGCAGACAATGAAGAATTGTGCGGATCGCGAAGTGCGCGAAGC
>CAVLAC010000002.1:0-38191 GCA_963661055.1 bacterium | reverse complement strand
CGAGCCTTATCTAATCTAGCCGAGCCTCTTACACGCGGCGGCGCTTGAGGGCGAGCGCTGCCATCCCCAGCACCAAAAGTAGCCCGCTTGTCGGCTCAGGAATTGCAATCCACACATTGTTCGCCTGTGAGCCGAATGTGGCTGTAGTATCTTTGCTGATATCTGTTATTGGCACATAATAACTGCCAGTTCCATCTACTTTAGCAACCATATAATAGGTTGCGTCCGCAAGGGTCGTCGCATTGATGATAATTGCAAGTGCAGAAGTAGAATAAGAAGTAGTATAAAATCTTTCACTTGTGAAATTACCGTCCGTACTTGTTACAGTTTTTAGGTTTTGCGATTTCGACCCCCACGAATCAAGGGCACTCTGATTCTGAGTCTTCACTATATTCTCGACTTGTTCAAGAGAAGATTCACTCACGCTAGACGTATTAACATAAAGGAAGTAGTATGCCGTATAAGGATTGGCATCCGACATCGGTTTATCTGTTGTGGACGAAACACCGCTAATAGTCCAATACATATCGCCCGCCTGCGCGGCGAAACCAAACGCCGCGACAAGTGCCGCGAGAACAACTTTCTTTATCTGCTCTTTCATACTTCTTTCTCTTTTCTTTACGGGCACGCAGGGACGCGTGCCCCTACCAACGGGTACGCAGGGACGCGTGCCCCTACCAAACGGCGGGCAAGGGACTGCCCGCCCTACCAAAACAGCCTTTTACAGCCATTTATTAGTACAATATTATACCATATTACCCCCCCCGTCAATTACCCGTGTGGGTAGGTGTGATTTTGGGGTTGTTTATCTCACGCAGAGCCGCAGAGTTCGCAGAGAGGTTTTAGAGAGCCCCTTCGGGGCTGAGTGGCGGCTTTGTGTTTTTAACCACGGATTACACGGATGGGAACGGATTGGTAGGGGGCGGAGTCCCTTCCGCCCCGTATGAGTTAGCCGTGTAGATCGGGAGAATCGGGAGAGAGAAGCGGTTGTTTAACCGTGTAGAGTTGTAGAATTGTAGATGTGTTTTTAACACAGAGTCACAAAGGCACAGAGTCACAGAGAAGAGGTGGGCGGCTCGTGCGGGTGTCGCCCGACCCGTCGTTGCGCGGTCTCTTGCCGCCTTTCGCGCTTAGACAAGAAACTTCGTTCAGTCAGCCCTGCCTAGACAAGGTTTGGGGTTGCGTGAGAATGTCTCTCTTACGGCGGCGAGCCGCTCCGCTCCTCTCGTGCAACCCCCGCCCCTCGCCGCCTACAACCTCTATCACGCGGCGGGCAAGGGACTGCCCGCCCTACCACCTTACACTACTGTGGGGTGGTAGGGGGCGGAGTCCCTTCCGCCCCGCAAAGTAGTCGTGTAAAATTATAGAGCGGGCGAAGCCAAGAAAGACGGTTGGTGAGGAGCGGGAGGGGCGGGCGAGCGTTGAGCGGAGTGAGACGGGCGGGCACGAGGCGGCGGATTCGCCGCGCCTCGTGCGTAAAAGAGGTTAGGTGCACGGACAGAAATGTCCGTGATGTTCCCTCAATAGAATGTCTTAGAGCCCTTTTTATAAACGCCCGCATCAGGGCGGGTTAGCACGGTTGCCGCCCGCCGTGCCGCATGTTGTCAGGCACAAAATAAAGCGAATAAAAAACGGCGGGCAAGGGACTGCCCGCCCTACCTGCATTACGCCGTAGGTTGGTAGGGGGCGGAGTCCCTTCCGCCCAGCGTATCACTTAGGCGAAGAGCCAAGTGGAGAGGTAGCGCTCGCCCGTATCCGGCAGAAGTGCGACAATCGTCTTGCCCGCGTAGCTCGGGTCTTTCGCGAGCTCGAGTGCCGCCCAAAGTGCCGCGCCAGAAGAAATGCCGACGAGGAGTCCGTCCTTCGCCGCTGCCGCACGTGCGGTTGTGCCAGCGTTTTCCGCCGAGACGGGGATGACCTTCGTGATTAGCGAAGTATCGAGGGTCTTCGGAACAAATCCCGCGCCAATGCCCTGAATCTTATGCGGACCCGACTTGCCCTGCGACAAAACGGGGCTCGTATCAGGCTCTACGGCATAAATGGCGACGGCGGGATTCTTCTCGCGCAGATACTTGCCCACGCCCGAAAGCGTGCCACCCGTGCCAACACCCGCGACAAAAGCGTCCACCTTGCCATCGGAGTCCGTCCAAATCTCGGGACCCGTCGTCTGATAGTGCCGCTCAGGGTTTGCGGGGTTCTCAAACTGCTGCAGGATGACTGCACCCTTCTCGGCTTTCAGCTCTTCCGCCTTGGCAATCGCGCCCTTCATTCCGTTTGCGCCTGGCGTAAGGACGATTTCGGCTCCGTACGCAGCAGCGAGTTTGCGGCGCTCGATGGACATTGTATCGGGCATCGTCAGAATGAGATGGTAGCCCTTAACGGCACTCACGAGGGCGAGACCAACACCCGTATTGCCGCTCGTCGGTTCGACGATGGTCGCACCTGGCTTGAGGATGCCCTTCTTTTCGGCATCTTCAATCATTGCGAGGGCAATGCGGTCCTTCACACTGCCGCCTGGGTTGAAGTATTCGACCTTAGCGAGCACACGGGCTCCGCCTTGGTTGAGCTTATTAGAGACCTCGACGAGGGGGGTGTTCCCGATCTTCTCGAGGATTGACTTAGCGATAGTTGCCATTTTTAGAATTCCTTTCTTATAATTACTTTTAGGGATGCCCCACCGCGTCAGATGCGGGCGAGGGCTTGTTCAAGATCTTCAATGATGTCATCAATATGCTCAAGACCAATCGAGAGACGGATGAGTTCCGGCGGGAGTCCCGCCGCGCACTGCTGTTCCTCGGTCAGCTGAGAGTGTGTGGAAGAGGCGGGGTGCACCGAAAGCGAACGCGCGTCGCCCACATTGGCGAGTTGCGTAAAGAGCTTCAAGCTATCCACGACCGTAATACCTTCCTTCACGCCGCCCTTCACACCAAAGACGACCATTCCGCCCGCGCCATTTGGCAGATACTTCTTGGCGAGTTCGTGCGAAGGGTCGCCTTCGAGACCTGGATAACGCACCCATGCCACTTTCGGATGGTTCTTCAGGTACTTGGCGACGGCAAGCGCATTCTCAGAGTGCCGCGCCGCACGCAGCGGGAGCGACTCGACGCCCTGGAGGAAGATCCAGTTCGCGTCCGGCGAGAGGGTCGGACCCAAGTTGCGCAAGGGGACGGTGCGGAAGCGCGTGATAAACGCGAGCTTACCCGCGAGCTGTGACCAAATTGCGCCGTGATAGCCGTGGTCAGGCTCGTTGTAAAGGGAGAACTTCTTATCCGTCCAATCAAATGTGCCCGCGTCAATGACCGCGCCACCAATGCCCGCACCGTGTCCGCCAATCCACTTTGAGAGGGAGTGAATCACGATATCCGCGCCATACTTAATGGGCTGTTCAAGGATGGGGGTTGAGAATGTCGCGTCCACGACGAGCGGCAAGTTATGACGGTGGGCAAGCGCGGCGTATTGCTCGATATCCGCGACATCGAGACCTGGGTTGCCGATGGTCTCAATGTAGACAAAGCGCGTCTTCTCGTTAATCGCCGCCTCGGTCGCCGCGAAGTCATTCACCTTCACATAGCGTGCGTGGATGTTGCTAGACTGTGGCAAAATCACATCAAACTGGGTGTAAGTTCCGCCATAGAGGTTAGAAGCCGAGACAAACTCATCACCTGAGGCGGCAATATTAAGGACGGTGAAGTAGATGGCTGCCGTGCCCGAAGAGACCGTGATAGCCGCCGCGCCACCCTCAAGTGCCGCGAGACGCTTCTCAAGGACATCTTCCGTCGGGTTCATTAGCCGCGCATAGATGTTCGCCGCCTTCTTCAGGGCAAAGCGGTCCGCACCATCCTGTGCGTTCTTAAAGTTATACGCTGTCGTACGGTAGACGGGCACCGCGCAGGCGTCCGTCGCCGGGTCGCCGTTCCAGCCCGCGTGAATCGCGAGTGTCTCGGCATGTAATTTCTTTACTGTGTCGCTCATGTTCTTCGACTCCTTCTAGTAGAGACCCCCCAACGGGGTCAACGCATAATATTGTACCATATTTTGCGCCGCGCCGCCATTCGGAAGTCAACGCTTCCTGCCATAGGCGAAACCTATGAGGTGAAATTAGAAGCGAAATGCCGTCGATTTCGCCTTAATGACGGGCGCAAAAGTCATACGATGCTCGGGGCACGGACCCAAGATGGAAAGCGCCTTCAAGTGCGCCACGGTCGGATAGCCCTTATGCTTCGCGAAGCCATAGCCGGGATAGAGCTTATCGAGCCGCCGACAATCTTCATCACGTGCCGCCTTAGCGAGAATGGAAGCCGCCGCGACAAGAAGGGAAAGTCCGTCGCCCTTAATAATGCTCGTCGAGGGGAGCGGCAAACCTTCCACTGGCAAGCCGTCCACGAGAATGTGCGCACCCTTCGCGCCCTCTCCCATCTGAGCAATCAAGTCTTCCGTCGCGCGGCGCATCGCGAGGTGGGTCGCCTCAAGGATGTTAATCTCGTCAATTTCTTTCGCCGTAGCACTCGCGACCGCCCAACGACAGCCGGGCGTCACCTTAATGAGCTGCATAAGTTGGTCGCGCTTCTTCTCGGGCATCTTCTTAGAGTCATCCACTTCGTGCCAGTCGTCTTCCAGCAAGGTCTGCAGGGACTCGAAAGGAACTGTTACAGCGGCGGCATATACGCCGCCGACGAGAGGGCCGCGCCCCGCTTCGTCAATGCCGATGAGAGTTCCGCCTATCTTCTTTTCGTATTCAATGCTTACTGCCATAATCGTAATAACATATGCGGTTAATAATACGGGTGAAATAGTCGCGCCCTTGGAGGATGTCAATTGCAATGCGCAAGTAGAGGCATTTGACGGGGGTCGTCTCAAAGCGCGGGAAGCGCACAGCGTCCTTCTCAGTCGTCACGAGTGCCTGCGCGCCGATATCGGCGGTGCGATTGAGGGCATAGAGAATCTCGCTCGGGTCGTAGCGGTGGTGGTCAGCATAGCGTTCGCACCAAACCACCTTCGCGCCCATGTGCCGAAGGGAGTCCTCAAAGCCGCGCGGCGAAGCAATGCCCGAGAGCGTGCAGAGCGTCTTGCCCTTCAGCCACTCAAGCGGAAACTCCTCGCGACTCCACACATCGCGCAAAAGTTTTGGGGAATGGCGGCACTCCACAATCTCAGCGGTCTTATTATACTCGCGAATCTCCCGCGTCACTTCCGTCGTATCGTCGGGGCACTTCGTCAAAAAGATAATGTCCGCCCGTTTCAAATGCCGCACGGGTTCGCGCAAAATGCCGCGTGGGAGCATATGCCCATTGCCAAAGGGATTCGTCGCGTCCACGAGCACCACCTCGATAGAATGTTTCAAGCGCTGGTACTGGAAACCGTCGTCTAGAATAAGCGTATCACATCCGAGACGCTTCACCGCCCAGCGTCCCGCTTTCACGCGGTCACGGTCAACCACAACGGCGACACCCGGCAAGTTAGAAGCGAGCATATACGGTTCGTCACCGCCCGTCGCCGCGTCCAACAAAACGCGGCGTCCATCCGAAACCACGAGAGGCGGCGTAACGGACTGTGCCCAAATGCGCTGCCAGAAGGGACGCTCCTTGCGACGATAACCGCGAGAAAGAATGGCGACATGCCGTCCTTCCGCCGCGAGGGTGCGGGCAAAGAGTTCCGTCACAGGCGTTTTGCCTGTGCCGCCCGCCGTTACATTGCCAATGGAAATGACTTGAATGCCCAAGGGGAAGCGCCGCAGAAGCCCTATGCGATAAAAGAAGTAACGGATGGCTACGACAGCGGCAAAGCCATAGCTCAGTACTTTCAAGACGCGCAAAAGAGCGCGCATACCGTCCGACACATCGCGATCGGCACCCTTCTCTTGGATGACCTTCACGAGGTATTTCTCAAGTCTTTCGACTGCGGACTGGCGGGCTTTACGCATAGGTGACGATTATTCTCCGAGCGGTGTTGCCGCATCGGGTCCGAGTGCCCGCAGGTAGATGAAGAAACCGAAGCGGTTGTCGGCAAGGTACTTGGAACCGTCCACGCGGCGATAGGAGTTTTGGTGGCTCGCGTAGAAACGGAAGCCTAGGCAGTCCGTCCGCAAATCAAACCATCCGCCGATTTCATCGATATCCGACATCTCACAGTCGTAAGAGATGTAGGGACCCCACGCGAAGAAGTCGCAGACATCGTGGTCGATGGAGAACTGGATATACGAGAGCTTCGTCCAGTTAAAATAGTCCATATAAGTGCCGCGCGTATAAGAGGAGGCATAGTCCCACCAACGATTATCGCGGCGCGTATAGGTAAGGTCAAAACTAATCTTCTCATTTACGCGTTGTTTCCACGAGAGTGAGGCATAAGCGAGCGTATCGTCCTCGCCATTCCATTCGGCGCACGCACTAAACTGGGTTATCTTGGACGGCATCCAGCGCGTACGGAAGCCTGGCACAAAGACCGTGTCGCCGCTCCCGCCATAATTGGGGTCTTCAGAATTCAACGAGAGGCGATGGTAGGCATTCTCCGCCGTCCACTGCGTATCATTAAACTGCATGCGCGTATAGAGATCAAAGTCAAGGACAGGGCGGCGGTCGCCATTCTCATCCTTCTTATAGAAGGTATTGCGCAGTCCGAGCGTCGCGCCATACCACGAATACGGCAGGTTGCGGCTGCGCGAACCAAATTGGTCGAGCCAATCGAAGCTCCCGTCAATCGCGTCAAATTGGAGCGGACGCGAAGCCGTGGAGAGCCCCGAGTAGGAGGCATCCTGCACGAGCACATCGAGGTACGGCTCTACAACATGCGACCAGTCACCAAAGTCGGCGCGCCCACGCATTGAGAGCGTCACGCCTCCCTCAATAATGGAACGATAGACATTGTCGTCATTACATGTCGTGCGCAATTTCGAGTCCCAAGTTTGACCTGCCGCATTCCAGAAAGTGCCGCGATAACCGACGCGCGGAACGATAGAGAGGAGGTCTGCCACCTTAAATGGCCACGAGACACGATGGTAAGTGTCGAGACGAAAGGCTTGATAGTCCGCCCACGGGCCAGGATTATAACGATACGGCAAGGCGGTATTCGCTGAACCATACTTCGCCGCTTGACGGTCGAGCCAACCAAGGCGCGTCGAGGAATCATAAATGAGGGGCAACCCGAAGATGGAAGTTGGGTTCATATCAAAGTATGCCTCAGGCAAACGCGAGACGCCCGAATAGAAGTCGTTCAACGGACCCGAGATGTTGAGTCCGAAGCTCATCAACATCTCGATGTGCTCCCACGCAATTTCGCTCGAGTTCCACAGGGTCAAATCATTCTTAATGCCGAAGAGCCTTGGTCTAAGGAAGTCCTGCTGAATATACGAGTCGCTCAAATACGCCGCATCAACCCGCAAGACATCCCGCTCGGTGGGCTCCCAACGATGTTCGAAGGTTAGCGCATAGCGGTCGCGATCGATGGTACTACCCCAGTTTTGGTAATTCCAGCGATTCGCGTCCGTCCAGTGCCGCGTATAGCGGTCGTAGTCTTCGTCCCACGCATAGTAAACCTTGAATTTGCCGCGCCCAAAGGAGCCAAGTTGCCAGTTGAAGGTCTGCCCTAAGGCGAGTCCGTTCATCTTTCTTAGGTCAACGCGCGTATTTGCGCCAAGGCCCCACGCGCCTTCCTCGAAGCTGCCCGCAATCTTGTAGACATACTTCGTCATCACATACACGCCCCAGCGCGAGGTGTAGCCTGGCATTACGCGCCATCCGTAGTCCGTATTGAGCGGATAGTACCAAATGGGCATCCAAAAGACGGGGATGTCAAAGAGGCGAAGCTTTACATTGCGAAGGAGCACATAGTCGTCCGTCGCATACTTAAACTCGCCATAAACCCGCCAATGTAGGTGTTCCCACTCATTCGTACAAGTTGTCACGCTAGAGGGGGCGGTGAACTTAAGTTCTCCATTCTCATCCCGCGTCACGGAATCCGAAATCAGTTCGAACGGCCACGAAACGACGCGGACATTCCCCGTCGCCGTAAAGGCACCCGTCTCACGGTCGGCGGCGAGCCTATCGGCACTCACCGCCATACGCGATTTGGACTCGTCCGTCCACACGAGTGGCGCGGGCGTATCAACCGCATAAGCGCCAAGGATTGGCGCAAGGAGCGCGACAAATAGAAGAGCTTTTTGTTTCATATTTGTGAATACAGGACTTGCGAGGTGGCCGCGTCAAGGATTGAGAACGCCTCGGGATGGCGGTGTAACTCCGAGACAAAAGTTAAGCGGGTATTAAACTCCTTCTGAATGCCCGCGAGAATCGCCGCGTCTTCAGTGCGCAAGCGTTGCATGACCTGCGGGGCAATGACAATCTTAGGCTCAAATGGCTTATTCATCGAAGCCGCCTTCTTAAGGAGCGTAATAAGGCGGCGCTGAATCTCGATGGAGACAGCGAGCGGACTCTTCACAATGCCGCGCCCTTGGCAGTAGGGGCAAGTCGAGGTCAACTGAGAGAGAATGGACTGGTCTTGGCGCTGACGCGACATTTCGAGGAGTCCGAGTTCGCTAATATCAAGGACATTTGTGCGTGCCCGATCGCGGCGAAGCGCTTCCTTCAGAGCGCGGCACACCTGCTTCTGGTGCTTACGGCTCTTCATGTCGATAAGGTCGAGAACGACCAGGCCACCGATATTGCGCAACCGCAACTGCCGCGCTACTTCGTCCACTGCCTGCAAGTTCACCTCGAGAATCGCGTCCTCCTGCGAGCCGTTGCCCTTGTAGTGCCCCGTATTCACATCGACAGCAATAAGAGCCTCGGTTTCGTCAATCACGAGGTAGCCACCCGACTTCAGCGGCACTTTGCGAGCAAACGCCTCGCTCAGCTGGCGGTCGAGCCCGTAATGGTCGAAGATATTTGCGTCACCATCATAACGGCGAATCTTTGCTTTGGCGCGGCGGGAAATGCGGGAAGTAATCTCGCGCATATTGTCAAAGCTCTTCTCGTCATCAATGATAATCGCGTCCACATCTTCCGTCAACCAATCACGCACCACGCGCTCGCAAAGGTCGGGCTCTTGGAAGATACAGCAGGGCGTGCGCAGATTACGGATATTCCCCTGCATCTCATTCCAGATGGAGACAAGATTGCGCAAATCGCGTGCGAAAGCGCGTGCCGTTGCGCCCATACCAGCGGTACGCACGACGACCCCCACATTCTCAGGGAGCGGCAGGCGGTCGAGAATCTGTTTTAGGCGGACGCGCTCCTTCGCGTCCCCAATCTTCTTCGAAACGCCGCGCAGCGAAACGCCGCGATTATCCTTCGCGCCTGGCATCATCACCAAATAGCGTCCTGGGATGGAGAGGTTCGCGACGACACGCGGACCCTTCGTGGAGATGGGACCCTTCGTGACCTGCACGACAATCTCGCTCCCTGGAGGAAAGCGCTTAGCAATTTCAGCATCCGAGAGACGCGAAGCGCGGCGACCCTTCGAGCGCGGCGAATCATCTTCATCCAGCAAAGCATCCTCATCGGGCATAATATCCCAATAGTGAAGGAAGGCATTCTTCTTCAAGCCAATATCGACGAACGCCGCCTGAAGGTCATTCTCGAGATTCTGGATGCGTCCTTTAAAGACACTGCCGACAAGGCGTTCTTCCTCGGGATGCTCGACCATAAACTCCTCGAGCCTGCCGTTCTCAAGAACAGCCACACGGGTTTCAAGCTTTTCGACATTTATTATGATCTCGCGTTTCATTTTAGAACGCTTCAACCAACCAAATAGGTTCATACCAACTCCTCATTGTTGTGTAACGATATACTTTGAACGATGCCAAGTCCGCACATTACCGTCACCAAAAATGTGCGCCCTGATGAAATGAATGGTAAGGGCAAGCCCGTGATAGGCACAAGCCCTATTGCCATGCCCACATTGATGTAGACATGAACGAATATAAGAGTAGAAATGCCAATGGCGATAAGCCGTCCGCGTAAGTCCACCGCACGATAAGCGATGACCACGCCCGAGAGGCAAAGAATCATAAAGAGCGTCAGAAGCGTGAGCGAGCCCAAGAAGCCCGTCTCTTCCGCCCAGACACAGAAGATGAAGTCATTCATCGAGACGGAGGGCGGCAGATTCTTGAGGCGGTTATTCTCTCCCTTACCAATGCCCTTGCCCAGAAAGCCGCCTGTACCAATCGAAATCTTCGCCTGAGCCAAGTTGTAGCCCGCGCCACGCGGATCTTCCCCTGGGAAAAGGAAGGTCTTAACCCGCGACACTTGATGCGCCTTCAGTGGCACATAGCGCAAAATCGCCTCGCTTCGCTGTTCGGGCACGCCTGGCTTTTCGGCTTCATAGACAGCCCCGAGGATGAGCGCGGCAAAGAGTCCGCCCACAACCAGCATAAGCAAAATGCCCTTTCGCCAAACTCCCGCCGTCAACAACATCACCGTCAACGCAGGCACAAGCGTGAGCGCCGTCCCTAAGTCAGGTTCCATCAAGATGAGTAGACACGGAAGCCCCGCGAGGACACCCGCCACAAGAAAGCCACGAAAGCCATATTGTCCCTTAAAGCGCTCGCCGAGTCGTCCGAAGAATTGCGCAATAAAAAGGATAATGCAAAGCTTAGAGATTTCGCTCGGCTGGAAGAACCAGAGCCAGCGGCGTCCGCCATAAATAGTCGAGCCAAAGACGAGGACGGCGATGAGTGTCACCAGTGCAAAAATGTAGAGCGGGACGGACAGCAAATCAGCAATAATGCGGTAATCAATAAACGCCAAAACGAAGTAAAGGACGAGCCCAAACGCCGCCGTCGCGAGTGTCGCCTGCCACATATTCGCGAATGCCCCGCCGCGTGCACCGCCCGCCGAGGCAATCGCCGTCACCCCGAGTCCAACAAGCACCAGCATCGTAATGAACGAAGTAAAGCTAAAGTCACGGACGCGAAGTTTCATAGTGAAGCCTCCTTCGCGTTGTAGATGTGCTTAAGAACCCGCGCCACTAGCGGAGCCGTTGTGCCGCCACCCGATTCGCCGCGCTCAATGACCATCGCAATGGCGACGCGGCGCGAGAGTGCTGTTAGCTTCGAGGTCAGCTCATTCGCCTCGGCATAGGCAATAAACCAGGTATGCTTGCGGCGATTCGTCACGGAGCCCACTTCCGCCGTGCCCGTCTTGCCAATGACATAGGCTTCCACGCCCTCACCGCCGCGCCGACCTGTGCCGCCATCCACCACGCGGCGCATGCCTTCACGGACAACCTGTAGATTCTCTTCTTTGAACGGCAAACGCCGCGCTTCCACGACGGAGTTCGCCTTGATGTGGGGCGTCACGAGATAGCCCGTCCCGAGAGCCCCCGCTACCCGCGCCATTTGCAAAGGCGAGACGAGGAGCATTCCCTGTCCAATGGACATCTGGGCGAGGTCGCCCATAAACCATGCCTCATTGTAATGAGTCCGTTTCCAATTCGCGTCAGGCACGACCCCTGCCGCTTCGGATGGGAAGTCGATTCCTGTGCCCGAGCCAAGCCCAAAAGCCCGCGCGGCAGAACAAAGCGCATTTGTGCCTGTCTGAAGTCCCAAATTGCAGAAGAACGGATTGCAACTCTTCTTAAGCGCGTCCCGAATATCGAGATAGCCGTGCCCCCAGCGTGCCGTACAGCGAATGTGCATCTTGCCGAGCACATACGCTCCCGTACATTCGTAGACATTATCGGGAGTCCAATCCGTCTCGAGTCCCGCCAAGGCACAAATGGGCTTGAAGGTAGAACCAGGCGGATATTGCCCAACCAGCGCACGGTTCAAAAGTGGCTTCGACTTATCATTCTTGAGTACCTCGTAGTATTCGGAGGTAAAGACGGGCACACAGTCATTAAGATTATAAGTGGGGGCACTCGCCGCCGCGAGCACATCGCCCGTCTCAGCATCCAAGACGACGCACGCCCCAACGCGTCCCTTCAGTGCTTCCTCGACTGCCACCTGAATGTCTGCGTCCAAAGTGAGTTGCAAATCGGGGCCCTTCTTCGGCTCAACGACAACCCATTCCTTAATTGCGAAGCCACGCGCGTCGACAAGCACATTTTCCGTGCCAGGCCGTCCCCGCAAGAAGCCATCATAAAACCGCTCAATGCCTTCGCGTCCGCGCATTTCTCGGTCATCGAAATTGACGCGCTTCTCGCCCGTGACAGCACGGATACTATCCCGTCCGACGCGTCCAATTAAGTGCGCGGCGGAACTCCCGTACGGATAGTAGCGCGAGACTTCCACTTCACACGCGAAGCCAGGCAACTCGCGCTCGTGCTCATAGAATCGCGCCAATTCCTCGTCCGTAACCGAGTTCCACGCGACAAAGGGTAGCGCCAAAACCTGCTTAACATGACGCGCAATGGCACGCGGCGTAATATCGGCAGGGCGTCCGAGAACAACTTCCGCCCGCGCGACGGCGGCAACAATATTCGAGATGGTATTGCCCGTCGACTTCTTTTGGAACACCTCAGGGCGCACCACAATCTGCCTTAAGCCAACATTATCCGCGAGCACCCGCCCTTGGCAGTCGAGGATGCGTCCGCGGCACCCCGCCGTGAGAACGGTACGGACCGATTGCGCTTCTTGCTTATCCTTATAAAGAGCCGCCTGCTCGAGTTGCACCACTTTCAACTTCACGGCGAGGACGAGGAAGCCCAAGACTATAAATCCGCCTGCCACAGCGCAAACGAGGCGCGAAGAAAAGGTCTCACTTCTCATAGAGCCCTCCTTCGTGCACAATGTAATCGAGCAATTCCGAAACAACAAATGCGACAACCGCCCCGACAGGCAATGCCACGAGGGAGCGCGAAAAGAGGCTGCCATTCAAATCGGCGACCCAAAGCCACAACCAAAATTGGTAGCCGAGATAAAGGAGCGGCGCAATGACGACAGGCAACCGAAAGATTCGCATAATCGCGGCGGAAAGAACGAAGTAGCTCGTGCTCATCACAAACGGAAGCCCCGCAAGCGCATCTTCCATCGTACCCGCCGCGAGGGCAAAAACGAAAGTCGCGAGATAAGTCGTGCGCATCGCGAACCAAATGACGATTGAAAAGAGGAACGGAAGCCCCACGCTCAGGAAATTCGGCGACAACTCTTCCGCCGCGCCCCCGAGGATGAGGACGACTATCGCAAACGCCAAAGCTGTGAACTCAGTTTTCATGACGAATGAAGACATCCTCTAAAGCCGCGAAGTCAACGGCTGGTTGCACTTCACCCGTCCGCATACTCGGCATAACTTCGTCCGAGCTATACTTATCTGAGAGAAATGTGCCAACCGTAATGCCCGCTGGGAAGACCCCACCGAGCCCCGATGTTAAGACGCGTGCACGCGGCGGAATTGACGCGCCCGCCGTCATATGCGACAAGACGAGCATCTCTTCCGTACCACCTGACAAAATCCCTAAAACACGACTCGCCGCCCCCTCTACTATACACGAGACCTTCAAGAAGGGGTCGGTAATCAATACAATCTGCGCTGTATGCGGCGTAACCGATTCAACCCGCCCGACAAGTCCCTCGGGCACACGGACGATTTGGTCTTTCGCGACTCCCGCGAGAGAACCCTTGCCGACACGGATGGTCTTGCGCGCACCCGCCGCCGCACCGCCTTCCGAGAGTATGGGCGCGGCAATCCACTTGCCAGGCTCGCGCTTCGCGTAGCCGAGCACTTCGCGCAAATGGGCATTTTCGGTCTCAAGTCGGTCATTATCCCCAAGCGTCATTGAGAGCGCGGCAATTTCGCGCTTGAGCTGGGCATTCTCGCGTGCATACACCGCCCCATTGAACGCACCCTTCATCCGCGCCCAAATGTGCCGCGTGAATAAACACTTCGCCCGCTCAACGGGATAGACCCCTTCAATGGAAGCTTCACGAAAGACGGCGAGAACGACGCTACCGACGATGGCGAGAGCCAACGCAGTTATTACCGCCGTCTTGTTCGTTCTCATTTACGCGAATCCTTCGTCACCTGTCACGGGAGTGTCTGGACTCGCCTAGGACTTTACGATTCGCTTTTATTCTTCGCGAGGAAATCCAGCTCGTTCATCACGACGCCCGTACCTTCCGCAACCGCCGAGAGTGGATCTTCGGCGATGGTCACGGGCAGTCCCGTCTGTTCCATCAAGAGCTTGTCAAGTCCGCGCAACTGCGAACTGCCGCCCGAGAGTACGAGCCCACGGTCGACGAGGTCTGCCGCCAGTTCCGGCTCGCACTTGTCGAGCGTGATACGGACGGCATCCACAATCTGACCCACAGGATCTTTGAGAGCGTTTCGGATTTCTTCGGAAGTTATCGTAAGAGTCTTCGGCAACCCTGCGACAATATCCCTACCTTTGATTTCGAGCGTCTTCTCCTCGCCTGTTGGGTAAGCACTGCCGATTTCAATCTTGATCATCTCAGCCATGCGTTCACCAATAAGCAGGTTATAGACGCGTTGCACATACTTCATAATGCATTCATCCATCGCGTCACCGCCCGCTTGGCGTGCGGAGTAGCTATGGACGATGCCCGCGAGCGAAATAATCGCGACTTCGCACGTACCACCGCCGATGTCGACAATCATAGAGCCCGCTGGTTCGCTGACGGGAAGCCCGACGCCAATCGCGGCGGCCATCGGCTCCTCGATGAGGAACACCTTGCCCGCACCCGCTTTTTGCGCCGCGTCTTCGACCGCCCGCTTCTCGACTTCCGTAATGCCGCTCGGCACCGCGATTACCATACGCGGACGCGCCCACTTCATACTCGAGTAGAAGCGGTGCGGGCAGACCTTACGGATGAAGTAGGCGATCATCGCTTCGGTAATATCGAAGTCGGCAATTACGCCCGATTTCATTGGGCGAATTGCGATGATATTACCGGGCGTGCGCCCCAACATGCGCTTCGCCTCATCGCCCACAGCGAGGACTCGCTTGGAGCCCGCCTGAATAGCGACGACGGAAGGTTCGCGCAAAACAATGCCGCGATCCTTCGCGTATACGAGCGAATTCGCCGTACCTAAATCGATGCCGATGTCCGTTGAGAACAGCGACCTTATCTTACCGAATACTGACATTTCTTCTAATTCCGATTATTTGACTAATATTTTACACTATTCTTGCGATTTCGTCAAGTATGAAATTCAAGATTTCTTTTCTGCGACGACGAGCCAATGAGGCATCGGGGGCGGCACAGCGACTGTGGGACCGGGCTCAAAACCCGCTTCCTTGAGCCATCCTTTCAGCTCCGAATCCGCGAAAACCCAGCCATTTTCAGTAGTGAGAGCCATATTGACGGCGAAGAGCGCCGAGAAGGCGGGGGCTGTGTGAGTGGAGTCCGTCATCATATCGAGGACGAAAATTTGCCCTCCCGCCTTCAAAGCCCGATAGGCCTTCTTCAGAATCGCCACAATCTCTACCGACGACTCCTGATGGAGTGCACCGAAGATCGTGACCGCATCATAGAGTCCCTCGCCAAAGTCGTCCGTATGGTAATCACCCGCCTGACAAGTGATACGGTCGGCGAGTCCCGCCCGCGTCACATAGCCTTCGGCTTCCGCACTAATGGCGGGCAAGTCCACGGTCGTGACCCTCAGCCCCTCGCAACGCTGACACATCAATATCGCATACGCGCCAGGCCCTCCTGCCAAATCGAGTACCCGCGCACCCTCCTTGCGCGGCAGATCGAGAAGCGGCACAACGCCGCGCCCAATGCCCATCGCACGTCCAAACATCGCGGCGGCGAACGCCTTCGTACGTGTCGCGTCCTCGCCAAGATGAATGGCGGGCTTTTCCACGGGACGCCCCGTCTGAGCAAACTCCGCAAGCTTGCCCCACGCACAATACACATCACGATTATAACGGATAGCTTTCGTGAGGTCGGCGGGCGCACCTGGAATGAGTGTCGCTTGCGCGGGTGGCGTATTGGAGTACTTATCGCCCTTCTTCGCGAGAAGTCCGAGCGCCACACAAGCATCCGCCAAAAGGCGCATGCCCCGTGAGGAGGTGTCAAGCGTCCCCTTCTCCACTTGCTCAAAGAGATTCACATCGAGCGCGGCAAATAGCACCGCACTCCCATAGAAGGCACTCGCCAAATCGACGACATCCTGAATGGAATTAACTTTCTTCTTCTCTTTCATTTCTGTTCTCCTCCTGCGGGCGGACGCGGCGGCGGCGAATTCCGACGCGGACCGAACCCACCGAAGTTGCCTCCCGTCGCATCTATGATGTCCGTGAGTGTTTCCACAAAAGTATCCGCATCCTCCTCGGCGCACCCCATCTCCTCGGCGACCGTCCGAAAGAGTGTATCGCGTTCTGCCGCGTTGAGTTCGTTGATTTCCCTAGTGACCGTCATCATCTCATCGAAGTTCTTGCGCCGATCTTCCTCGGTCACATTTTCATGCAGTAAGGGGTCCATTATCTCCGCGAGTTCCGTCTGCCGCGCGAGTAGCTCCTGAAGGCGTTCATGATTCGCCGTCGCTTCCTCGCTAAACTTCGAAACATCAATGGACGATAAGAACTTGAGATTATCATCTAACTTAGCGCGGCGCTCCGCTCTCGCCCTCGCCATATTGTTCGTCATCTTGATATAGTCCTGCGGACGCTCTTTCTTCATACGGGCAAAATAGTCGTGTGGACTATGGGGCTGCTTCTTCGAGTCCTTCACTTCCTCACGAACTAAGATAGGGGCTTTCTCTTCTTTCTCCTGAGGGACACCCTCCTCGGAGCGCGGCACTTCGCGCTTAGGAAGGATGTCCTTCTTCTTCGGCGCGGCAGTTGTCGGCTCGGAAGTCGCTTCTTGCGGTGCACTTTCCCGTGGCGCAAGCCCAAAACCAAGCGCAATTCCAACGAAGAATGCTCCAACGGGCACACAGAAGTTCATCTTCATAGTCCATCTCCTTCAGAATAAGCCACCTCACACTTGCGTCCGTGTGTACCCTTGACCTCGCCTTTACAGAAGAGGAAGAGTTCGCGCGGATCGTATCCGGGCTTGTTGTGAATATCGACATGCGCGGCAAAGTCGGGAGCCTCACGGTCATCGGTCCACCACTTGTACTCGCACCACGAACCTTGTTTCGCGAGTAGAATGCGCTTATTGGGCACGGCTTCCGCGCCGGGCAAGGTGTAGTCACCTGTCGCGAGGAGCACTTTCTCAGCTTCCGCCGCCTTCTCGCCTTCTAATACACAGAACTCGTGGTCGCACATCGCGAAAGCGGACGACTGATAAAAGTCGGGATACGCCATTCCTTTTATGGTGCGTGTCTTGAAGAGTCCCGCACGGCGAAGGACGACATTCGGACGCACCGCCGCTTCCGTCACAGGCGTAATATTGTAGTCACCAATGACGCACATCGAGCATCCGCGCTGCATACAAAGGCGCGAGAGCGTCTCAATCTGCCGCGTGAATTCACGAAACGCCGCGCGGTCTTGCGCACTGCCAGGTCCGTATTTCTGGGCGGCATAGTCGAGAGTCGGCAAATAGAGATACGCTTCCTCCACATCCTGCACGCTTGTCATCGTCTCAAACCAAGCAATACAGTTGCGTCCCACTTTCGCGGAGGCGAGCGGGCCCCAATAACGATGGAGCGGGAACTTCCCTGCGACGCGGCTTATGACTTTCGCCATCTCAGTTGGACGCGTATAACAACTCATAATCATCCCGCCGCCGTGCTTATGAATGGGCGCGGGCGAGACAATGACACTCGCCGATTCGCCGAGCGACTGCTGAAGGAAGAAGAGCCCGACGGGACTTCCCCCGTCTTCGCGCTCCCAGACGCGGTGCCCTTTCACAAGGCGGGCACTCTGTTCCCAAAAGAGCGGCTTGCGAAGGTCGTCCATCCACTTTCCGTTGCTAATCATGCCGTGTTCGGCGGGCGTGAGCCCTGTCCGCAAAGTTGCTTGCGCCACGCAAGTGACAGCAGGGAAGACGCTTTCTTTGGGCGTGAAGGTGAGATCCGCAATCTTTTCCGTCTTATTGCGGGTAAGCACATCCCACCCGAGCCCCGCAGCAATGACTGTTAACTTTCTCATAAATTCTCCTCACGGTAGGGGGCGCAGTCCCTTGCGCCCCGTAATAATAACTATTAATTTCTTCATGAGGCCTCCACGCGGGGGAATGCCCGCTTCATAAACCGAAGGACGAGGAGCAGGATTGCCCCAGTAATAAGGAATGCCTGAAGTGGACGCACAGGACAAATTAGCGTCGCCCCCACGAGCACGGCGAGTTGCAGATAGATGAGCGAGCCAATCAAGACCCCGACGCGGCGTTGCTTCGCGGGGTCGGCGTGCTCACCTTCTGAGTACTTGGTGACCGCAGTAATGAAGAGCGTCCAAAGAAGTGCCGCGCCAAGAACAGGGACAGCCTTTAAAGGGGCAATCCCAAAAACTGCCGCGCCGAGAAGCACATTGAGTCCGCGACAAAGTCCCATCAAAACAGCAATCTTCAGACGATTATAGGCGATGATGGCAGCGAGAAGCACACAAGCAATGAGCCACCACGCGAGCGGAAGCCCTCCCACGAGCGCACAAATTAAGACCCCGAGCCAGCAAAGCCCCCGCGCAAAGCGTGCCGCGCCAAGGGAGATTTCGCCGCGTGGAATCGGACGATCTATGTCTGTCGCCGCGCCAACAATATCGTTATCGGCAAGTCCATAGAGATAGAGACAGCACGAAGCAAGAATGGACGCTACGAGTGGCGCGGGCGAGTAATGCCCAATCATATTTTTGCACGCGGCAATCGCAAGTGCCGCGCCGACGAGCACATCACCTGGCAATGTTGGCAAATTCACAACGCGAAAGAACCGAAGCCACGCGAGAAAAGTGCCGCGTGAGCGCGGAACTTTCGCCGCGTTAAGGACTTCCCGCGCCGCTTGCAAGGCGCGTCCACGGTGAGAGATCGCGTTCTTCTCGTCTTCTGTGAGGTCGGCATAAGTCTTTTCATAGCCCTCGGGAATGAATAAGGGGTCGTACCCGAAGCCTCCATTGCCAGAGGGCGTTTCGGCGATGAGTCCGTGGCACTTGCCGACGACGACATGCTCTTTGCCAGCAGGGTCAATGAGAGCGACCGCCGAGACAAATGCCGCGTGGCGGTTGGTGATACCCGAGAGGTTTTTCATCAAGAGCGCATTATTCGCCGCTGTATCACAGGGCTCACCCGCATAGCGTGCACTATGGACGCCTGGTGCTCCGTCGAGCGCGTCAACGCAAAGTCCCGAATCATCGGCGAGACACCACGAACCCAAGTGCCGTACCGCAATCGCACGCACCTTGATGAGCGCATTCCCCTCAAAAGTCGCCGCTGTCTCCTCGGCACCCTCAGGGTTATCAGCGACAATCTCGTAATCGGACATTATCTCGCCGATTTCACGGATTTTATGCTTATTATGTGTTGCCACATAAAGCTTCGGCTTTCTCATCTCAGGCATTAGCGCCCACCTTTCAAAGTACTTCTACTCATTTCACCTAAGATTATAGCAAAAACAGCCTACTTTCTCAAGGGTTAGAAGAGCCGACAAAAGACGACTGTTAGCTGATATAGCGTAACGGTCTTTTGGTAGAAATAGAGTTCCTGCCAATTTGTTTGCTGCCTCAGAACCGAAACTTTATCGTTTTTCATAGCCTCTATTATACCAAATTAGAGGACATAAGGGGGCAATTATTTTAAAAATGGGGCCAAATTAGCCAAAATTAAGAGGCAAGCCGCCCCTTTTCAAAACCCCGCCCTGCTCTCTTTAAAACCCAGCCCTGCTCTCTTTAGAACCCCGCCCTGCTCTTGTAAAAACGGGGGCAAGGGTTTTAACAAGAGCAGGGTGGGGTTTTAACAAACGGGGCAAGGGTTTTAACAAAGAGCCCCAAGGGCTTAAAAGCGGGCTAAGCCGCTATTCTAGCCGAGCTAGATAATCTAGCCATTCTAGAACAACTAGAACTTCTAGCTAATCTAGAACTTCTAGCCCCTCTAGCCGCCCACAACCAAAAAAGGGGGGCTTGCGCCCCCCTCCAATCATAACAGAAAGGAAAGTTAATGATTTAAATCTGTTGGCGCTTGCGACGCAGACCCAAGATTGCCGCGCCCACAAGAAGCATAAGCCCACTCGTCGGCTCAGGAATCGCCGTAAAGGTCAAACCAGAGCCAATAGCATTGATGCTCGTCCAGTTGGCATTGAAGTTTGCCGCGTCTTGAAGAGCATTACCAAAACTACTCGAGTCAAAAGTATTCGACCGAGCAACACCCACATCAGTATCACCAGAGGAATTGGTCAACTCAATGTAGAACGAGTAGCCCGTATAGTCAGTTGATGTGTAGTTAACATATGCGGGAGTGTTGCCAGAAAGGTAGGTCGTATCAACATAACTCACATCTGTTACTGTTTTGTCTGTATTAAATGTGTAACTAGTGACCAATGAAGCCGTATTATCACTATTCACTGCCCAAAACGAAGCATAGTTCCACTTGTTACCCTCAGTGGTGCTAGTACCACTAATCGTGACATCTGGCTTTACCTGCCAATAAAGAACCTGTGCCGAGACAACGGACGCGAAGGTCGCTGTCAGCAAAGCCGCTATAATTTTATTTTTCATTTCTTACTCTCCTCTCAAATTTACTTGATAGTCACGCTCGGGCTACTACTAGAACTTGTACTATTATACCAAAATCCTTCGCCAGGTGCAAGGGTAACCGTTCCCGAAGAAATCGCCGTAAAGGTCGTCTTCGAGAAGCCCTTATCATTCTTTGTAACTGCCTTTGAGCACCATTTCGCCTCAGCGCCGTCAGTAGGAACTCGATATTCATAGTAGCTAATACCACCCTGCGTGTCGCTACTCAGATAGATAGTATCACCTTCATTGCAATCGTTCCAGCTCAGCGTGCTAAGGTCGAGGCTCGCTGTGGTGGGGTTGCCGAGGAGGGTATAGCCACCAGCCTGAGCCGTCAAGGTAACGCCATCAGCCGTGCTCGAGGCGACCTGCCCGTAGAGATAGAAGCTATCGTTCTCTTCAATCGTTGCACTAGAGCGGTTGAGCCAAACTGCCGTACCACGCTCAAGAGCGGAATCGGTTGCAGGTTGCCCTGCGCTGACGCCACCAGTCGTAGAAACATCAGTTAGAGCCACCCAAGCACCACTACTGATGACCCAGCCCACCCACTTCGTGTTCTTCGTATCCCACATAAGAATCGAGTCGCCGTCCTTGAGGTTGGTGGTCATAATATAGTCTGTAACCTTGACATCCCCGCTACCGACTGCGACGAGGGGGACGGCTACGATGACGCTCTTCGCCGAGCTCTCGACCTCGATACGGCAGAGCGTATTATTCGCTGTCACCTCGGCTTGGAGGCTGACTGCGAGCGCCGCTGTCGCGGCAAATAGTATACTTTTCATATTCATCGTCATATCCTCCTTACTTAGTTGCGCGCGTTACCTTGAAGAAGCGGCAATCCTTAGCGGCTTCGCTATCCACCACGAGGGTGATTTCGCCATTTGCCACGCCATTGATGCCCGAAACGAGGTCTCTCTTGTCGATCTTAGACGGTGTTTCACCGCCCTTAACCGTGTACCGAACTTCAGGGACGGTATTCGCGACAGTGATTTCCACCTTCGCGCCAACGACCTTGATGCCCTTAATCGTAGGAGTGGGGACATCACCCAGTGCGACGGTTGCAAGAGCCGTTGTCTGAACCTCCTTGCTTGTCGACTTCGCGACCGAGCCACCCGAAATAGCGTCCTCAACTGCCGCATAGCTGTTGACGAGCTTCAACTTACCATTCTCATCAACGCCTGCCACCGTAGAAGTGCCGTCATCCGCCTTGATGCGGGTGTCGAGCAAATAAACCGCGAGATTCGAGGTGGGCTGTCCATCTTTGAGGGTGAAGACCACATTCTTGCAGTGTCCGTTCAGCGCGAGCGGCGCGGCGTAAAGAATCTTATCATTGGGGTCGACGGTTGTGCCGTCCGAGTTGATACCCTCAAACTTGCCATCGCTGGAGACGGAAACGAGCGCATAGATTTCGCCGTCAACGACCTCTGTGCCGTCCGCGTAGGTGTCAGGTCCGACGGACGAGAATTGCACGAAGCTCGGGGTCGCCCACGCACCGAACGCGAGGGCGGAAGCCGCAATCATAACTGAAAGTTTATTCATTTTCTAGCGTCCTTTCCTTTAAATTAGTTAGAACTTGCATTAGGGTCTACAGCCTTAGCCTTGAGCTGGAACTTGATGACCTTGCCAGTGACCTGAGAAAGATCAACCGTCGCCGTGGTCACACCGTTTTCAGTGCTGGTCGTCGGGATCACCGTGGTGGTGGTGCCGTCCGAATCAATCACAACCGAGTAGGAATCTGCTTTGCCAGGCACTGTGAAGACCGCCGATTTCGCTTCCGTAATCGACATCGAGGAGACTTCGAACTTCTGCTTGTCGTCGATATCGAGACCCGCCTCATACTTCTGAGCATAGGTCATACCCGACTCATCAGAGCACTTGGTCTCCATCACTTTCGACACATCACCGTCAATGCCGTTCTTATAGAGCCAGTTGAGCTTGACAGGAACCGAGTCAGTGCCGACTGTTGCCGTTTCACTCGTCGCCTTCTCTGGGAATGGGTCGAGCGCGGAGGCACTCTTTTCATTGCCTGTTACAACAACATCGTCAAGCGAGGTCAAACCTTCAACAGTAATGGAAGAAACCTTCTTCGACGCTGTGAGCGATGTGCCAGGGAAGTTAACCGTACCGATGAGATCGCCGTCAATCGTGACCTTGCACGCGTTGTTATCATAGTCCATCACCATCATAAGACGCACCCAGGAGTTGGTCTCATACGACTTGCCCGTATCTTCCCAATCATAGGTGGTTCCGTCATCCGTCGTTGTGCCCTTATAGATATAGATAGGAGCAACCGTCGCATCGTCCGCCACAGGACCTGTCGCGATGGCCACCTGAATATCAGAGGTTGTGTCAGGAGCATCTGGGACATCATCCGCCGCCATAATCTTAACCATCATATCCACGGTGACCGACTCGCCAGTCGCTGTATCCTCACCATAGGTGCGAACTGCCTGCCCCGAGACAGCGAGGGTCTTGGTGTGTGCCTGCCCTTCATCCGTAAGAGGAAGCCCGACCGCCTTGGTGTAAGTATACTCTTCAGCTGCAACCGTCCCGTTGCCCGTCCAGCCTGTGGGCGTAGAACCAGTGTCGGTGCTCTCAAAGTCGTCCTGAACGGCGGCTGCGGATACAACCGAAAACGCGAGTGCGGCGCACGCGCTTATCCAGCATTTGTCAAGTAGTCTAGCCATCTTTAATTCTCCTCTTATCCGTTGAAGATGATAATAGTATACCATATTTTGACTTCCCCCGCAAGGGGGAAAATGCAAAAAAGTGAAAAAAGTTTGTCATGGCGAAATTTTCGTGACGAAATTTTCGCCATAAGCGCGGCAGTTAGGCGCTTTTCGTCTTAAAGAAGGCTTTTAGCAGGGCGAGGTGGTTGCGGAAAGTGTCGCGGAACGGACGAAAGTGGCTCGCGGCGTTTCCGTCGAAGTATACCTTCTTAATAGGAACTTCGACCACCTTATCCCTAAAGTGCCGCGCTTCGAGGAGCATAACCTGTTCGTAGTCGTACCGCTCACCTGGCAACTTCAGCAAGTGCGGCACAAGGGGCGCGGGCACTCCCCGCAGCCCCGTTTGGGTGTCGCTCACGCTAAAACCTCTTAAAAGGCGGAAAAAGAATCTGGACCATCCGTTCCCGAGCCGACTTAAGAGCGGTGTCGCCCCTTCACGCTTGCGACATCCGAGCACCAGCCCCTCACGACAAGTCTCAAGCGCGGCGGCAACGCGCAAGATGTCCTCGGGCGCGTGCTGTCCGTCAGCATCTGCCGTGACGGCATCCTCATCAGGCTTCAGGACGGCGAATGCCGTCTTAAGTGCCGCACCCTTTCCTCTATTTATAGGATGAACCAGCACCTCGCTCACCAAGTGCCGCGCTTCCTCTATATATTCGCGTCCCTCAGTTGAGCCATCATCGACGAGGATGACCCTCGAAAAGTGGGAGGCGACCGCCCGCAAGAGCGCGGGGAGGCGTCCGTTCGGATTATAGGCGGGGATTATGAGTGCGCAAGCCATTCAAAGCGGCTTAAAAAGAATAAAAGACCCCGCGTTGCCGTAGTGCAGAACCTCTGGAACCCTGTATTCCAAGTGGGGGATGAAATACCCCTAGTTTCGAAACGTCGGTCAAAGAAATTTCTGCTGTATTCGCGAGCAACCCAGAGCCCACGTCGTTTAGTTCGTGCGCACCTCCACGCCAGGCAACGCCGCGAGCGCATCCACGATGCGCTGGAACACTTGCCCGACCTCCGCGTCCGTCAGCGTCTTTTCATTCGAACGGAACTCGAGCGCGTAGGCAAGCGACCGCTTGCCTTCCTTAAGTGCCTTGCCCTTAAAGATGTCAAAAAGCTCAATCTTCACGAGTTCGCGTCCGCCATTCTTACGGATGACTGTCGCGATCTGTTCGTGAGTGACCGTGGGGTCGGCGACAAGCGCGACATCGCGGCGGATGAGCGGGAATTGCGGCACGGGGGCGAGCTTGCCCACCACATTCGTATTCTTAAGAAGCGGCTTAAGCTCCATCTCGCAGAGTGCCATCTGAGTCGTCAAGCGGTACGGATGGCGCAATTTCGCCGAAAGAACACCCATTACGCCAATCGGGCGGTTATTAAGCTTCACCTGAAGTGCCGCGCCCTTCGCGAAGGCGGGATGGTCAGTCGCGACGAACTCGAGGTGCCCCGCGTGAAGGCGCGTGATGAGTTCCACAACAACACCCTTCATCCAAAGGAGTGCCTCTTCTTCCGAAACTGCCGCGCGTTCACGCAGTGCCTCGCGTCCGACAGGACCAAAGAAGCCGAGCGCCAAGCGTTCCGCTTCGGAGGGCTTGCCATCCTTATTAGAGAACACCTTGCCAATCTCAAAGAGGAGCGCCTTATCAAGCTGATGTGCCGCGTTGCGTCCGAGCGACCCCACCATCTGAGGCAAGAGCGAATCGCGCATAACCCCATACTCAACCGAGACAGGGTCAGGAATCACGAGGCGATCTGCCGCGTTGCGCGCGTCAAAGTCGTCCATTTCCTTGCGGGAAAGGAAGGAATAGTGCATCGCTTCCGCGAAGCCGAGCGCGATACAGCATTCACGAATACGCGCCTTCGCCTCAAAGCTCGCCTGCGAGAGATACGAGATACTGGGCGCGGAAGGCATTGTATCGGGAATATTGTCTAAGCCATATTCACGGGCAATCTCTTCCACCAAGTCCGCCTCAAGCGAGAGGTCATAGCGCCACGAAGGAATGCCAAAAGCGACGGACTTCTTATCCGCGTAAGGTGCCGCGTCGCGTGCGGTGAGCCCAAGCGCCACGAGAATCTGCACCATCCGTTCATTCGGAATATCAATACCAATCAAACGCCGCGCACGGTCGAAGTCGAGCGTGACATCGGGGTTGAGCGGCTTTTCGCGATTATCGACATCAATAATGCCACGGGCAATCTTCGCGCCACCATACTTCTGAAGGAGGTGGGCGACGCGGCGGCTCGCGAAGTCCGCGAGATCTTTATCAACGCCGCGAATATAGCGATACGAAGCCTCAGAAGCGAGCCCGAGTTTCGTCGCCGTAAACTTAGTCGAAGTCGTCTCAAAGAGGGCACTTTCAATAAGAAGGGAGTCCGTACTCGCCGCGACACCACTTTCTTCGCCGCCCATAATACCCGCGACGGCATTCGGGCGCACCTTATCACAAATGACGAGCATAGACGGGTCAAGCTTGCGCTCCACACCATCGAGTGTCTTCATCACTTCGCCCTCACGCGCATCACGAACGACGATGGTGCGCTCCGCGAGCTTCGTGTAGTCGAAAGCGTGCAGGGGTTGCCCCAGCTCGAGCATCACATAGTTCGTCACATCGACGCAAAGCCCCAGCGAGCGCATACCGCAAAGCTCAAGCCGCTTCGCCATAACCTCGGGCGAGGGACCGTCCTTAACTTCCGTCACCACTCGCGCCGTGTAGCGCGGACACTTCACGGGGTCTTCAACAATGACCTTTACCTCGTCATTAACATCGAGGTCGCTCTCGGTGAAGTCCACAGTGGGCATCTTAAGAGGACGATTATAGAGCGCGGCATATTCACGCGCAATGCCGACGACGGAAAGCGCGTCGGGACGATTCCATGTCACCTCAACTTCAAAGACGGTCTCGGGCTTTTCGCCCAGCACTGCATCCCTCACGAGCGTCCCCGCAGATGTCTCGGGCGGGAACTCAATAATGCCAGACGCACCCGCGCCAATCATAAGTTCCTTCTCAGAACAGCACATACCAAAGGACTCAACGCCGCGAAGCTTGCCCTTCTTAATCTTAAAGCCTCCGTCAGGAATGACGGACCCAATCTTCGCGAAGGCGGTCTTAATGCCCTTGCGCATATTGGGAGCGCCGCAAACGACTTGCCAAGTCTCCTTGCCGTCCGTCACCTTGCAGACATGCAGGTGGTCGGAATCAGGATGCATTTCGCACTCGACTACCTCGACAACAACAAAAGTATCGGCGAGCGGCACGCCCCCGACGGTTTCGATGGACTCCACCTGCAAGCCCGCCCGCGTCAGACGCTCGGCGAGCTCCTTGGGGTCGATATCGTCAACCTTAACAAACTCATTCAGCCAACTGAGTGGAAACTTCATCTTTAGCCTCTTCCTTCTTCTCTTCTACTACTTCTGCACCCTCGGACTTCACTTCCGCGACAGGCGCAGGTTCTTCCACAGGCGCTTCCGCCTTGGGAGCTTCCTCTTTCTTGCGCCACTGGGGTCCGTACTTCGGGAACTTCTCCACGGGCGAATAGGCTCCGTTCACATAGGCGACAATGTGCCCTGTCGAAACGAGCCAATCGAGGTGCTTGGCGGACTCCGCGTCTGGCGCAATTTCATTGCGCATCGAGCAGGGATGTTCCGTCACAAAGTTCGAGACACGGGCGAGTTCCGCAATAGCGTGCGCCGTATCAAAGACCTTGTAAGTCGTGCTCGTGACGAATTCCGTCCCGCGCGGCTCATTTGCCCTAAAGAAGTTGAGCTTACGGTGGTGCAAAGCGCCGCGCAAAGCAAAGCACATCTCACGCGGACTGCGCCGTTCATCCTCAAGCGCAAAGTTCGCCGCCCGCGCCAAAGCGCGAATCGGGCTCTTAAGCGCCTTCTCGGCCGTAATCATCAGGAGCTTCGGCGTATCCATCATCGGCGCGAGGAAAGTCTGACGAAATGCCGCCTCGGCTTGCTCCCGCGTCAATTGTGGCGCACCCTCTTCCGCACCCTTCGCGACATAAACCGTCTTCTTCGTCGCGCTCTGCCGCCACGCTTCAATGGCTTCGGGGTCGCGCACCATCTCAAGGCGAGCGCGGTACTCGTCTTCCGTCATATTCGGATAGCGCGTGCGAATCATCTCTTTGACGAGTCCGTTAAAGGCGTGGATATTGGGCGGTCCCAAAACAACGCCCGAGAGTCCGCACTTCGCGACACACGCGAAATTGCCCTTCGGCGGCTCACACTCGACTTCGCGCGTCTCGTAGTAGTCGCCCAAATGCGTCGCGAGAATATGCGCGGCGAGCTCATCTTCACTGAGCGCGGCAAATCCGCACGCTTTGCACTGATGGAACAAGCGCGGCGCGGGTGCTCCTTCTTTCGGAGGCTTCGCCGCAACACGCAACAAGACGGACTCTGGATTATCCAAGAAGAAGTAGGCGAGATCCTTAAACTTATACGCCCTCGGATCTTGCTGGAGCTTGCGGATGACTGTACCGAGCGCACGCGGCTCAGGCAGTACCTTAATCTCCACATCGAGGCGCGGCTCTTGGGGACGAGCCGCCTCACGCGACTCGAACTTGCCGCCGCGCTCATGGCGACCAAATGGCTTGCGCGAACCAAACGGCTTTTTGCCGCCCGTCGGTGCACGCCGTCCCTCGCGCGGAAGCTGCTCCGTAGCCGCCTCTTCACGCGGCGGGCGCATCTTGCCAACCGTGACTCCCGCGTCCTTTTTCGCCCAGTCAGGCGTAAAATCAAACGCGCCAAGATCTATCTTTACTTCTTCGTCTGTGCTCATACGGCTTTAATTATAGCATATTTTGCCCGAATTAGGGGAAAATTTCATCCGTTTACATACGGATTTGTCTCGCGCTCGTGGGCGATTGTGGTGTACGGTCCGTGCCCCGGCACGACCTGAACATCGTCCGAAAGCCCCATCAACTTCTGGAGCGAAGCCTTCAGCGCGGCGAAATCTCCGCCTGGGAAATCGGTGCGTCCACACGAACCCGCGAAGAGCGTGTCGCCCGAGAGGAGGAGTTTCATCTCCTCAAATAAGTAGCAGACACCGCCAGGCGTGTGACCAGGTGTCTCAATGATTTTCACGCCCGCGAGGTCGCGGCAGTCGCGGATATTCTTCGGCACAGGCGCGAGCGGATACTCGGGCGGCATTTGATTGCGCGGGTCGCCGAGCGCAGGCACATCAGCGGGGTGCAGGTAGACGGGCAGCTCGGGATAGGCGCGCTGCAAGTCGGCAATTGCGCCAATGTGGTCGAAGTGCGCGTGGGTGAGGAGAATCGCGCTAGGGGTCGCGCCGAGAGCGCGGCACTCGGCAAGAACGCGTTCCGCTTCCGCGCCTGGATCGACAATCCAGAGTGAATTGTCGGGACGCGTCAAGAGCGTGCAATTGACCTCGAAAGGTCCGACAGCGAGTATCTTCGTTTTCATAGGTTAAGCCTCCTTAAACGCCGCGCGGGGGCGAACCCGCCGCAAGAAGCGAATATGTAAAGCCAAGGGAAAAATTGAGACAAAGTTCGCGACGACATCCGAAATCGGCATGCAGAGCCAAATCGCGAGCGGTTTATCGTCCATAAAGTACGGCAAGAACCAAATGACGGGCAAGAGGCAAAAGCCCTGGCGCAGAAGCGAAAGCAAAACTGCCGCGCGCGGACGCCCTATCGACTGGAAGTAGGTGGTCGAGACAATGTTAATGAAGATACACCAAATCATCGAGTTCGAGACCTGCAAATCGTGCGCCGCGAGCTTAATGAGTTCAGGATGGTCACTCGAAATAAACATATGCGCGAGCCAAGTTGGCAATGGCGGCACAACTTGGATGATGAAAGCAATGACCGTCAGCACCGCCGAGGCTTTTAGCCCCAAAGATAGCGTCTCGGCGACGCGTCCGAAGTTGCGAGCGCCCCAGTTATAGCCAATAATCGGCTGGAGTCCCTGCTGTGTGCCCAAAAGTGGCATCATAATAAGGATAAGGCACGCTTGAAAGACCCCGAGGGACGCAATCTGCGCCGTGCGGGACGCTTCATCAGGCATCCATTTCGTGAAGGCAATTTGCAAAGAGACCGTGATTATCGCGCCGAGAATCTGCTGGAAGAACGGAGAAAACCCAATGCCAAACGGACGCCACACGAGCCCCTTATGGAAGCCAATCCGTCCCCAGCGCAAACGGACGGCGGTTTGCCCCGTCAAATAATAACGGAACGCCCACAGGCACGCGCAAAACATAGAGATGTTCGTTGCCCACGCGGCACCCGCGACACCCATATTAAAGCCAAAGATAAGAATCGGGTCGAGAATGAGGTTCGTGCCAAACCCCACAATCATACAAATCATAGAGCGAAACGCCCCGCCTTCCGCACGCTGCATAGCGGAAAGTCCGAATGACAAATGTGAGAAGATATAGGCGAAAAGGATGATATGCAAATATTCCTTCGCGGCGGCGAAAGCTCCAGGGGTCACACGCGAAGCCCCGCACCAACCAAGAATGGTATCAAGATTAAAGCAAACGAGTGGGGTCAGAGTGATAAAGAGAACAAGCTTGAAAGCGATGAGCTGGCCGAGCAACTTCTCACAAGCGACGCGGTCATTTGCCCCAAGCTTAATCGAGAGAATCGCCGAGTGCCCCGCGCCAATAAGGACGCCAAATGCGCCAAAGAGCATCGTGAGCGGCATCGCGAGCGTAATGCCCGCCATTGCGTCCACGCCGCACCCCTGCCCAATGAAAATACGGTCGACTACCGAATAGAAAGCATTAAGGCTCATCGCGACCAGCGCGGGCCACGAGTACTTAACTAGTAATCGCCCGAGAGACCCGCTACTTAATTCTTCGAGTCTCTTTCGTGTTTGCAGGAGCGCGGACATTTAAAATACAATTGCCGTCTTCGGAAGTGCCGCGCGGATGCGTGCCATTTCTTCCGCAGAAAGGTTGAGGCTACCGAGTTGGAGTGCCTTCAAGGTGCGCCAAGCCGAAAGGTCGGCGGGGAGCTTCTGTATCTTCGTGCGGTTCAGCGAGAGGAACTGGAGTCCCTCCTTTTGCGCGAGCCACGCGGGGACTTCCGTAATCGGGTTGCCCGAAAGCTCGATATCCGTCAAGCTCGACAAATCCTTCAGCGTTTCGGGAACGGCCGTCAGGCGATTATTCGCGAGATAGATGCGCCTAAGGCTCTTGAGCGCGGCAAGATCGGGGAGCGCGGCAAGGCGATTATGGTTGAGCCGAAGCCACTTGAGATTCGTGAGCGTAGCGACAGGCGCGACATTCGTGAGGGCATTGCGGTCGAGATTGAGATAGACGATTTTCGCCGCGTCCAGGCTTTCCTTTGAGAGATCGCCGAGCCCCTTTTCCTGCAAATAGACATGAGCCCCCTCAGGAACATACTGTTCCTCGGGCGTAGGCTCATTAAAGCACCCCGCAAACGCCGCGAACGCGGCGAATGCGAGGACTTTTTTGGTAGGAAATTGTACCATTACTTCGCCGCCGCTGCTGCAGCAATGATGCCCGCGAAGGAGTCCGCCTTGAGCGCGGCACCACCGATGAGACCGCCATCGATATCCTTCTTCGCGAGGAGTTCCGCCGCGTTGCCAGGCTTCATCGAGCCACCGTACTGGATACGGACCGTTTCCGCCGTTTCAGCTCCGACGAGCTTCGCGAGGGTCGCGCGAATGAGTGCGTGGACTTCCTGCGCCTGATCGGGGGTCGCCGTCTTGCCCGTACCAATCGCCCAAACAGGCTCATAGGCAATGACGAGCTTCGCGCAGTCCGCCGCCGTAATATCCTTAAGACCAACATTCATCTGGCGCTCAATGACTTCGTTGAGCTTGCCCGCTTCGCGCTCTTCGAGTGTCTCGCCAACGCAGACAATCGCCGTGAGCCCCGCCGCAATTGCCGCGCGAGTACGCTTGTTCACGGTCTCATCCGTCTCGCCGAAATATTGACGACGCTCGGAGTGCCCGATAATCACATACTTCGCACCGACATCAAGCAACATGCCCGTCGAAATTTCGCCCGTGAAAGCGCCGCTCGCTTCCCAGTGCACATTTTCCGCGCCGACTTCAACAGCCGTGCCTGCCGCCGCCGCGACAGCCGCGGGAAGATCCACTGCGGGAGTGCAGCAGACGATATCGACATTCGTCATATCCTTCGTCGCTTCCGCGATGCCCTTCACAAGTGCCGCAGTTTCGGACGGCTTGATGTTCATTTTCCAATTGCCTGCGATGATTTTCTTTCTCATCTTACTTCTTTCCTTTAATTTATTCGGCTCTCGCCGAGACCTTTAAATCTTCTTGCCTTTCTTCGTGGGCTTATAGGCGCGATGCTTCACGCCCGCCTGCTGAAAGAGTTTCTTGACGGAATCCAAGAACGCGTAGTCCCCGCCATAGACGACTTCCTTTATGCCCGCGTTAATGAGGAGCTTCGCGCACGTTAGGCAGGGCGAAATCGTCACATACGCCGTCGCGCCATTCAAGGCGTGCCCATAAAGCGCAGCTTGGCAAATCGCGTTCTGCTCGGCGTGGACGCAAAGGCACTCTTCCAAGTGCGAGCCGCTTTGAGTCGCCCCTGCACAACGCGGACACCCCCCCGCAAAGCAATTCTTCACGCCGTGGGGCGTACCATTGTAGCCCGTCGAGAGAATGTGATTATCTTTCACAATAATCGCCGCGACATGCCGACGACGACAATTACTGCGTGTTGCTACAACCGCAGCAATTCCCATAAAATACTCATCCCACGACGGACGAGGATCTTTTACTGTCGCCAAAGTTTTACTCCTTGCTCGCATATTGTTGGCTCTATTATACCATTTTTCGCGCCAACCGAACAGTATCCTTTTGCACGAAAGTCGCTTTCTTAATCGCGTCCGTTTTTTTTTAACCCGAGAGGCACAAAGGCACAGAGAAAAGATGGTAGGGCGGGCAGCCCCTACCTTTAAGGGAGTTCGCGGTGATAGGTGCCGGCGGGGAGGGTTTCGGGGGCAGTGCCATTTGGGAGATGCACTTCGGCGGTCACGCCCTCGGGGATGGTGAAGTCCCAAAGCCACTTATTGCCCTCATACCGCCACGCGCTCTTAATCTCACCTGCCGCCGAGCGATAACTCGCCTTCACATACCCCAATCTCCGATCGGGTTTCGGGGCGAGGATGAGGCGCTTAAAGCCAGGCGTTTTGGGGTCGGACGCGATACCTGCCACATTACGATAGACCCACGCGGCGACAGATCCGTACGCATAGTGATTGAAACTATTCATGCACGAAGAGCCAAAGCCATCCTTTTTCGTATAGCTATCCCAGCGCTCCCAAACGGTTGTCGCGCCTTGGTCGACCGAATAGAGCCAACTCGGGTTCTTGTGTTGCAAAAGAAGTCCGTATGCCGCGTCCCATTCATTCTCTTGGGCAAGGACATCCATAAAGAAGCTCGTCCCTAAGAAGCCTGTTTGGAGGCATCCATCATGCGCGGCAATGGAGTCGAGCAGAATCTTCTTCGTTGCTTCTTTTGCCGCGCCTTCCACAATGCCAAACTTGAGCGCAAAAACGCACGCCGCTTGGAGTCCGCGCATAGGCTTCAGGAGGAGTCCGTCCGCTTCCACAAATTTACTACGGATATATTCCCGCGCCCGTGCCGCGCTTTCCTTAAAGTAGGCGACATCCTCGGTCTTGCCAATTGCCGCGCCCATCTCGCACATCAATTGTGCGTCGTAGAGCCAATAGCACGCGGCAAGGAAGAGGCGATAATTGCGTGCGTCGGGGTCCTTCCCCCACTTCTTCCAGCTCCCAAAGCGGTTGCCGAAACTCTCAAAGGTCTCAAACGAGAGCCAATCCGCGTAAATATAGCCAATTTTGCCCTCAAAGTTGTACTTCGTCTCATCGAGTTTCTTCACAAACTTGACCATCGCGTCCCAGTTCGCCTCCACAATGCTTGTATCGCCATAGTGCTTCCAGATGGTCCACGGAACTATCACGCCGACATCCGCCCAGCCAAAGACGAAGGTCTCGTTTCCGTACTGTGCGAGCGGGGCGACGGACGAGAAGCCGCCGTCCTTACAGCGATTATCCCGCAGGTCGCGCGTAAACTTCGCAAAGAAACGCCGCGTATCCGCATTGAACGAGCCCGCCTCACAAAAGACCTGAGTATCCGCACTCCAACCGAGGCGCTCATTGCGCTGAGGGCAGTCCGTTGGCACTGAAAGGTAATTGGAAAGTTGTCCCCAATACACATTCTGGAGGAAGCGATTAAGGTCGGGGTCGCCCACCTCAATCTTGCCCGACTCCATCGCCTTCGTGACGGAACTCACGGGCACGCTTTCGAGTGACTCAATAACCACATTCTTCGTCGCCGTAATAGAGATATAGCGATAACCAAAGAAGGTAAAGCGCGGCAGATAGGTGACAGCCTCATCGCCCTTCCCGAAAGTATAAACAACGCGCATTCCCTCCTCGGGCGAGCGCAAATTCGTGCGGTAAACGGAACCCTCAGGTCCGTCATTGCCGCGACTCTTTGCGCCATTGTAGTCATTCAGCATTTCAGCAGGGAGCGCCGTAAGAACCGTGCCTTCCTCGCCACGGAAAGTGAAGCGCGGCACTCCCGCACAGTTCTGTCCGAAATCTGCGACCAGTGTCTCACCCGCCCGAATGGAGAGTTTCTCGCCTGGCATAAAGGTATGCGTGCGAATAACGCGACCATATTCATTAGAATTCGCGCCCTCCACACCCTGCCAAGTATAGGCTTCAATGGGTTTCATCGCCAAATCCTCGCGAAGAACGACTTCCGCGCCTGGACTCGGCAAAATCTCGCCCGCGAACTCGAGGTTAGCCTCGGTCTGAGCGGTGCTCAGCCCTTGCCCAGCCGTCGGGTTAATCTGCCGCGCATCATACTCTTCGCCATCAAAGATTGCCGCGTGGGTCACCGCGCCCGCAACGCCACTCGCCCAATCTGCCGCGCGAGTGCCGACGACTTGGCGCGTTCCGTTCGCATACTCTAGCACCAATTCGCCGCGAAAAGCACTCTTTTTGCCCACAAAATTGACGATTTTATCACGCCACCAGCCCGCCGAGACTTCTGCCGCGAAGTCATTCACACCGCCCTTTTCGGACTTCATAAGTTCCGTTACATCATAGGAGAAGGCAAACCTCGTCTTCTTGCCGTGCGTAAAGCCAGGCTTCAGGAAGTCCGTCCCAACCCGCTTGCCATTAACGAAGACATCGAAAACTCCGAGCCCCGAGACGGTCCATTTAGCGGAAACGAGCTTCTCCTCATTGGTAACGGCACGATAGAACCAGCTCGTTCCATCTGCCGCGCGGGCACCGTCCTTCACTTCGCCCGTGAAGACTGGCGCGTCCTTGACCGAGAGCCATTCGCTCTCCTCAGACGAGAAGACACCGCCCGCCTCCCAAATGGAAGCAACCCCATTCTTGCGGCACCCACTCACACGGCGACCATCGGCAAGCGCGACATTCTCAAAGGAAACTTCCTTCCAATCTTCTGGACACCCCCTAAAGAACTGCGGCTCACCCTCAATCTCGTGGACGAGTAGCTCCAAAACTGCCGCGGTCGCGGCACATTGTCCGTCCATTTGCATAACACCGCGTCCTTTATCAAATGCGGTAAAGCCATCCCAAACGGCATTGTGGTGCGAACCGTGCCCCTCATCACAGTAATACCGCTCCCAAGCACGGAGCATTTCGACGGCGGCGACGGCATTGCCGGCATCCGTATGCAAAACGCTCGCCCAAGGCACGCACCAGCCCGACCAAAGTCCTGTGCCGCGCTCGACCCAATTGCGGTAAGTCGCCGCAAGAACATCTTTATTCTCTCCGTTTAAGCGCGGCACTATATCAAAGGGGAAGATTCCTGCCATATGCGAGTGGTGGCGGTGGGTTTCATTTAAATCTACTCCCTCGAAGATGTCAATACCGCGCTCGCCTTTGGCAAAATAGGGTAGCTTCTTTTCGATGGCGATCCACCGTGCGTCAGGTTCCTCACCCAGCATTTTTGCCGCGCTTATTAGGTCTTTCGCGAGGCGATGGCACGCCGCAAGCTGAAAGCTCGGATTCCGCCCCACCGCCTTCTCAAAGTCCGTTGCCCCCCACTCAGGGCTCGGACCGAACGGAATCGCCAAATTGCCGTCCTTATCTTCCTCGAGCATTGCGAGATAGACATTCATCGTCCCTTTCATGAAGTCATACGCCGCCTCACGCAGGAAGTCCGTGTCTTTCGCGTATTTCACATAACGGAACATATAGCTCGCCATCCACGCGGCAGAACCGTGGTCGATGGTGCCCGTCCAGAATCCGCCAATGCAAACGCCGCGATCGTCGACCGAGTGCGGCATAACATAGCCATCCTCAATACCGCAGAATTTACGGGCATTCTCACGCAAAAGCGGCCGCCACGCGAGCATCATCTTAAAGAGCGGCTTCAAGTTGGCGAAGTGTCCGCCACGGAACGCGGGCGCATAGCATTCCTGCACATTGATATTGAAGTGATAATCGCCATTCCAAGGGACGAGTTTGTCGTCCTCGAGCCACGGACCCTGCAGCCCCGCCGGCACGCCATTGGGGTCCGTCATCGCCCCAAAGCGGTACATACCATAATCGTAAATGCGCTGAAGAATGGGCTCAGGAACATGAATGCGGGCGCTCCGTGCCCAAAAGGACTGCCAATGAGCAAAGGACTGCGCCTTTACCGCGTCAAAAGTGGCAGGGGCGACGGACTTCCCATCGCGATAGGTGACCACCCCGAGATCGCGTCCGTTCTTTTGGTAGGAGACGGAGACACTCGGGTCGGCAGGCAATTCCCAATCAAAGCCGTCCTCCCGCTTAACTGCCGCACGGAATCCGAGCTTCGAAAGTGCCGCGTTGGCAATGGGTTGCTCCATCGAAGGGATGGACGAGACCTCGTAGTCGAGCCCCTCGGGGAAACGGATACTAAACGTCCGTGATTGGGGCGAGGTCGCCATCTCGAGTGTGCGCCCATCGGCAAGGAAGAGCGTGCCGAGACCTGTGCGGGTATTGAGTTCGCCGCGCACGAGTCGAGCGTCCTTCATCTTCACGACAAGCCGTCCGAGTGGGAGCATATAGGGGTTTCTGGGCTCACCCTCGGGAGTTTCTTTCTTGAAGAGCGAAAGGAGAGCCTCTTTTTCGCCAGTCTTCCAAAGATTGACGATGTGCTTATAGTTCTGGTCGGCTGTCCACGGATACCCCCCGCGATGATCCCAGAGGTCGGCGCGCCCCAGCGTGAGGCGCAGTTCGTCCCCGCCGCCCCAAACAAGAACGCCCGTTACGCCATCGGCGAACGCCATTCCCTCGTGGCAATTTCCCAAGCGCGGGAAATCCCACTCCACAATGCCCTCCGTGGCCCCCGCCACAAGACAAAGTGCCGCGATCGCGGCAGAACACACAACCTTCTTCATCAATTTCTCCTTCTAAACGATTATTAGCGACACTTATTATACCATATTTCGCTAAATTTGTGTAGCCCTACGCCAAGAAAGGATATTAAACTCCGTACGGCGCTGGGAGGTGTTGCCTCCGTAAACGACTGCTTTACGGACGACATTACCAAACTGTGGGGCAAGGCGATTTATGGTCGATATCCAATCACTAGAATAGGTTGAGCCACTTTTTATCTCGTAGAGCGAGACCTTGTCGCCTTCCGTTACAACGAGGTCAATCTCATTCTGATTAGAATCGCGGTAGTAGTTGATTCTTGCGTGAGAACCTGTATTCAGAATGCCCTTAATGAATTCGCCAACAACCATTGTCTCAAAGAGTGCGCCACGCAAGGGATGTGCCGCGAGTTGGGTGGGCTCTGTAATGCCAATGAGATTTGCCGCAAGCCCAACATCCGTGAAGTATAACTTTGGGGCTTTCGTGAGTCGCTTATTGAGATTAGCGTGCCAAGGCTCAAGCAATTGGACGATAAAACTTGCCTCCAAGAGCGACAACCACTCCGAAGCTACCTTGGGAGATATGCTCGCATCTGCCGCGAGCGACGAAATATTCAACACTTGCCCCGTACGCCCCGCCGCAAGACGCAAAAATGTCGAGAAAGTCCGTAGATTTCGCACATTTTCAACCTCACGGATATCGCGCTCGAGGTAAGTCTGAATATAGAACGAAAGCTCGTCCGTTGGCAACACCTTTGAGCTGTAAATCTTCGGATAGAACCCCTTCCACATCGTCTCATCGAGGGACTGTTCGCGAATGAGCCCTTTTATTTCCGTGAGGGAGAGTGGCAAAAGTGTGACAAGAGCCGTGCGCCCTGCCAAACTTTGGGTTACGCCGCGCATAAGCGAAAAGTTCTGAGAGCCCGTTAATATGAATCGCTCCGATTTATGTTCTTCATCGACTACTACCTGAATCTGAGAAAGTAGCTCAGGGACACGCTGAATTTCGTCTAGAATGACACTCTTTCCCTTAAATTGCCCCAAAAAAGCAATGGGGTCTTCCTGTGCAAAAGACCGCTCTGCCAAGGATTCAAGGTTAACATAAACCCAATCTGGGAAGAGCGCGCGTATCAGCGTCGTCTTACCACTTTGCCGCGGACCTGTCACGGTTACGACAGGGTACTCGCGCACAAAAGCCTTGATTCTACTTGCTATTTCTCGTTCAATCATGCCTATATTATACCACATTCGTGGTCGCATTGTCTATGCAATCTTTACTTACTAAGTAAAATTTGCATAGTTGAGATTAGACAGGATTAACAGGATTTACAGGATTGCAGTTTGGCTGGGACGCACGAGGCGCGGCACATTCTCCCTCCACTTCTCTGTGCCTCTGTGACTCTGTGACTCTTGGGTTTAAAACTGCCCCCTTATACACAAACCATAGCTGGGATGCAGAGGTGAGCGTCAAAACACCTAGGTGTTTCAAACAAAAGACCTAGGTGTTTTGATTAAAAGACCTAGGTGTTCCGTTCAAAA
>CAVLAC010000001.1:0-42719 GCA_963661055.1 bacterium | reverse complement strand
TTGCGGCGGAGGTCGCTTCTAAAAACGCGTTTCTAGGGGTCTAGGAGGCTCGTAGCGGGCTCCGAAGAGTTTTTGTGTAGGGTGATAGCCCCCACTCCTAAACCCCTCTCAGAATCGAGATTTTCGAGGTGTCTCAAAATGGACGATTTTGGAGCGTTTTTGGGGGTGGTCGGCGAGGGGTGATTTTGGGGGTCAAAAGTGTGGGGGTATGGGGCTAGATTTTCTAGTCGTTCTAGAGGTGAAAAAAGCGTTGCTTATAAGGTATATATATAAGGGCGATTCTAGAAGGGCTAGATTTGGCTAGAAGTTCTAGGCTAGAGAAGCTAGAAGTTCTAGAAAGCCTAGAAATATTTTTAGCGCGGCAAAAAACAGCGATTGAAAAAGTTAAAATGAGAAATGGGTGGTGGGTTTATCTCACGCAGAGGCGCAGAGCTCGCAGAGAGATTTTAGAGAGCCCCTTCGGGGCTTGGGTGTGGGTATGTTTTAAACACAGAGGCACAGAGTCACAGAGAGAGTTGAAGTTCAAGTTGAAGTTGAAGAGTGGAATTGTTAACCTCTTATACGCGGCGGGCAAGGGACTGCCCGCCCTACCATTCTACAACTCTACATTTCTACACGGTTAAAACAATAACTGAAAGATGGTAAAAAATACCAAAAGAAGGTGAAAACCACACTTTCTGAACAATCTGCTTGAATGGTGGGGCTATTTTTGGTATAATCTTGAGCAAATCCCCGAAGAAGGGTAAAATACTAAGGAGTTATACATGGTCAGCTACAAAGATCTTGGTCTAGTCAATACCAAGAAGATGTTCGCAAAGGCCGTCAAGGGCGGTTATGCGATCCCTGCGTTCAACTTCAACACGATGGAGCAGATGCAGGCGATCATTCAAGCGGCAGTCGAGACGAAGTCTCCCGTCATTATGCAGGTTTCGAAGGGTGCGCGTAAGTATGCTAACCCGACGATTCTTCGCTATATGGCTGAGGGTGCTGTCGCGTATGCTAAGGAACTCGGCTGCAAGAAGCCCCAAATCGTCCTTCACCTCGACCACGGTGACAGCTTTGAGACTTGCAAGAGCTGCATTGATACGGGCTTCAGCTCGGTTATGATTGACGGCAGTTCGCTTCCGTTCGAAGAGAACATCAAGCTCACGAAGAAGGTCGTCAACTACGCTCACAAGCACGATGTGACGGTTGAGGCGGAGCTCGGCGTTCTCGCGGGTGTTGAGGATGAAGTCGCCTCGGAAGAGTCGCACTACACCAAGCCTGAGGAAGTCATTGAGTTCGCGCAGAAGACGGGTTGCGATTCGCTCGCGATTTCGATTGGCACGAGCCACGGTGCGTACAAGTTCAAGCCCGAGCAGTGCACACGCGATCCCAAGACGGGCAAGCTCATCCCGCCGCCGCTCGCTTTTGATGTTTTGAAGGCTGTTGAGAAGAAGCTCCCGGGCTTCCCGATCGTCCTTCACGGTTCGTCGAGCGTTCCGCAGGAATATGTGGACATCATCAACGCGAATGGTGGTAAGCTCCCGGACGCCGTTGGCATTCCTGAAGCGCAGCTTCGTAAGGCCGCTAAGAGCGCGGTTTGCAAGATTAACATCGACAGCGACTCGCGTCTCGCGATGACGGCGGCAATCCGCAAGCACTTCGCGGAACATCCCGAGCAGTTCGACCCGCGTCAGTACCTCGGGCCGGCTCGCGAAGAGATGAAGAAGCTTTACATCCACAAGATTGTGAAGGTTCTTGGCTCGAACAACAAGCTCTAAGGGGCGCTATTAAGGAGTGCGCGTAGGGGATTCTCCCGCGCGCCTCCTTAATCTCTCATTTCAAAGTCAAAATCTGATTTAAGGTTAAAGCTAATGATACCCGAAAAGAAGTCCGCATACGCCCAGTCTGGCGTGAATATCGACAATAAGATGGCTGCTCTCACCGCGATTAAGTCAATGGTGAATAGCACGAAGACCCAGAGTGTCATTGGGAGCATTGGTTCCTTTGGCGGACTTCACAGAGTGCCAGCGGGCAAGGATCAGCTCCTCGTCGCTTCGACGGACGGCGTAGGCACGAAGCTCAAGATTGCGTGCATGATGAATAAGCACGATACCGTCGGACAAGACATTGTTAATCACTGCGTCAACGACATCCTCGTGCAGGGTGCAAAGCCGCTCTTCTTTATGGACTATGTGGGCGCGGCGAAGTTTGATGCGCGGCAGTTTAGCCAAGTTGTCGCGGGACTCTGCAAAGCGTGCAAGGAAAATAAGATGGCGCTTCTCGGCGGTGAGACGGCGGAAATGCCAGGGCTGTATCCGCTCGGCGAATATGACCTCGTCGGCACCATCGTCGGGCACGTCTCGCGCAATGATTTGGTGACGGGCAAGTCCATTCGTGCGGGAGATGTCATTATTGGCTTGCCCTCAGGCGGACTTCAGACGAACGGCTATTCGCTCGCCCGCCGCGTCATTTTCGATTTGTGTGGTTATTCGTGGCAGGATAAGGTTCCTGGCACGAATCAGACTTTCGGCGACGCACTTCTCGCGGTGCACCGCAGCTTCTTGAAGCCCGTAATGAAGATTATGGAGCGCAAGGTCAAGATTCACGGCATGGCGCACATCACGGGTGGTGGCTTCCCCGACAACATCCCGCGCGTCCTTCCTAAGGTCTGCAATGCGGAAATTGACCGCTCGACATGGGAAGTGCCGACCATCTTCAAGTTCATTCAGAATCAGGGCAAGGTCGACCGTGACGAAATGTATCGCGTCTTTAATATGGGCATCGGTTTCGTCCTCATTGTCGGCAAGCGCGACTTGAAGACGGTGGAATCGGCGCTCAAGGGACAGAAGCAGCCTTACTCGATTATCGGCGTGGTCCGTAAGGGCAAGGGTGTCGTCACCTACAAGAACTAATAGAGAAGGGCGGCAATAGAATGTCAGAAGTTGCGAAGCACTATTTAAGCGCCAATGAGTTCCAGAGGGACTCTTGGCGTTTAGCCGCGGCGGTTAAGCAGTCGGGATGGAAGCCTGATTTGCTCATTGCGCTTTGGCGGGGTGGCGCGGCAGTTGGTGTTTCTATCCACGAGTATTTTCGTGCGGTTGGGTGGAATGTGCAACATATTCCACTAAAATGCGCGAGTTATACGGGAATTGGTGAAAATAAGGGTGAAGTCATCTTTACGCTCGGCGAGGAAATCTTCGCGATGATGCGTAAGGGCGATAAGGTCCTTGTCGTCGATGATGTCTTTGATACTGGCAAAACGGCGCGTGCGGTCAAGAACCGCATCAATGAGACAGGCGCGGAAATGCGTATGGCTTGTGTCTACTGGAAGCCTGAGAAGAATATCACCGAGATTAAGCCCGATTACTTTGTGAAGGATGTCGGCAATGACTGGATTGTCTTCCCCCACGAAATTGAGGGGCTCACGCCTGACGAAGTGCAAGCCAAGGACTCCTTCCTCGCAGGGTTGATGAACGTATGATAATTGCCGCGCTTAGCCTATTTGCCGCGATGAGCGCGGCAAAAGCCTCTATCGTCCCTGAGGCGGATGAGGGGGTTAATCTCGTAAAAGACCCCGTTGTACTCGTCGTCACGAATGATACGGCGAATTTGGCTGCGGACGCGGCAGTTGCGGACCCCCTAACTACGGGGGTGGACGCGGCAGTTGAGGCGGCGATTCGTGTGGCGGCGTCGAATGCGGTGGAGCAGGCGCGGCTAGAAGCGACGGCTCGCGGCAGTGAAGCGGCGCGTTTGGAGGCTGAGGCGCGGGCGGCGAAGATTGCGGAAGATGCCCTTGACCAGCGGCGGATTTCTACTCGTGTCTTTAGGCTTGCCCACGCTAATGCCGAGGAAGTTGCCGAAAAGTTTAACGCGACTTGGAGCGGAGACTTTGGTACGGCTTGGAAGGTCTCCAAAATGGCGCAGGCGTTCCCTGAGGCGAATGCGGTTATGGTGACTGCCCCCCAGATGGTGCTCGATACTTGCCAACATATCGTAGATGAGATTGATATTGAGCCTCAACAAGTGTACATCGAAGCCCGTTTTGTAGAACTTTCAAATAACGCCTCTCATAAGCTCGGTATTGATTGGCAGATGTTGGACGGTATGCGCGGCTCTATGGGACTTGATGCTGGTTACAATACGCGGCGGTTTAAAGGCGTCTCAACCTATGATTCATCAAGTGATACCTATACAATTGACAGCGCAACAGCCTCACCTAATGGCAATGCAGCAAATCTTTCCCATCTCAATGCCACGATTGGTATGAGTGAATTGTATGTCATTTTGAGGGCATTGGAAACGAGTGAAGATGCGCGAACATTCTCGAATCCGAAGATTATTGTTACTTCTGGCAAGAAGGCAACGGTGGATATGACAACAAAGTATCCAAATGTCACAATTGCCGCGAAAAAGACACTTTCTTCCAATAATCAGCTCTCTACCGATCTTGATATGAAGATGGCGCAAATTCCTGGCGAGGATAAGTTTATGTTCGCTAAGGAAGCGTTCTTTAGCTGGGGTATTTCATTGGAAGTAACGCCGCGCATTGGTACAAACGGACTTATCAATGTTCAAATTGTTCCGACTATTAGCGACTGCACGGATTATGTTACAGCGAGTACAGATGAAGCCTCTTCGTCTAAATCTTCCTCTTCTAGTGATTCCACTTATTCAGCAAAATATCCTGTCATTAATGTTCAACGCTTGATTACTGAGTTTAATATGGCGAGTGAGACCACAGCTGTAATTGGTGGGCTTTCGCGCACGGTTGAACAGCAAGTGGATAGCGGCATTCCTTGGCTTCGCGATTGGTGGTGGATTGGACCTCGTCTTTTCGGTTCGCGTACTCGCATTAAGAAGCAGACAGAAATTATCGTTTTCGTTACGGTGGGCTTAATTGATCCGAAAAACATCCGTAAAGATGCTGGGTTGCCGAAGAATGCGGTGTTAGGGCGTCTTTATACGGATGAGATTCGCCAAGAGCCAGGTGATCGTGGCGCACGAATGGCGGAAGGTATGCAGTCGCTTGATATGCGTGGGCTTGAAGAGCAGTATGCTGACCCGCAACGTACGAATGTCACTTCAAAAGTGAATATAAATATCCCATTTATTGAAGTAAACTCAAATAATAACTGATGAAAATGCGTTCTCTTCTAGTAGTTAGCGCGCTTTTTGTAAGCGCAATGGTTTCGGCGGATACCCTGACGCTTCTTTCGGGTTCGCGTTTGTCGGGTACGGCGGGTATTGTGAAGGGTGATAAACTCGTCTTTGCCTCCGAGGACCTTGGGGATATTGAAGTGCCCCTCGCGAAGATTGCGTCCTTGGATACGCCCCACGACCATACCGTGCAGTATACGGATATGTCCCGCGAGACGAAGTCGATGACCGTCTCGAACGGAGTTTTCATTGCTGAGGGCAAGCCCCTTGATACGGCGAATGTCAAGGCGATTGACCCTGGCGTTGAGACGTGGCACGGGTCGGTGAATGCCTCCTATACTGCCGCGCGCGGCAATACTTACCAGAATTCGGCTTCTTTGATTGCGAATGTCAATCGCCGTTGGGAAGAAGACCGCGTCAATGCTGATTTTGGCTACTACTATTCAGAAACAGGCACTTCTAAGGCTGACCGCGATAAAACGACCGACCGCTGGGAGGTTGAGGGTCAACACGACCACTTCTGGCGTCCCGCCGTCTACACCTTCGAGAATGCGCGTTATGAGGAAGATTCCATCGCGGGACTCGACAATCGCGTCCGTCTCGGTTTGGGCGTTGGCTATCAGTGGCTTGATGCGCGGCGTTTTGAGACGACGGGTGTTTGGAGCTTCAACCAAGAGGCTGGTGCAACTTGGTTTCGTGATAACTATCATATCCGTCCTGCAAATGGCGACGAAAGCTACGCGGCACTTCGTTATGCCCACCACCTCACCTATGTTCCGAAATGGAACGAGGGCGTGAATGGATTCCACAATCTCGAGTACTATCCGCAAATTGATGACTGGGAACACTACATCATGAAGGCGGATGTTGGGTTCACGACGAAGATTATTATGGACTTCAACTTCATCGCTAAGATTGAGTGGGAGTACAATTCTCGTCCGAGCGAGGGACGCAAGTCGAGCGACATCCGTTACATTGTCGGTCTCGGCTATGCGTGGTAAGGGTGCTTGATGAAGATAGCGATTGCCTATCCGCCCTTAAAAAGCGAGAAGGGGATTCCGCTTCTAACCCAAAACCGCCAATTTCAGTGGTTCTCTAGACCAACTTATATTTTCCCTGTTGTCCCCGCGACGGCGGCGACGATGCTCAAGAAGGCGGGGCACGAAGTCCTGTTCCTCGATGGCATCGCGGCAGAACTCACGCCTGAGGAATTTGAGGCGAAACTCGCGGCATTTGCGCCTGAAGTCGTGGTTTTGGAGACAAAAACCCCCGTCGTCAAGCGTCATTGGCAATGGATAACGGACTTCAAGAAGAAAAGCGCGGCACTTACGATTCTTGTCGGCGACCATGTGACGGCACTTCCCGAGGAATCGATGAAGGCGTGCCCCGTCGACTATATCCTCACGGGGGGCGATTGGGACTTTCTCCTCAGTAGTGTAGTCCATTCCTGTTTTGATTCCGCGACATTTGAGGCGGGCATTTGGTATCGTAACGCGGCAGGTGAGATTTGCAATACAGGACGCTTCAAGCTCGACCACGACCTCAATACCGCGCCGTGGATTGACCGTGATTTGGTGCATTGGGAACTTTACGCGAAGAAGAATGGCAACTTTCGCCGTACGCCAGGCACTTATATTATGTCCGGACGCGACTGTTGGCACGCGAAATGCACTTTTTGTAGCTGGACGACCCTCTACCCGACTTATCGCACCCGCAATGTGAATGATGTCATTGATGAAATTGACTGTCTCGTCAATAAATATGGCGTGAAGGAGATAATGGACGATTCGGGCTCCTTCCCAGTGGGCGAGTGGCTGACGACATTTTGCAATGAGATGATTCGGCGTGGGCTTAATCGTAAGGTGCGAATTGACTGTAATATGCGCTTTGGTAGGCTCACGGCGGACGACTATCGCCTTATGCGCAAGGCGGGCTTTCGCTTGGTGCTTTTTGGGGTGGAATCGGCTAACCAAGAGACGCTCGACCGCTTCTGCAAGAAGTTGACGGTCAAGGATGTCGAGGACGGTTCCAAGTGGGCAAGTGACGCGGGGCTCGATGTGCATTTGACCTTTATGTTTGGGCACGCGTGGGAGGGTCCCGCCGAGATTGCGAAGACGGTGGCACTCGCCCGCAAACTCCTTGCCCAAGGGCGTGCTTCCACTTTGCAGTGCACATTGACGATTCCGTATCCTGGCACCCCGCTTTTCAAGGAATTGGACGCGGCGGATGGGCTCACCACCCGCGATTGGGACGAATATGATATGCGCCGCGCCATTACGAAAACTCCGTACGCCACTGAGGCACAAATCAAGGACGCGATTCGCTGTGTTTATCGTGGCTTTTTGCAACCCCGCGCCCTCTGGCATCGCCTGACGACCACACGGAACTTATTTGATTTTTCCTTCTATTATCGCGGCATTCGCTCGCTCGTTGGGCACCTAATAGATTTCAAGAACTAATTTATAAGGATATTCCCCTATGTTACTCGTTAACGAAAACTATCAAAAGATTCAGGCAAGCTACCTTTTTACGGAAATTGCGCACCGCGTCGCGGCACATCAAGCCGCGCACCCCGACGCGAAGATTATCCGTCTTGGCATTGGCGATGTGACGGAACCCCTAGCCCCCAGCGTGCTCGCGGCGATGCACAAGGCGGTGGACGATGAGGGCTCTCGCGCTACATTCCACGGCTATGGACCTGAGCAAGGGCACGCCTTTTTGCGTGAGAAGATTGCGTCCGTCGACTTTGCCGCGCGCGGCATTTCTATTGACGCGGACGAAATCTTTGTTTCGGATGGTGCGAAGTGCGACTGCGGCAATATTCAGGAACTCTTTGGCAAGGATGTCAAAATTGCCGTTGGCGATCCTGTTTATCCCGTTTATGTCGATACAAATGTAATGGCGGGGCGCACAGGCGCGAATGAGAACGGACAGTATGCGGGGCTCACCTATCTCACCTGCAACGCGGCAAATGGCTTTGTGCCGAGCCCTGAGGCGGCGGGTGACGCGGATATCGTTTATTTGTGCTATCCGAATAATCCGACTGGCGCAGTTGCCACGAAGGCGCAGCTTCAGGCGTGGGTAGATTGGGCGAATGCGAAGAAGGCGCTCCTCCTCTTTGACGCGGCATATGAGGCGTTTATTCGTACGCCTGGCATTCCGCATTCCATCTACGAATGCGAGGGGGCGCGGACGTGTGCGATAGAGTTCCGTAGTTTCTCAAAGACAGCGGGTTTTACGGGCATTCGTTGCGGCTACACGGTTGTCCCGAAGGGGCTTATGGCGTATACGAAGGCGGGCGAAGCGGTGGAGTTGCGTCCGATGTGGGCGCGGCGGCAGACGACAAAGTTCAATGGCGCGAGCTATGTCGCCCAGCGCGGTGCGGAAGCCGTCTATTCTCCCGAGGGGCAAGCCGAGACGAAGGCGACGATTGACTTCTATTTGGAAAATGCCAAGTTGATGAAAGAAGCCCTTGCCGCGCGCGGCTTTACCGTGACGGGCGGAACTGACTCGCCTTATCTCTGGGTGGATGTGAAGGGCGATAGCTGGGTCTTCTTCGATAAGCTTCTTAAGGAAGCGAATGTGGTCACCACGCCTGGCGCGGGCTTCGGCAAGGCGGGCGAGGGGTATATTCGCATTTCGGCGTTTAACTCGCGCGAGAATGTCTTGGAAGCCATTGCGCGGCTTGAGAAAGTGCTTTAATTTGCTATGAAGATTGTAGATTGCGATTACTTTATTGTCGGTTCGGGCATGGCGGGGCTCATTAGTGCCCTGCATCTTGCTAAGAAAGGCAAGGTCGTTCTTGTCACAAAAGAGCGCTTAAAGGATTGCAATTCTAACTTTGCACAGGGCGGCATTTGTTGCGTGATGGACCCCGCCGACTCCTTCGAAAAGCATGTGCAAGATACGATGATTGCGGGGGCGTGGCTTGGCAAGAAGGCGGTGGTTCGCGAGATTTGCGAGCACGCGCCAGAGGGCATACAGGATCTCATTGATTGCGGAGTTAAGTTCGCGAAGAAGAAAGATGGCTCTTGGGATTTGACGCGGGAAGGCGGACACTGCGAGCGGCGCATTTTCCACGCGGGCGACATCACAGGCGAAAAGTGCGAGGCGGCAATGATTCGCCGCGCCAAGACTTGTGGAGCCGACTTGCGTGAGCACACCATCGTCATTGACCTCATTATGAGCCGCCGCATTGGGCTTAAGGGTGAAAATCGGTGTCTTGGCGCGTATGTAATGGATAAGGTCTCGGGTGAAATCTATGCGATTCGCTCGCCGAACACCATCCTCGCGACGGGTGGGTGCGGTAAGGTTTATCTCTATACTTGCAATCCCGATACGGCTACGGGCGATGGCATTGCTCTCGCGTGGCGGGCAGGCGCGGCAATTGAGAATATGGAATTCATCCAATTCCACCCGACTTGCCTCTTCCATCCGCAAGCGAAGCGCTTCTTGATTTCGGAAGCGGTCCGTGGCGAAGGCGCGGTGCTCGTGGATAAGCACGGACGCGAATTTATGCAGAAGTACGACCCTCGCGGATCTCTTGCGCCGCGGGATATTGTGGCGCGGTCGATTGACTCGGAGATGAAACGGACGGGCGATGACTGTATGTATCTCGACATCCGTGCCAAGGGGCGTGCCTATTTGATGAATCGTTTCCCGAATATTTACCATAAATGTATGGAGTTCGGGATTGATATGGCAAAAGACCTCATCCCGATTGTCCCTGCCGCGCATTATACCTGCGGTGGTATTCAGGCGACGACCGATGGACGCACGACGATTCCGGGGCTCTCGGCGGTCGGGGAATGTGCCTCGACGGGACTCCACGGGGCAAATCGCCTAGCTTCTAATTCACTTATGGAAGCCCTCGTTTGTGCACGCCTCACGGCGGCGCGGCTGGGGGCAAACCCCGAGAAATTCGCGAAAAAGCCACCTGAAATCCCCGCATGGCGCATTGGGAACGCCGTCCCACCCGATGAAGCGGTGCTTGTTGCCCATATGTGGGACGAAATTCGCCGTTTGATGTGGGACTATGTCGGGATTGTGCGTACCAACAAGCGCCTTGCCCGCGCGGCACATCGTATCCGTACGCTTCGCCGCGAAATTCGTGAGTACTACTTCAAGTATTTGGTGACGCCTGATACGCTTGAATTGCGCAATCTTGCTGTTTGCGCGGAGTTGATTGTGCATTCCGCTCAGAAGCGTCACGAGAGCCGTGGACTTCACTATACGCTCGATTATCCGAAGACGGCGAAAAAAGCGCGGCAGACGATTATTCCAGGTTTCCAATACTAAGTCCATTCTATGATTTCTCCTGAGAAAATAGCGAGTATTCGCGCCTTAATGGTCGAAGCCTCGGTCTTTGAAGAGGATTTGGAGGAGACTTTCATTCTGGGGGGCGGTCCTGGCGGACAAAAGACCAACAAGACCTCCAGTGTCGTGCGCCTTGCCCATGAGCCGAGCGGACTCGCCGTGCGGTGTGGGGAAACGCGTAGTCGCGAAACGAATCGGTGGCTTGCGCGGCGTATGCTCGCGGAAGCTATTTTGGCGAGGGAGCAGGGACGCAAAAGTGCCGCGCAACAGCTCCGTGAGAAGAAACGCCGCCAGAAGCGGCGGCGCTCGCGGCGGCAAAAGCAACGGATGCTTGCCGATAAGCGTATGCACGCGGAAAAGAAGGCGAATCGCCGCCCCGTGAGTCTCGATTAAGAGAGCAACTCGTTCAAGTCTTCCGCCGTCAGCTTTTCCATAATCGCGACATCCGTCGTCTGGATGGTTGCCGCGATAATGGCTTGCTTACGACGCTGCAAGGCGAGGACTTTCTCTTCGATGGTATGGGAAGAGATCATCTTAATCGCGTAGACATTCTTCTTCTGTCCGATACGGTGGGCACGGTCCGTCGCCTGATCTTCCACGGCGGGATTCCACCACGGGTCGAAGTGAATAACCATATCCGCGCCCGTCAAGTTGAGACCTGTTCCGCCAGCCATAAGCGAGATGAGGAAGACAGGGATGTCGGGGGAGTGGTTGAATTGGTTGCAGATCGTCAAGCGCTCCTTGGTTGTGCCATCGAGGTAGCAGAACTTAATGCCGCGCGCGTCAAGCTCCTTGGAGATGAGTTTGAGGGTGTTCAAGAACTGCGAGAAGACGAGGATCTTGTGTCCGCCCTCAATTGCGTCCATCAACTGCTCGAAGAAAGCTTCCATCTTGCCGAGGGAGGCAATTTGGCGCAACTTCATAAGGAGGGCAAGAATCTCAAAGCGTGCCTTATCAAAGCCCTGCTTCTTGACGAGGTTGCCCGCCTTTGTACGCGTCTTGGTGAGGGCGGCGAGATACTTGCGCTCGCCTTCCTCACTCATTGGGCAGTACGAAATCTTCACTATCTTATCGGGCAAATCCTTCGCGACGGACTTCTTTAAGCGGCGCATAATGAAGGGGTGAATCTTGCGGCGAAGGCCATCCTGCGCATCTTTCGCGGGGCTACCACCCAAGAGGATGGGCTCAGCAAACCGCCGCCTAAAGAGTTCGTAGTTGCCGAGGTAGCCTGGCAAAAGGAAGTCAAAGATACTCCAGACATCCGCGACCGAGTTCTCGATTGGGGTGCCCGTGAGAACGAGGCGGCGGGGAGTGAGCAGGCGCTTTACCGCGTGCGTCGTCTTCGTGCGGCGGTTCTTGATGTGCTGGGCTTCATCGAGTACAATGGCCGAGAAGGTCATCTTGCTGTACAAGATGTCAATGTCGCGCTGGAGGGTTCCGTAGGAGGTAATGACCAAGTCTGCATTGGGAATCTCCTTGAAGAATTGACGGCGGAACATCCCCGAGAGAACGAGAACCTTGAGGTCGGGGGTAAAGCGATTGGCTTCCGCTTCCCAGTTGCGCACAAGCGAAGTGGGGCAGACGACGAGCGCAGGCATCTTCTCTTCGTCCTGATTGCCCGAGCGCGGTAGAGAGAGCCAAGCGAGCGTCTGAATTGTCTTGCCGAGACCCATTTCGTCCGCGAGCAGTCCCGCGAAACCTGAATCTTCCAAGAAGCGCATCCAGTAGACGCCCTGCTTTTGGTAGGGACGCAGCACTTTCTCGAGGGGTCCGAGGGGTACGGGCTCGAACTTCGCGGACTTCTCGCGGTTGCGGAGCGCGGCATTTTTGCGCCACTTCTTGCCGCGTGCATCGTCAATTTCGACATCGAGTGTATCGAGGGTCGCCTTTACATAGGCGGCGTGAATGGCAGGGACGCGGAACCAGCCTGGGGGCGCACCATTCTGCCGCGGGGCGCAGTCCGAGAACACGGAATGCATTTGCTCCACAGCAAGATAGTCGAGGAGCATAATCTCGCCATTCTTCTCGATAAAGCCATCGCGGCGGTTGAGGGCGGCTTGAATCTCTATGGGCGAGAGTTCCGTCCCCTTAGCCTCAAAGCGATAGGCGATATCGAAGTCTCCGTTCGGAGCATCGCGCACGGTGACGATAGGGACGATGGAAGGGTAGCTATCCGTAAGCTTCGTGAGTTTATCGGCGAGTTCAATGTTCCATCCGAGACGATGGAGGGCGGGGAGCCCTGCGCCGAGGAAGGTGAGAACCTTAGCGGGGTTCGTGAGATAGAACTTCTGGTCACCCGTGCGATAACCCGCTTCAAAGCCGTGGCGCTTGATTTCCTTGACGGCATCCTGCTCGGCGGGCATATTGCGGGTGCGGCGCACGAGTTCATCGTTGGGGTCGGGGAGCCATACCGTGCGTTCCGTTTGGACTGAGCAGGCGGGAAACTCGACTTCGTCATAATGGGCGTCTAGCTCAACGGAAAGGGAGGCTCGCGAACCCGCGACATAGATGGACATCTTGGGCATCATTACGACGGGGATGTACCGCGATTCGTCTTCCTTGGGTTCGGGCGGTGGGAGCGCGGCTTGCTTCTTGGGGGCGGCCACGGGTTTGGGCGGGGCGGGCGGTTTCTTGGAGGCGAGCTCGTCCATCTCCATAACCATCTGCGCGAGCCCAATGGCTACCACATGAAAGCAGATTTGCCCGAGGAGCTTATTCTGTCGGCAGGGGCAATTGCTTTTGACGCGGTTATCGGGAAGCCACACGAAGGATACGGGCATACCCCATCCGTCGAGTTGCTCGATCTTGCCCGAGAACTCGCGGGTCGCAGGTTTGTAGGCGACATTCTTGACGACGCCTTCACTACATAGTATAAGGGCTTGCTTGAAGACGACGGGTCCCGCCCAAGCCATTATGTCCTCTTTAGTTATTCCACTTCTAGTCATAGTTTCTATAAAGTATATCATCTTTTGGATTAGACTGCAATAGGAAATTTAAGAAAGTAGAATTTTTCTATTGCGTATTCGGTCATATTTAGGTATAATTTATGTCAAATAAGTAAGGATTGCAGATGCTTGACGAGAATTGGTTAAGAAATCAGGCGGCGATGATACGCAAAGCCGATGCGATAGACCCTGCGTTGTACCGTAAGTTCAACGTAAAGAGGGGCTTGCGCAATGATGACGGCACGGGTGTGCTCGTTGGGTTAACGACGATTGGCAATGTCCACGGCTATGTGGTCAGCGAAGGCGAGAAGCAGGCGGTGCCTGGCGAGCTGTTCTATCGCGGAATCAATGTGGCGGACCTCGCGGCAGGTGCGCGGCGCGACCACCGTATGGGCTATGAAGAGACGGCATATTTGCTGCTTTTCGGTGACTTGCCTACGAGCGCTCAGCTCGCGGACTGGAATGTGAAGCTTGGGCGCTACCGCCGGCTGTCGGATGGCTTTAAGGAAAACGCCATAATGTCCAATCCGTCGCGGGATGTGATGAACGCGATGGCGCGGGCGATTCTCTTCTCCTATGCCTTTGATGAGAGCGGTGACCCCGATGACCTGTCGGTCGAGAAGTGCTTGGCGCAGTCCGTGGAAATCATTGGTTGCCTGCCGACTATCGCGGCGTATTCCTACCAGGCGAAGGCGCATTACCACCTCGGGCAGTCGCTGATGCTACGGAATCCCGACCCTGAGAAGTCGACGGCGGAAAATATCCTCTCCCTCATCCGTGAGGACGGACGCTACACGAAGCTTGAGGCGGAAACTCTCGACCTCGCGCTCATCTTGCACGCGGAACACGGCGGCGGCAATAACTCGTCCTTCACGACCCATGTCGTCACGAGTGCCTATACCGACATCTATTCCTCGGTCGCGGCATCTATTCTCTCCCTCAAGGGGCGGCGGCATGGTGGCGCGAACTTGCGGGTTATGCGGCAGATGGACGAGATTCGCGAGAATACGAATGATTGGCGCGACCCCGCCGAAGTCGAAGCCTATTTGCGCAAGATTGCGAATAAGAAGGCAGGCGATGGCACGGGACTCATTTATGGGCTCGGGCACGCCGTTTATACGATATCCGATCCGCGTGCACAGCTTCTGAAGGTCAAGGCGGAGCGCCTGGCACGGGAAAAGGAGCGCACGGACGAAATGCGCCTCTTCGAGCTCATCGAGGAGATTGGCCCAACAATCATCCGTGAGACCCATCCGCGTGCGGATGCTGTCTGCGCCAATGTTGACCTCTACTCGGGCTTCGTCTACGAAATGCTCGGGATACCGAAAGATTTGTATACGCCGCTTTTCGCGGTGGCGCGTTGCGTGAGCTGGTGTGCTCACCGTATGGAGGAATTGGTCAACCAAGGCCCCATCATCCGTCCCGCGTATAAGCCGATTTATCATGAAAGAGACTATGTCAAGCTTGCGGATCGTTAAGGATGGCGGGGTCTGCTCCGCCGCTGGGTTCCGTGCGGCGGGGGTGCCTGCCGCGATTAAGTACGAGGGGCGGAATGATGTCGCGCTCATTGTGGCGGACTCCCCCTGCGTCGCCGCGGCAGTTTTCACGACGAACAAAGTCGCTGCCGCGCCCGTACTTTATGACCGCGAAGTAATGAAGGGTGGGCGCGTTCAGGCGATTCTCGCCAATTCTGGGTGCGCCAATGCCTGCACAGGCGAAGAAGGGCTCAAGGACGCGGAACTTTCCGCACTCGCTACGGCGGGGGAACTCGGGATTTCGCCGAAGCACGTGCTCGTCGCCTCGACGGGGGTCATTGGGCGACGCCTCCCGATGGAACGCCTTCTCAAGGGTATGAAAGCGGCAAGTGCCGCGCTCGGGGCGACCCCCAAACATGGGCTCGCGGCTGAAAAGGCGGTTATGACGACCGATACGCGCCCGAAACAGGCGTGCGTCCAGACGACGATTGGTGGCAAGCGCGTCACTATTGGCGGTATGAGCAAGGGTTCGGGTATGATTGAGCCAAATATGGCAACCATGCTCGGGTTTATCACGACGGATGCCGCGATTTCGGGGGCAATGCTCAAGCGGGCACTTAAACTCGCCCTCGCCAAGAGCTTTAACCGCTTGGTTGTGGATGGTGACGAGTCCACAAATGACTCGCTCTTCATACTTGCGAGTGGCAAGGCGGGAAATGCCGCGATTACGCGTGGCGGCAAGGACTTTGAGGCTTTTCGCGCGGCACTTGAGGAAGTGTGCATTTCGCTTGCGCGGCAGATGGCGACGGATGGCGAAGGCGCGACTAAGTTCGTGACAGTCACCGTTCGGGGTGCGAAGAGTGCCACGGATGCCGAGCGTGCGGCGCGGGCGATTGCGAAGAGTCCGCTCGCGAAGACAAGTTGGTTTGGGCGTGACCCGAACTGGGGACGCGTCCTCGCGGCAGTTGGCTATTCGGGCGCGGCAGTTACGGATATGAAGACGGAAGTCCTCTACGGCAAGGAGTGGGCGTTCCGTTTTGGCAAGGTAGCGGATGCCGCGCAATTGGCGAAGCTTGCGAAGGTTTTGAAGGGGAACTCCTTCACAGTCACGGTTGATTTGCACCTCGGCAAGCACGAGGCGACGATTTATACCTGCGACTTCTCGCTGGACTATGTCCATATTAACGCAGATTACACGACTTAAGAAGGTAAAAAGATGACAAAAGCATTATTTTGTGCCGCGATCGCGGCGGTTTTGGGGGGTAGCCTCTCGGCGCAGACGGTAATTGATGTCGATAAGGCGGGGGCGGAAAAGCTCGCGATTTCGGTTAATGTCGGTGATCCCGTCTACCAAAAGACGCTGACGCGCAATTTGACGCTCTCGGGTGCGTTTAAGGTTATGGAAGGCGCGCCCATTCAGGTGACTGGCGCGGCAGGTGGGGCAATTACGGCGAAAGGGCGCGGCAAATCGCTGACGGTACAGTCTCCGACAGGCGATGAAAAGGCGCGGCGTATGGCGGCGCGGGCTTTCTCGGATAAACTTTGCGAGACTTACGCCAATCAAAAGGGCTTCGCGACCGCCCCCATCGCTTTTGTGAATAAAAATGGCAAGTCAGGCGAACTTTGCACAGGTTATGCGGATGGCTCCGATGTGCGGCGTTTGACGCGAGACGGGAAAGCGTCCGTTGGCCCTCGCTGGAAGGACGCGAATACGCTTTTCTATACGGGCTATCTGAATGAAGCCCCACAAATCTTTGAGATTAATGCCCAGACAGGGGCACGCAAGCTTAAGTGGAGTTTCCGTGGGCTCACGACGGGTGCGGTGATTTCGCCAGACGCGAATTTGGTCGCGATAGTCCTCTCGGTACATGGCAACCCCGAACTCTATGTGATTGACCCCGCGTCCGATTCGTGGCGGCGGCTTACAAAGACTCCCAAAGCGAGCGAGGGACAGCCAGCATGGAGTCCCGACGGCAAGAAAATCGTCTATGTCTCGGATGAAACGCGGCGGCAGCACCTCTATATTATAGATGTCGCTTCCAAAGCGACGCGGCGGATTACGACTCAGGGCACCCAGAATGTCGACCCCGATTGGGGTAAGGATGGGCGCATTTGCTATGTCTCAAAGCGGGCGGGCGGACGCCAAATCGCGGTTATTGAGCCTGCTAAGGGCGATCGCGAGGCGCGGCTTGTGACGAGCCCTGGCAATTGGGAGCACCCGACTTGGGCACGGGACGGACGGCACATCGTCGCCGAAAGTGATGGCGTACTCTATTTGATTGATACGGAAGAGGGTGGCGACGCACCACGGCAACTCTTTAAGATTGCGGGGCGTGCAATTACCCCTAGCTGGAGTAAGTAATATGGCGGATTCAAAGATTGATGTCGCGTATGTCGCGGAACTCGCGCGACTGGAGCTTACGGACGAAGAAAAGGCGACTTTTCAGCCCCAACTTGAGAACATCGTTAAGTATGTGGAGAAGATTGCGTCCGTTGACGTGACGAATGTCGAACCTATGATGCACGGCTACCGCTTGGTGAATGCGTTTCGGGAGGATGAGGTTAAGCCCTCGATGCCCGTAGAGACAGCTCTCGCGAATGCCCCTGCGCGTGTTCACGACGAGTTCCTGTTGCCGAAGATTGTGGAAGGGGCGGAGAGCTAATTATGAAACTTTATGAATTAGGCATTAAGGCGGCGCGGGAAGGGCTCGCGAAGGGCGAGTTCACGAGTGTCGAGCTGACACAAGCCATTATCGACCGCTATCATGAAGAAAATGCACGGATTGGCGCTTATTTGACCTTTGATGAAGAAGATGCCCTGAAGCGCGCGGCGGCGAATCCGAAGGCAGTGCCGATTGCGATTAAAGACCTCATCAATGTAGCGGGGCAACCCTGCACCTGCGCCTCGAAGATTTTGAAGGGGTATACTTCCCCTTATAATGCGACCGTCATCGAGCGGCTCTTGGCGAATGATTTCATTCCTGCGGGGCGCGTCAATATGGACGAGTTCGCGATGGGCAGTTCGACCGAGAACTCAGCCCTCGGGGTGACGCGGAATCCCTATGATACGACGCGTGTTCCGGGCGGCAGTTCGGGTGGCAGTGCCGCGGCGGTCGGGGGCAACCTCTGTATTGCCGCACTCGGTACTGATACAGGCGGCTCGATTCGCCAACCCGCGAGTTTCTGTAATTGTGTCGGGGTAAAACCCAGCTACGGACGCGTCAGTCGCTATGGTGTGACGGCGTTTGCAAGTTCCCTTGACCAAGTCGGTCCTATGACAAAGAGTGTCGAGGACGCGGCAATTCTCTTAGGTGCACTCGCGGGGCACGACGAACACGATGGCACGACCCCCAATTTGCCTGTCCCCAACTACCTCGCGGCACTTGAGGGAGCAGACTTGAAGGGTGTTAAGATTGGTCTTCCCAAAGAATATTACGAAGTTAAGGGACTTGACCCCGAAGTTAAGAAGCTAACGGACGCGGCAGTTGCGAAATGTGCCGCGGCGGGTGCTGAAATTGTCGAGGTGTCGCTTCCGCATACTGAATACGCGATGGCGGTTTACTACATCATTGCTCCTGCCGAGGCGAGTGCCAATTTGGCACGGTTCGATGGGGTGCGGTATGGGCACCGCAGTGCCGCAGCGAAGGATGTATTCTCGCTCTACACGAAGTCGCGGGCGGAAGGCTTTGGTCCTGAGGTCAAACGCCGCATAATTATGGGTACTTATGTACTTTCAAGCGGTTATTATGACGCGTACTATGGGCGTGCCCAGAAGGTGCGCACGCTTATTACACGGGACTTCGAGGAGGCGTTTCAGAAGGTAGACGCGCTTTTGACCCCGTGCGCCCCGACACCTGCCTTTAAGATTGGCGAGGTGCAAGATCCGCTTACGATGTATCTAAACGACCTTTACACAATCCCGAGTGCTTTGGCGGGTGTCTGCGCGGCAAGTGTTCCGGCGGGCTTTACGACGGCGGGGCTTCCCGTGGGCGTACAGCTCATCTGCAAGGAATTTGCCGAGGAGCAACTCTTGCGCATTGCACGCGGCTTTGAACAACTCAACTAAGAAGGAGTAAAGATTTATGAAAAAGGCTAAGATGGAAACGAGCAAAGGGACAATTCTCCTTGAGCTTGATGACGAAAAAGCCCCTGAGACCGTGAAAAACTTCGTCTCTTACATCACCTCGGGGCACTACGATGGCACAATTTTCCACCGCGTCATTGATGGTTTTATGATTCAGGGCGGTGGGTTTACTAAGGATATGAACCAAAAGGCGACCCAAGCGCCCATCCGTAATGAGGCGGCGAACGGACTCAAGAATAAGCGCGGCACAATTGCTATGGCGCGGACGATGGTCGTCGACTCGGCTACGAGCCAATTCTTCATTAACCTAGTGGATAATGACTTCCTGGACTTCACCGCACCGACTACGCAGGGCTATGGCTATGCCGTATTTGGTAAGGTTGTCGAGGGAATGGATGTCGTGGACGCGATTGCCAAGGTAAAGACGGGTTATCACGGTCCGCACCAGAATGTGCCTGAGGAAGCCGTCGTCATTACCCGCGTCACGGTACTCTAAGCGATAAGGCTCAGCGCGTGAGATTTATTTCATTGGCGAGCGGGAGTCGCGGCAATGCCTACATCCTTGAGGCACCCAAAGGGGCACTCCTCATCGACTGCGGGATTGGTCCGCGCACCTTTGCGACGCGCTGTAAGGCGGCGAAGTTTGACCCAAATCGGCTTTGCGGCGCGGTTTTTACCCATAACCATGTTGACCACGTGAAGGGTGTGGCGGGACTCCATAAGAAATTCCCTGATTTGCCGCTTTTCGCGAACCCAATGACGGTCGAGGCGACCTGTGCGCAGGGGTGCTTTGACGCGTTTGAGGACTTTAGCCTCTTTGAGGACGGACAGTCCTTTGAGGTAGGACCTTTCGAGATTTCCCCTTTTTCGATTACCCACGATGTGCCCGATCCTGTTGGGTTTCTCGTGAAATGTGGGGATGAGACCTACTTTCATGCGACCGATTTGGGGGCTCCGCTCGATTCAGTCGGCAAGTTCCTTGCCGAGGCGGATATGGCGACATTGGAAGCAAATCACGACCCAATTTTGCTGAGCCAAAGTGACCGCCCCGAGAGCCTCAAGTGCCGCATTCGCGGCACTCACGGACACCTCTCCAACGATGAGGCGGCGGAACTTATTGAGAAATATGCCTCGCCAAAGCTCAAGTTCTTGCATCTCGCCCACCTCTCCCACGAGTGTAATGAGGGACATCTCGCCGAAAAGGCGATTGTCGCGGCACTTCGGCGGCGAAAATTGCTTGCTGTGAAGCTCGCGGTGCTCGAACAAGATATTGTGTTTGCCCCTCTTCCCGAAACACCCTAAATTTGGTATAATATAGGTATCAAGGAAAGGAGCTACAAGATGGATGAAGTAGTAACGAGCCAAGAAACGCCGGCGGAAGTTCCGTCCGAGGCGGCTGAGATTCGCGATACGGATATCGTATTTGACTGTCCGCATTGCCATAAGAGTCTCGTCATCGACTATCGTGGCGCGGGTTTGCAGATTAACTGCACGGGCTGTGGTAAGCCTGTACTTGTGCCGATTCCTGATGGTATGCAGCTTGCTGACCTTGATCTCGATGTGGGCGAAGTTCTTAAACAGCTCTTCGCTACCCGTCGCAACTTCCAGAAGGCGGAAATGGAAATACAGTCCCTTAAGACGCGGCTTGCCCAGCTCAAGGAAGCGCTTGCCGCGATGCAGGATGTTGTAAATGAAGGGCTAGAGAACGCGTGAGTGGTAGTTCAATCTTCGTCAATATCTTGACCTTCTCGCGGGTGCCATTCATCATTGCGTGGCTGGTGCTCGCGATTATGCAGGAGTTTTCTACGGGACTAACCTATGGTGTGTGGGCGGTCATAGCCCTCGCGCTCTCGGGATTTTCGGACTTCTTTGATGGAGCCCTCGCGCGGCGGTGGAATGTGGTAAGTTCGCTCGGCAAGATGGCTGACCCCTTAATGGACAAGGTCTTTTATGTCGTCGCGTTCCCAGCTCTCACCTGGCTCATTATGCACCAAGGGAACACCACCCACGCGATTATTATGCTCGTCTTCACAATTCTCTACATCTTGCGGGACTTGTGGGTGACCTTCTTGCGGTCCGTCGCCACGATGTTTGGCGCGAATGTTGCCGCGATGATGCTCGGCAAAGTGCGCACGGCGCTCTCGTTCCCAGCGGCGGGGCTCATCTATATCTACCTCTTCATACAATCCTCACTTTCAGCAACAGCACAGACCTCAGGGCTCGTGTTTTGCTATGTAATTGAGGGTTTTATGATCATCTTGAATCTCATAAGTTTCATTACTTACACGTGCGCATACTGGCCGTATGTGAAAAAAGCACTTGAAAGAAAGTGAAAATTGTGAGATAATACTAGGACAACAATTGAAACTAAGGAAAAAATAACTATGAAGAAACTGACAAAAGGGTTTACATTGGTCGAGCTGCTGGTCGTGATCGGCATTCTCGGCATCTTGATGGGTGCGCTGTTCCCAGCCATCTCGTCCGCCATGCTATCGGCGAATACGACGGCAATGTCGATGCGCGGGCGCAACCTGTTCGTCGGCATTACTCAGGCGAATACGGAACGTGAAGCGCAGGGTCTCACGAGTGTCTGGCCTCATCAGACCGAAACGGACGGCAAGAGCGATGACTCGGACGACATTGCGGGCACGGCGTACGGTACCGCGACGGACTACTTTAAGAAGCTTTTCGACCTCGACCAGTATGGCAAGGACGATTGGTCGCCGTATGTGAGCGGCGTCGATATTGGCGTTCTCTCGGGTTCGGGCGTCCCTGCGTTTACGGGCACGCTCACCAAGAACAATGTCGGCTGGGCTATTGCGAGCGGCATTACCGACGAGATGGAAGATATCGTCCCTGTCATCATCTCGCGTAATGCGGCGACGGATACCTTCCCGACTTCGGCGGGCACCCACGATATGTCGAGCCAGAAGGACTCGATTGAACTTGGCAAGGAATATGCCGCGCCGTTTGGCAACAAGGCGTGCGTCATTATCCACAAGGGTGGCGCGGCGAATGTCGTGAAGTCGCGTTATGCGAAGCTCTACCTCATCTACAACAAGCAGAGCTTCACGATTCCCCAGGGCGTGACGATGAAGTATCTCGTCCCCTAAGGTGTGTTCGTAAAAGTTGCGATAGATCTCGCACTCGATCGGCTCTTTACCTATAAAGTACCGGTCGAACTGGAAAAGGAGCTGGCGGTTGGTCAGCTCCTTTCTGTGCCTTTCGGTTACCGCACCGCGCGGGGCTACGCCCTGAGTATTCTCACTGAAGAGGCGGGCGCGGCAGAAACGAAAGACCTGAAACTTAAGGCGGTTAAAGAGATAGTCGATAAGACCCCATTCTTTAGCGCGGCACTTCTGAAGCTCGTGAAGGGAATTGCCGCGTATACTGCCTCACCCCTCGAAAGCGTCCTTAAGGCGGCAATCCCTGCCGCCGTCGTAAAGCCCAACGCACGCCCCAAAGAGTTCCTTTATGTCGACCCTATCCCTAAAAAGGATACCGCCGAACTTTCTGAGCGGCAAAAGTGGCTCTACGAACAGCTTATTCGCCTCGGCGGAGGCTGGTTGATGCCCCTTTGTATAGAGCTAAAGACGACAACACCTTCCCTAAAAGCACTTGCCGCGAAAGGCTTTGCCACAGTTGAGCCCCGCCAAAAACGCCGCGATCCCTTTAAATGCGGACGCATCCTGCCGACCCACCCCCTGAAGCTGAATGCCGAACAAAGTGCCGCGCTTAACCTTATACTTTCGGACGAGAAGCGTCCGATTCTCTTACACGGCATAACGGGCTCGGGCAAGACCGAAGTTTACCTACAAGCCATCGCGGCAGAACTAGAGAAGGGGCGCGGCGCTATTGTTATGGTGCCTGAGATTTCGCTCACCCCACAAACGGTACAGCGGTTTGCTTCCCGTTTCGGAGACAAGGTCGCGGTACTTCATTCGGCACTCTCTGACGGCGAGCGATATGATGAGTGGCATAGAATTCGCAGTGGCGCGGCACGGGTAGCGGTGGGTCCGCGAAGCGCGGTATTTGCTCCGGTTAAGAACTTGGGGCTCATCGTGGTCGACGAAGAACACGAGACGAGCTATAAGCAGGAAGAACTGCCGCGCTACCACGCGAGGGATGTCGCGGTAATGCGCGGCGCTTTGGAAGGGGCGCGGGTGGTTCTCGGCTCGGCGACCCCATCGCTTGAGAGTTGGCTTAATGCCCGTAATGGAAAGTATGCGCTCGCCACAATGTCGACGCGGGCGGGGAATGCCTCGCTACCCTGCGTAAGAATTGTTGATATGAATACGCCGCAGAATCGCGGCAAGATCTTTTCCCATACCCTACTGGAGGCCATCGATTCGCGGCTTAAGACAGGTGAGCAGACTATCCTTTTCCTAAACCGCCGCGGATACTCCCGTAGTGTCATTTGTGAGAATTGTGGGTATGTGCTGACTTGCCCCGCGTGCGATTTGCCCTATACCTACCATCGCGCCGACCAGTGTCTGAGGTGCCATATTTGTGGCGGATGGATTCCCGTGCCGGGGGAGTGTCCGAAGTGCCACTCGCCTGCCCTCACCTATAAAGGCGTGGGCACCCAGCGGGCGGAACAAGCCTTGAAGGTCTGTTTCAAGCAGGCGCGAATCTTGCGAATGGACGCGGACTCGACCTCTCGCAAGAACTCTCATGACGACATCTTGGGTGCGTTTCGCCGCCACGAAGCGGATATCCTCATTGGCACTCAGATGATTGCGAAGGGGCTCGACTTCCCGAATGTGACGCTGGTCGGGGTGTTGAATGCCGATAGCTCACTCAATATGCCTGACTTCAGAGCCGCCGAGCGCACGTACCAACTCTTGGCGCAAGTCTCGGGGCGGGCGGGGCGAGCCACGCTACCTGGCGACGCGATTATTCAGGCGTATGCACCCGATGAAATGGCGATTGTATCTGCCGCGCGCGGCGATTACGCCACCTTCGCGCGGCAAGAACTGGAGGCACGCAAAGACGGATATTTTCCTCCGTTCTGTCATTTGGCGGCAATCAATTTGAAGAGCGAAAGTGCCGCGCTGGTGGCTTCGTGGGCGCCGATGTATTCCGCGAGCCTCGGGAAGATAAAGGGGCTCACGGTGGGTGAGGCGGTACCCTCGGCGTTAGAGAAAGCCGACGGATGGTATCGGTGGCAAATTATCATTAGAGCCGAGAAGCCCGGCATCATCATAAATGCCTGGCGCTGGATCATTGCCGCCAGGCCCGCTCCAAAAGATTTGAAAGTTGTCCTTGATATGGATGCCCGAACTTTGGTATAATATTAGCGTTTTCAGCCGTGGGGGTGATCCGGTTTCGACGGGACATGCCGAGGTCTGATTGCGCGTCGTGGATTCTCGTGGGCCACGTAAAAAACGAGAACAAACTGTAATTGCGAACAACGATTACGCTCTCGCCGCCTAATTAACGGCCGCGATGTCGAGCCGCAGATGTCTGCTAAGCGGTAAGGCATAATTTAGCAGATCTCGCCGCAGGGCTCTCCACTCGGGTGCTGCGGGGAGCCGAACCGAGTGGGTGGCTGTCGATAAGCGTGCTAGTTCGCGTACGATAGCCGAGATTAAAGGCTAGCTACACGCGTAGATGTTAGGTTGGAGCTGTTTCGGACAGGGGTTCGACTCCCCTCACCTCCACCACGAGGCGTGGCGCGGCAGAAAGTGTGGGCCTGTAGCTCATCAGGATAGAGCAGCGGTTTTCTAAACCGCGGGTAGTGGGTTCGAATCCCGCCAGGCCCGCCATTATTGGGATTGTAGCTCAACTGGACAGAGCGACGGTTTCCTAAACCGTAGGTTGGGAGTTCGATTCTCCCCAGTCCCACCATTCAAGACAGGCGGGAGCCTCGCCCAAGTTCTCGGGGGGTAGGGTCTTAGGAGGCGAGCTAGAAGAGACTGCGGTCTCTCGGGCAAAACACCGCGGTCATATTTTCTAAGACCGCAGTCATATTTTTTAAGACCGCGGTCTTATTTTGTCCCCTTGCTTGAGCGCGGCAGTTTTGGTATAATAGAAGTACTTGATTGCTAAGAAAGGCTGGTCAAAGACATGAGCGAGAGCAAAGGAAACATAGTTCATTATCGAGTCATTCGCAAATTACACCCTGGCACGGGCAAAGAGTCGCTTCGCCCTGTTGCCGTAGATCGTCAAACCTACTCGTTTCAGCAGGTTGTTGACTACGCTATTGCAAACAACTATCTTAAGGGGAAGAGAGAAGATATTATTGGTAATATCAAAGCCATATTTAGTGCCATTAAAGAGCTTGATAGGCAAGGTGTCACGGTCTCTTTAGATGGGTGGCTACGCTTTCATGGTGAATTAGATGGCTCTGTAGACAAAGAAACGCGGCGTTTGGGTGCCGATAATGGCTACCATATGACGGTAACACCCCTGAGCAACTTCCAGAACAAGATAAGCGACATGGAATGGGAGAATGTTGATAAGCTCGAGGGGCGGCTTTACATTTACAACCTTAATAGTTATGATGCCGCGAGCAAAGAGCTCTTACGAGGGCACGACATTGTCATTACAGGAAAGAACTTCCAGTATTATGATGCCGCGCGCGGCGATTATGCTGAGTTTAGTTGGGTAGATAAGAAGGGCAAGACTCAAAGCGTTAGAGTTGAGCCCGAGTCTAAGTCGGCAACAATGATGACTTTCACGTGGCCCAGCGAACTTGACGCGGCACCTGATAAGGCTGAGATTACTATCACCCTCTCTTCGCGCGTCGGCACTGCCGCCAACGCCCCCGAACAAGTCGCCCGCCGCACCACCCCCCTCGCCGCAAATGAATGAGGGTAACTAGGAAACAGAAATAGGAGGAAGTGGCAATGAGTATAGAGAAATATATTCCGCCTTATAAGGTGAGTGGCAAGGCAATGAATCTGATTGCTGAGATTGCCGCCGCCATCGAACGCTATAGGATTATCCTCGAAGGCCCCAATGGTGTTCGCCTTCGTAAGATTAACCACATCCGCACGATTCGCGGCACTACGGCGATTGAGGGTAATACCCTTACCGAAAAGCAGATTACGGATATTCTCGCGGGCAAGCGCGTGGTGGGTCCGCAACGCGAAATTGACGAGATTAAGGGTGCTCACGCGGCTTATGAGGCGATTGAGTCGTTTAATCCCTATTCAATGGATGACCTTCTAAAGGCTCATGGCTTGATGACGAAAGACCTTGTTGACCATCCTGGACAGTTTCGTAATTGCAATGTAGGGGTGATTGACGGCTACGGGAATGTTGTCCATATGGCGCCGCCTTTTGCAAATGTTCCCACGCTCGTTAAAGACCTCTTTGCGTGGCTTACGGAAAGCGATGACCCCATACTGGTAAAGAGTTGCGTATTTCACTATGAGTTTGAGTTTATACACCCATTCCCCGACGGCAACGGACGCACAGGACGGCTTTGGCAGTCCGTTCTTTTGGGTTCTTGGCGTAAGGAGTTTTATGGCGCGCCCGTTGAGAACATTGTCTGGGCGCACCAGCAGGAATATTATCAGGCTATTCGTGCTTCTACAGCGGCTGGGGAGTGCGGGCCGTTCATTGACTTTATGCTCGATAAGATACTACGAACTCTTAAGGCAAAAGGCAAGGCTTACGAGTCAGACGAGGTAGAAACTGACCTGAAAACTATACTGAAAACTGACCAGAAAACTATACAGAAAACTATACTGAAAACTAACCAGAAAACTATACAGAAAACTAACAAGAAAACGGGACAGAAAATCCTGTCTATAATGAGGGCTATGCCTGATATCACCGTTGCAGAATTGGCAAATGCGACGGGGCTTTCTCTGATTGGCGTAAAATGGAACATCCGTAAGTTGAAAGATGCTAATCTCATTCGCCGCGTTGGCCCTGATAAAGGAGGATATTGGCAGGTTGTTTGATTTGCCTCGGGGGGTGCGGGCGACACGATAATGTTGTTAATGTCCTTGCTTGAGCGCGGCAGTTTTGGTATAATATTACGGATGTTTTTGTTTAGGAGAAAGAAGTCTAATTTGCCTGTCGTGTACCCACGACAGGAGCACTGCATTTCGCGTAAGAATATTGACCCTGACGCGTTAAGAGTACTGTACCATCTTTCGGAGCTTGGCTACACGGCGTACCTGGTCGGGGGCGGCGTGCGGGATCTGTTAATGGGGCGCCAACCGAAAGACTTTGATGTGGGCACTTCGGCTAAGCCTAATGAGGTCCGTAAGGCATTTCGCAATTGCTTTCTTATTGGGCGGCGGTTCCGTTTGGCGCATATCCGCTTTGGTGAGAAGGTGATTGAGACGGCGACATTCCGTCGCGAATCCCAGACCGTCGGCGAGATCCTTGAGCACGCGGCAGAGGGCCCTCAGGAAGATAATACTTTCGGGACACCCGAAACGGACGCTTACCGCCGCGACTTCACGGTAAACGGGCTCTTCTATGACATCCGTGACTTTAGTGTCATTGACTGGGTGGGCGGAATGGACGACCTGAAGAGGAAGATTATTCGGGCTATTGGCGACCCAGACATCCGTTTTCAGGAAGACCCCGTGAGAATGATGCGGGCGATTAAGTTCTCGGCGCGGCTTGGTTTTAAGATTGAGAAGAAGACATGGGCGGCGATTAAGCGTCATCACGCCTGCATTCTAACTGCCGCGATTCCGCGTGTTTGTGAGGAAGTCTTTAGGCTCTTCGCCTACGGGCACTCCGCCGCCGCGTTTCAGATGATGTGGCAAAGTGGAATGCTCGGCGATATGTTGCCTTCCCTCGCCGCCTATGTAGAGCGTACGGGTGGCGAAAAGAGTCCCCTTTGGCGCCATCTCGCGGCACTTGATAAGTATGAACTTATGCTCCGTAAGAGGGGGCTTGAGCCGACGAATGCCCTGCGGGTCGCCTTGTTGTGCACGGGTCCCTGCGAAGAGTTCGGCAAAGAAGGGGCGGCGCGGGCAGTCGTGAAAAGCGTCTTAGAGGCTATAAAGATACCGAAAACCGTCTATTTCTCGGCGGTAGGCATAATGGAAAGCGTCCGTCGCCTCTCTATGGCGCCGGCACGCGGCAAGAGTCGCTTTATTTACAACCGTGATTTCCTCGATGCGCTCGACTATAATCGTATACTCGCGCGTTCCGAGGGACGCAGTGAAGCTGTTTTGAACTTGTGGTCGGATTTCTACGACCGTAACATTGAAAAGGAAACCAACGAATGAAGAAATCAACGCCTGTAGAACTGATCCCGCTCATTGAGTGGTGGGAAAAGGATGGGAAGTCTACTGTAATGTGGCTCGCTATCGCGCTTATGATGGTGGGTGGCTACTACAGCTACACCCATTTAAATGCGTCTAGGAAAGAAGCTTCGAGCGAAGCGCTCCTTTCGGCGACGACGACCGAGGAACTCGAGGAAGCGGCGGCGAAATATGCCGCGACTGCGGCGGGTCCTGCCCTGCAAATGCGTCTCGCGAGTGCGCTCTATATGAAGGGCGAGTTCCAGGCGGCACTTGAGACCTACGAAAAGCTTGAGGCGAATCCGCCCGAGGGCTTCGCGGATGTTCCCGCTGTTGGCAAGGCGCAGTGCCTTGAGGCACTCAAGAAGTATGATGACGCGCTTGTTCTTTACACCAACTTCGCGGAATCTAAGCCGAAGAGCTTCTTGGCGACGACCGCCCGCTTTGGTGAAGCCCGTTGCCTCGCGGCGAAGGGTGATAAGAGCGCGGCACTTGCCCTCCTTGACAAAATGGAGAAGGAAGCCGCGAGCGATTTTGCTCTCAAGGTGCGCATTGCGGATGCCCGTGACCTCATTGAGCGTCCCGCCAAGGCGGCTCCCGCCGTTTCGGAGGACGCGGTCAGCGAGGCATTAAAGTCCGTTGAACCCGCGAAGAAGTAACGCCTAAAGCGATGACGGTTGTACGCGAGCCGTTGTGGGATGAAGCACCGCGCACCTATCGGCGCGGCTTCGTCCAGAAACTAATAGAAATCCCAGCACAACTAGGCTGGGCTTTCCGCATTTTAGGTGAAGCCTTCGCCTACTTCCCGAGCGTACTTTGCCGCGCCATTTCGCGGCAAGACTTGGTGAGGCAGCTATATGTTACAGGAATTCGCGTACTTCCTGTAATTACGGTAGTTTCGCTCTTCACAGGGATGATTCTCGCCCTACAAATTGGGCTGGAACTTCGGCGTTTTAACCAAGAAATCTACTTGGGCGCGGCAGTTATGCTCTCCCTTATTCGGGAGATGGCTCCGTTTAGTTGCGGAATGTGCCTCGCCGCGTGCGTCGGGTCGGCAATCGCGGCAGAAATAGGCACAATGAAGATAAACGACGAAATTGCCGCGCTCGAGATAATGTCCATTTCGCCCGTTAGGTTTTTGGCAGCCCCTCGGCTTTTTGCCCTCGTCGTTATGGCTCCCCTCTTAGCGTTCTATTGCTGTGCGGTCGGCACAATGGGTGGCGGACTCGTTGGGGTCACCCAGCTCGGAATTGACTTTGGGCAGTATATGGCAAGCGCAATTTCTATTGCCGAACCGAAAGATCTCGTAGTCGGACTCGTCAAAGCCCTCGTCTTTGGGGTAATTATTGGCGCGGTTTCCTGTGCCCAAGGGCTTTCGGCGAGTCGCGGCGCAACGGGTGTCGGACGCTCCACTCAGCGGAGCGTGATTGGTTCGTTTCTGCTTATTTTGATGTTTGGGTATATGATTACTCGCCTCTGCTATCGTTAAGAAAAGGAGCCCATGTCGTTCATTTTGTTCGAGAATGTAGTTAAGAAGTTCAACGGGGTGCCCGTTTTGAACGGACTTAGCTTCTCGATTGAGAAGGGCGAGGTCTTTTGCATTGTGGGTCCCTCAGGGACGGGTAAGTCGGTCACGCTCAAGCACATTGTGCGGCTCTTGACCCCGACGGCGGGGCGCATTCTTTTTGAGGGCATCGATGTAACTGCCGCGTCGGGCAAGGAACTCGAGGGCATTCGCAGTCGAATTGGCTACCTTTTCCAGAGTGGTGCGCTTCTCGCCTGGATGACGGTTCGGGATAATGTTGCTTTGCCCCTACGGGAGACTACCAATTTGAGCGAAGAAGAAATTTCCGTTCGGGTAGAGGATGCCCTCGCGGCAGTTGGGCTTACGGACGCCGCGGAGAAGTTCCCAGCTGAGATTTCGGGCGGCATGCAGAAGCGTGCGGGTTTGGCGCGGGCAATTGTGCGCAAGACGGATGTCGTCCTTTACGATGAGCCCACGAGCGGACTTGACCCCGTGACTGCCGCGACGATTAACGGGCTCATAGTTAAGCTCAATAAAGAGCGCGGGCTCACTTCAATAGTGGTCACCCACAATCTCGGCGCGGCACTTGGTATGGCGAGCCACATTCTGTTACTTGATAAAGGGCGCGCGGTTCTCTGCGCCAAGCCCAATGATTTTACCCAGTCCCAAAATCCAGAGGTCCAGGCATTTCTCGCCGCGGCGAAAGGAGAATGGTCATGAGTTCACGCAAAAATGATGTCTTTGCCGAGTTCGTTGTCGGACTCTTTATGCTCGTAGTTTTAGCCGCTCTCGTCTATTTTACGATAGTTATATCGGGGGTAGATGTCCTAAGGGGGCGTAAGAGGGTCTGTGCCCAAGTCGTCTTTACGGATGTTGGAGGTCTCAAAGAGAGCGACACAGTTATGTATCGCGGCACAAAGGTCGGCTCGGTCGAGAAGATACAGCTCACCCCGACAAATCTTGTGGTAAGTGCCGAAATTGACCAAAATGTCGTCCTTAGAGAAGGTTATACGATAAGCATTCGTAATCTTTCAATGCTCGGCGGCTACTACCTCCTTTTAGAAGAAGGCAAGGGCGAAGTTCTTTCGCTTAAGGAGACGCTCTTCACTGGCACGAAACCCACAGACTGGATGAATGAGGTCGCCGAAATAGCCCATAACCTTAACGAAGCCGTTTCGGGAAGTGAACTTCGCACTATTGTCACGAATCTCGCGGCGGCGAGCGCGGCAATTAAGGAACTTTCCTCTAGACTTGAGCGCGGCGAAGGCACGCTCGGTAAGCTGATGTCCCCTGATACCAAACTCTACGACAATTTAGATGCCACCGTAGCCAATGCGAAGGAGATTTCGGACTGCCTTCGCCAAGGGCAGGGACTCCTCGGGCGCCTTCTCGCGGCGAATGATCCGATGGCGGGTCAACTTGAGTCCTCTCTCGCGGCATTTAAGAAGGCGTGCGAATCTTTTGACGCGTCGGAGACTTTTGCGGGGGCGAATAAGCTACTTGCTTCCCTTAATGAAGTCGCCGATAAACTCAAGGCGGGCGAGGGCACGCTTGGCAAGCTCGTTGCTGACCCCGCGCTATATGATGAAGTAAACGGACTTATCAAGGATATTCGGCAAGTTATCGACAATTACCGCGATACGACCCCGATTTCGACCTTTGGTTCGCTTATCACGGGAGCTCTATAAGAGGAGGGGATTAAGTAATGGCAAAAGTCTTTGTTAGTGGCTGTTATGATATGCTCCATTCGGGGCACGTGGCATTCTTTGCTGAGGCGGCGAAGTTGGGCGACCTTTATGTGGGGCTTGGGAGCGACCGCAATATCTATGCTCTCAAGGGACGCCGCACCATCAATAGTGACGCGGAACGCCTTTATATGGTTAAGGCGATTCGTTATGTGAAAGACGCGTGGATCAATTCGGGTATGGGGCTGATGGACTTTGAAAAGGAAGTCGATGCCCTAAAACCTGACATCTTTTTCGTGAATTCGGATGGCTTTACCCCCGATAAAGAGCGTTTTTGCAAGGAGCGCGGCATTAAACTCGTTGTTGCCGAGCGCATCCCGAGTGCGGGGTTGCCTGCGCGATCGACTACCTCTATTAGAAGTGTCTGTCGGATTCCGTTTCGCGTTGAGCTTTGCGGCGGTTGGCTCGACCAACCTTTCGTGAACAAGCTTTGCCCGGGCGCGGTTTTGACGATTTCGATTCATCCTGACCACGACTTTAATGAGCGCAGTGGTATGGCGACCTCAAGCCGCAATAAGGCTATTGAACTTTGGCAGACCGAATTGCCCCACGGCGACCCCGAGCATAATGCGAAAATCCTCTTTGGAGTGGAAAATCCGCCAGGTTCGACCCACATTTCGGGCTCTCAAGACCAATTGGGTATTCTTATGCCAGGGCTCAACAAGCTCAATTATGACGCGGGCTACTGGCCGAAGTCCATTGAGACGATTACGAATGACGAGACCTTGCGCTTTATTGAGGAGCACCTCTACCTGATGCAGGTTTCGCCGCGCTGTGGTACTTATGATGTTTTCGCCAATAACAATGTAAATGCCGCGTCCGCGAAAGCACTTGCCGCGTCCTCTGAGGCGGCTTGGCAGGCAATTCTCGCGCACGATGTAAAGGCGTGGGGCGCGGCAACGAAGGCGTGTTTCGCGGCACAACTCGAGATGTTCCCAAATGCCGCGACGCAGGAGGTAAAAGATACTATCGAAAAGCTCAAGGACTCTGTTCTGGGCTGGAAGTTGACGGGTGCGGGCGGCGGCGGCTACCTGATCCTCATTTCTGAGAAACCCGTGGCGGGCACAATAAAAGTGCACATCCGTTCATAAAACCGCGCCAAAGCGTCCAATTTTTGCTATAATATAAGTAAACAATTAAAGGAGTTGTCTAGAAAATGAAAATAGCCATTGCTTCCGATCACGGTGGAGTAGAGCTCAAGAGCTACCTCGTAGCGGGGCTCTCGCCTGTTGCGTCCGTTTTGGATAGGGGTCCAGCCGAGAAGATTAGCTGTGATTACCCTGATTACGCCGACCTCGTCGCCCTTGATGTCGCGAGTGGCGCGGCAGATTTTGGCATTTTGATTTGCCGCTCGGGAATTGGTATGAGTATGGCGGCGAACCGCTTCCAGAATGTGCGTGCCGCCGTTTGCTCGACACTCGCCGCGGCAGTCACTACCCGCCAACATAATGGCGCGAATATCCTTTGCTTGGGCGCGGACACGACCTCGCCCGAATATGCGCTTGAGATGGCGAAGGCATTTATCTCGACTCCCGTCGACGAAAGTGAGCGCCACGCCCGTCGCCGTGCGAAATTGGAACGCGCGATGCGCCTTTCGGATGCCTCGGGGCTTTTGCAGGATGACCCCGAAGTCTTCGCGGCGATTCGTGCACAGACTGAGCAGGAAGATACCGAAATCAACTTGATTGCGTCCGAAAATACTTCTTCTCGTGCGTGCCGCGAGGCGGCAGGCTCGGTTTTGATGAATAAGTATGCTGAGGGGTATCCGGGGAAGCGCTGGTATTCGGGGTGCTTGCCCGTGGATGCCGTCGAGGAACTCGCCCGCAAGAGGGCGTGCGAACTCTTTGGCGCGGAGCACGCCAATGTGCAGCCCCACTGCGGAAGTGCCGCGAATATGGCAGTTTATTTTGCCACAATTAAGCCTGGCGATACGATTATGTCCCTCTCGCTCGACCAGGGCGGACACCTCTCGCACGGCTCGCCCGTCAACTTCTCGGGCAAGATCTACAATATCGTCCCTTATACCGTGAATAAGGAAACGGAGCGGCTCGATTACGATGCCCTCGAGAAGCAGGCGCTGGAAGTGCGCCCGAAGATTCTGCTCTCGGGTGCTTCCGCCTACCCGCGTGCCATTGACTTTAAGCGCATTCGTGAGATTTGCGATAAGGTCGGGTGTATTATGATGGTTGATATGGCGCATATCGCGGGTCTCATCGCGGGCGGTGCCCACGAGAGCCCCGTCCCTTACGCGGACTTTGTGACCAGCACCACCCACAAGACTTTGGGCGGTCCGCGCGGCGGTCTCGTCCTTTGCAAGGAAAAGTGGGCGAAGGCACTCGATTCCGCCGTCTTCCCGGGTATGCAGGGCGGTCCGCTCGAGAACATCATTGCCGCGAAGGCGGTATGCTTCCGCGAATGGATGTCGCCTGAGAAGAAGGGCTATGCTCAGCAAGTCGTCAAAAATTGCCAAGTTCTTTGCAAAACTGTGCAAGATCGCGGCTACCGCATTGTCTCGGGCGGCACCGATAACCACCTCTTCTTGGTGGATGTCAAGACTTCGAAGGGCATCACGGGTAAGGACGCCGCCGCGGCACTCGACGCGGCAGGTATTGTCGTCAACAAGAATACGATTCCTTACGATACCGAATCGCCTTTCCGCACTTCGGGGGTGCGTATCGGGACGGCTTCCGTCACCACGCGCGGCATGAAGGAAGCGGAAATGATTAAGATTGGCACATGGATTGCGGATGTCCTCGATAATATCGCCGACACCGAAGTTCAGGCGCGGGTCAAGCGTGAGGCGAAGGCTCTCGCGCTGCAGTTCTTGGTTCCGTAATTATGAGCGATACGCCGAGTACAGAAACCGAAAAGAAGCCGCTCGTTGCCGTCGTGGGCATCGTCGGGCGCACAAACGCGGGTAAATCTACCCTCGTTAACCGCCTTGTCGGGGAGAAAATCTCTATCGTCTCGCCCGTTGAACAAACGACCCGCAATACCGTGCGCGGCATTGTGGCTGATCCACGCGGACAGCTCGTCCTTCTCGATACCCCTGGTCTTCATAAGGCGCAGGGGCATCTTGGAACCCTCCTCAACCGTATGGCACGCCGAAGTGCCGCGGGAGTGGATATCCTCTGCGTCGTCTTTGATGCCGCCGAGGAACCCCAGATGGAAGATACGGGCTGGATGAATCGCGTCGCCAAGGAGCGTCCGTCAAAGGTGGTGTTTGTGCTCAATAAAGCGGATAAAAAGCCGTTCTTTGAGACGATGTACCACGAGGCGTGGGAAGAAGCGCTTAAAACCACCCCTGTCGAAGGTGCGGACGCGGCACTTCCCGTGCCTGAGCCCATTTGGGTGAAGGCGATTGCTTCGACTGAGGGTGGCGAAAATGCCACTTTGGACGCACTCTTTTCGCTCGCCGAGCCTGGCGAATTGCTCTTCCCCGAGGATGTCGTTACGGACTACCCCCGCCGCCTTACCATCGCGGATATTATCCGTGAGAAGTTTATTGGTCATATGTACCGCGAAATCCCACACGAACTCGGGATATGCGTGAAGTCCATTGAAGAAACGGATAAGCGCTGGAAGGTCAATGTGGATGTTCTCGTCAACCGTGAATCGCAAGTCGGGATTGTGATTGGCAAAGGCGGGGCGGTCATTAAGAAGGTGCGCGAAGAGGCGGAACGCGAATTGCGCCAAGTCTTTGAACTCAAGGTCACCCTCAAGATGCAGGTCAAGGAAGAGCGCAATTGGATGGAAAACAAGCGCATTCTCGCTGAAATGGGCTATTTAGGTGGAGAAATCTGATTTTGCGTAAGGTACTGCTAGCTTCCGTTCTTCTCGCAACTGCCGCGATCGCGGCGGGGACGCCCCCCGTTTCCCGCGCGGCACTTCGAGACGGACTCTGGTCCATTGCCCGAACCCATGCGCGCGAGTTGCCCCAGGATGAGGCGCGGCTCGTCACGCTTGAGAGCTACGCGAATGAACAGCGCTGGCAGGATATTATTAAGGAAATTGATGGCTGGGGCGACGCGGCAACGCCTTCCTTCGTCTTCTATCGTGCCTTCGCCCTCGCGAAACTAGGCAAAACGGACGAATGTATCGCTCTTTTGGCGAAAACGGACTTCGCGTTCGCCGAAGAAAAGTGCCGCGCGGGGGCTCTTCAGGCGGCACTCCTCCTTGAGCGCGGCAAAATTAAGGAAGCCGATTCCCTAGCCGAAAAGTTGGAACTTGAGAAGGGCGGAACTCCCGAGCAACTCGTCGCCGCCGAGATTTACGCGGCACAAGGCGAGACCAACCGTGCGAAAGCCATTTGGCGTGCCCTCGCCGAATCTCCCAAAACCGAGGAATTTGCGCGGGTAATGGCGGCACTTCAATTGGATGATTATACGCTAATTACGAACCTAATTCCGCAAGTAAAGCTCGAAATTGCGCGAAATCAATTGGCTTTGCAGGTCGCCGTACACGACCTTGCCGATACCAACAAGGTAAGTGACGCGGAAAAGGTAATCCGAACTGCCGCGCAACGCCACCCCGATAGGTATGATGTCCAGCCCGCTTTCCTCGCCTATGCCCATGCTTTATTGGTGGCTGACCGTAACGAAGACGCGGTTGCTGCTTATCGGGATGCCCTCGAGATTTGGCCGACGCTTGCCAAGAATGGCGCGGTGCAGGAAGAGCGTGCGTGGGCGCTCCGTAAGTTGGGGCGTGTTGATGAGGCGATGGACGCTTTTAGCGCGGCGGAAAGTTGTACGACGAATGCCCTTGAGCAGGCGCAAATCGTTCTCGCTCAGGGCGATATGCTTGCGGAAGCAGGGCGTGCCGAAGAATCAATGGAACGCTATCGGCTTGTCCTTTCTAAGTACCCCGATACCCCCGCTGGAAAGAAACTCGCTGTTCTCGTGAAGCTCAAGGATATGGAAACACGCGGACGCGAACTCTACCGCACCTTCCAATTTGGCGAGGCGCGCAAACTTTTCGCGGCACTTGCCAAGGAAGACCCTGCGCGTGCGGATAAGATGGCATATCTTGATATTCTTTGCCTCTATGGGCTCAACCGCGATGAGGAAGCGCTCGCCAAGGCGAAGGAACTCGCTTTGCAGGCAAAAGATTCCGAAGCACGCAATAAGGCGAAGCATTGGCTTGCCAAGTACGCCTACGGCCAAGCGCGGTGGCACGAGGCGGCAAAACTCTTTGAAGAATATGCCGCGAGCATTGCCCCGAATCCCGAGGCGGCTACGGCTCTCATTTGGGCTTCTCGCGCGGCATATGCGGGTGGGGCTTTTGAGAATGCGGTGACACTGAGTACCAAGTGCCTCAATGACTACCCGAAGGCGAAGGATGCTTTTGCCGCGTATCTCGTGCAGGGCGAAGCGCTCATTGCCCTCGCGCGTTTTGAGGAGGCAATTCTCGTTCTTGACCGTGCTTTTGAGGCCTCGGTAGATTCCGCCGCCGACCGCTTGACGGCACGGATGCTGAAGGCGGACGCTCTCTTCGCGATGGGCGCGGATAATCCGACGCGCTATGAGGAAGCACTTCTCACTTACCATATGATTGGGCAAGGCGAAGCGTTGCCTCCGTCTCGCCGCCTCGTTGTCGCCTATAAAGTGGCGCGTACGCTTGAGAAGATGGGGCGCCTCGAGGGGGCACTCGACGAATATTATACGAATGTGGTTTTGTCTTACCGCTCCAATCGCCTCGCGGGAGTCGTCTTTGATGATGAAGCCCGCGCGGTCTTTGTGAAAGCCGCCTTTCGCCTCGCTGATGAATATGAGCGACGCGGACTCAAGCGGCAGGCGGAACGCATTCTGGAACTTGTCGCGGCAAGCGATGTCCCTGCAGCCGTCGAGGCTGAGCGGCGTATTGATAAATTGCAGACGGGAGGGCTCTACTAATGATTACCTTTGATAACCCTATGTATTGGATTTTTCTGGCACTCGCGCTCGTCGCGGTTCTCGTCTTTCTGAGCCGCTTCTTCGAATTGCGCCGCGCCCAAATTGATTGGCAGGACTTTGCCAAGGGCGTTTTTAATGTGCTTGATAGCGGCAATGAAAATGAGGCGCTCGCCATTTGCGAGGATACGCCTGTACCGGTCGCGGAACTTATGGCGTGCGCCATCCATCGCCGCGAGGCGGGCGTACATATCTTGCGGGAAGCCGTGGATGCCCAAGGACGCGTCATTGTGAGTCGCCTTTATCGCCGACTCGCGACTCTCGCGCTAATCGGACGCATTGCGCCACTTCTGGGGCTTCTCGGCACAGTCCTTGGCTTTGTGCGTTCTTTGATGCTCATTAATAGCGAAGTGCTCGTTTCGCGTGCGGATCTCCTAAGTGCCGCGACCCCCGCCTTTCTTTCCACCGCCTTGGGGCTGGGCGTGATGATTCCCGTTATCGTTATGCACGCCTCGCTTAAGTTGCGTGTCGACCGCATTGTTTACAATCTCGAAGCTGCCGCGACTTCCATCGTGAGCTACTTCGCGACGAAGAATGCCCCCGCGAAAGGGTCTGCCGCATGAATTGGAATTGGCGAACGGCGCGTGAGGCGAGCCCTTCACGCACAAAATTAGGCGATTGGCGTCCGTTTGTGGAAGCCGTCCCTTATATTGCCGTACTAATCCTCTTTTTGCTCCTTTATTTGCTCTCAGGGACGCTTTCTTCGGCGAAAGGCGTGATGTTTGACTTGCCCACAGCCGATGCCGTGGACCGCGCCAACATTTCCCTTGCCGCGCTCGTTATGCCCACGGCAAAAGAGACGCTCGTCTTCTTTGATGATGCGCGTTATGTGCTAGAGGATGAGGCCTCTATGGACTCCTTCGCGAATCAATTGGCAAATCGCGTAAGCACCGCCGAGACTCCGTCGTTCCTTATTCTCGCCGACAAACATGTGACGGGCGGCGACCTTATGCGACTCGCGGCATTGGCGCGGCGAAGTGGCGTTAAGAAGTTTTTCTTCGCGACAAAGAATGAGGCGCTTGAACAGGAGGCGGAGTGAGCAAAAGCGCGTATAGACCTCAGCGGCGTTTGCGGAGTGAGTTCCTCTCACTTCTCCTGACATTTGCTGTCCCTGCCGCGCTCGCGCTTTTGATGTATTCGTCTTTGCGCTCCCTCCCGACGACCCTCACGAGCCCAAGTGCCGCGCCCGCACCTGCTTTCGGCGCTTTGATTTCCCTTGAGCCCGCGCAGGAACTTGCCGCGATTAAGGCGATTCGCTCGGCGTGGCAACCAGGGCTCGCTGAAGCGCGTGCCCATACGGTGGATCTTTCGGCACTTGATTTGCCCGAGAGCGAGCCCGTGAGCGTCCTTGCCCTAAAGGATTGTGTGGAGGGTCACCTCGAGCGCCCCAACCGCCGCGCACCCTTGCCGCGCCCACTTTCCCTCGCCGCCCCTGCGCCGCGCGTGATACCTGCCCAAAATGAGGCAACCGCGCCTAAAGATACGAACCCCTTTACTCGTGCTGAATTACTAAAAATAGAAGATTGAAAGGATCTCTACTATGATGACCGAAGCTGAAGTACTCGAAGCGTTTAAATCAACAGGAGCCCTCCTCGAAGGGCACTTCGAATTGCGCTCAAAACTCCATTCAAACCGCTATTTTCAATGCGCGAATGTCCTGCGCTATCCGCGTATCGCGGCAAAACTCTGCGACGCGGTCGTCGAGAAGATGAAAGCGGGATGTGATATTGGCAAGATTGACGGTGTCATTTCCCCTGCCGTCGGCGGAATCCTTGTCGGACACGAAGTCGCCCGCGCCCTCGATACGAAGTGCGTCTTCGCCGAGAAGGTGCAGGGTGAAGGCGTGGACGCGACAGGCAAGCCCAATACCATCCTCGCCATGCGCCGCTTTACGCTGAAGCCGGGCGAACGCTATGTGGTCGCGGAAGATGTGGTCACCAAGGGTGGGCGCGTCCAAGAGACAATCGACCTCGTGAAGAATGCGGGTTGCGAAGTCGCGGCAGTTGTTCTGCTCGTCGATCGCTCGGGCGACAAGGTTTCGTTTGGTTCTATCCCGATGTTTTCGCTTATGCAGATGACACCTGAAACTTGGCAGCCCGCCGAGTGCCCCCTCTGCAAGGCGGGCTCGCACCCCGTGCACCCAGGTTCGTAAGAAAGGTTTTGCATGTTTAATACTGTTGAAGAGTGCTTGGAAGCCCTGCGGCGCGGCGAAATCATTTTGGTGACGGACGCCGAAGACCGCGAGAATGAGGGCGATTGCATTTGCGCGGCGGAGTTCGCGACAACCGAAAATGTGAACTTCATGGCTTCTTACGCCAAGGGACTCATTTGCATGCCGATGTCGGGTGCACTTTGCGATGCGCTTGATTTGCCTCAGATGGTGAGCGAGAATACCGATAATCACCATACCGCCTTTACCGTCTCAATTGACGCGGTGGCGACGACGACAGGCATTTCAGCCGCCGAGCGCGGCATTACGGCGCGCGCCATTGTTGCCCCGAATGCGAAGGGCCGTGATTTTCGCCGTCCAGGTCATATGTTCCCACTGCGTGCACGCGAAGGCGGCGTTCTTAAGCGCGCGGGGCACACCGAGGCGACTGTGGACTTGATTCGTCTCGCGGGGCTTAAGGAAGCAGGGCTCTGCTGTGAGATTATGCGCGATGATGGCTCTATGGCGCGGCTTCCCGACCATATCGAATTTGCTCGCAAGCACAACCTCAAAATGCTCCGCATTGCCGACCTCATCGCCTATCGGCGGCGGTATGATAAGCTCGTCGAGGCCGTCGAGGATGTGGATTTGCCCACTTCCTACGGACACTTCCGTCTCAAGATGTATCGTAGCCGCTTGACGGGGCTTGAGCATTTGGCGATTATCAAGGGCGACCTCACAAGTGACGCGCCTGTACTTGCTCGCGTGCATTCCGAATGCTTCACAGGCGATGTGCTCGGCTCAGAGCGGTGCGATTGCGGTCCGCAACTCCATACCGCCCTCCAAATGATTGAGAAAGAAGGGCGCGGCGTGGTCGTTTATATGCGCCAAGAAGGGCGCGGCATTGGGCTTGCCAATAAACTTCACGCCTACCGCAAGCAAGAGGAGGGACTCGATACCGTCGAGGCGAATGTCGCCCTTGGTTTCGCCCCTGACCTGCGCGATTATGGCGAGGGCGCACAGATTTTGGCAGATCTCGGCGTAAAGAAGTTGCGCCTAATGACAAATAATCCGCGCAAGGTCGTCGGACTTGATGGCTACGGACTCGAAATCGTCGAGCGCGTGCCGATTGTCATTGCGCCGACCGAATACGACCGCCGTTATCTTGAGACTAAGCGCGAAAAAATGGGGCATATCTTATGAAAATAGCAGTTATTGGTGATGGCGGATGGGGCACCGCGAATGCACTTTTGCTCGCGGGCTACGGCAACGAAGTCACGCTCTGGGGGGCGTTCCCTGATTACATCGAGGAAATGCGCCGCACGCGGCGTAATGACAAGTTCCTGAAGGGCGTCACTTTGCCCGAGTCGCTAAGTCTCACAAGCGACCGCAACGCGGCACTCGCGGGTGCGGAAGTCGTGGTGCTCGCGCCGCCCTCGAAGTATTTTGCATCCGTTATCGAGGGCTTTAAGGGACTCATCACCGATGACCACCTCGTTGTTTCGCTTACAAAGGGACTCTGCGAGAAAACCAACAAACGGATGACCCAGCTCGCGAAGGAGATTCTCGGGCTAAAGAGCGTCGTCGCTCTCGCGGGCCCCACCCACGCCGAGGAAGTCTCGCGCGGCATTCCAACCGCCATTGTCGCGGCGTGTGAGGATGAGGAAAAGGCGCAGCGCGTCCAGCGCATTTGGTCGGGGCCGACCTTCCGCGTCTATACTTCCAAAGACCCCGTCGGCGTAGAAATTGGCGGAGCGGTTAAGAATGTCCTCGCCATTGCCGTTGGCTGTTCGGACGGTATGGGCTTTGGTGACAATACCCGCGCGGCACTTATTACGCGGGGGCTCGCTGAAATGAAGCGCTTTGTTCTCGCCTATGGCGGCACGCCTGAGACAATGAGTGGGCTCGCGGGCGTGGGTGATTTGATTGTCACCTGTACCTCGGTTCATTCACGCAATCATTCCGTCGGCGAACGCCTTGGCAAAGGCGAGAAAATTGACGCGATTCTCGGCTCTATGCAGATGGTGGCGGAAGGCGTATGGAACGCGAAAGTTATCCACGATCTCGCCGCCAAACTCGGGGTCGAAATGCCCATTTGTAATCTCGTCTATGCGCTTTGCTACGAGAATTATAATGCGGCGGACGCTGTATCGGCGATGATGAGCCGCGACCTGAAGAGCGAATAACGGATGCACCTCTTGCCGACACCTTGGCTTTACGCATTCATCTTCGCTTTTGGCGCGTGCCTAGCGAGTTTCTTGAATGTCGTCATTTGGCGTGTGCCGCGCGGAGAGTCCATTGTCTCGCCGCCCTCGCATTGCCCCAAGTGTAACGCGGCAATTCCGTGGTATTTGAACATTCCTATCCTCTCATGGGTCGCCTTGCGCGGAAAATGTGCCGCGTGCAAAAACCCGATTTCGGCACGGTATCCGCTTGTCGAATTCTTGGGTGGAGCTCTCTTTGTTGCCGCCTACGCACGCTTTGGAATTGCCGCGCCACTCTCGTGGGTATGGCTCGCTCTAATGCTGGTCGGGAGCTTCATTGACTTTGACCATAAGCTTCTTCCTGACTTTGTTACAGTCGGAGGGATGATTTATGGTGTCGTCCTAAGCCTCGGCGCGGCACTTGCGCGGCACTTCGGCTATGAATTCAACCTCGCGCCATTTGGTATCTCACCGCTTTTCTCACTGAGTGGACTCGCCTTTGGGTTCGGACTCCTCTGGCTCATTCGCTTTTTGGGAACGAAAGCCTTTAAGCGTGAGGCGATGGGGCTTGGGGATGTCTTCTTGATGGGTGCCGTGGGGGCACTCTTCGGACCTCTTGCCGTCTTTATCGTCCTTATGCTTTCGTCGATTTTTGGCTCAATTGTGGGCGTAGGGCTTATCCTTGCCGCGAAAGCACGCCTCGGCAAGTTCGTGGAAATTCCTTACGGGCCCTACATCTGCCTCGGCTGCCTCGCCTGGATGTTCTACGGCCCCGAACTCGTTTCCGCCTACCTCCACCTCCTAGGCTTCTGAGCCTTCTTGGATTTTAAGGGGGCTATTCAGAAATTCAATTGTCAAAGATCAAAGGTAGGGTCACGCGTCCCCGCGTGACCGCTACTTCGCGTGGCGGATGGCGGCGCGTTGGGCGTAGGCGGCTTTGAGGTCTTTCACGAACTGCGCGGCAG